>NZ_JBNNVG010000017.1:0-109916 GCF_050280425.1 Lysinibacillus sp. NPDC093190 | reverse complement strand
AAAGCGAAGCGACAGCAACAAATGTTTTCTGTGCGAAAGCGAAGCGACAGCAACAAATGTTTTCTGTGCGAAAGCGAAGCGACAGCAACAAATGTTTTCTGTGCGAAAGCGAAGCGACAGCAACAATTAGGCCAAGGCGAAATTGATAGAACGAGGAGTTGATCGTATGGATAAAAAAACCGAACAAAAGAAAGTGTTTTTAGATATCGTCCAACAATTACGTCAACTTATTAAAACGGAAAAAATACAGGCTGGTGAAAAGCTCCCTTCCGAACGAGTCCTTTCAGAACGTCTAGGTGTCGGGCGATCCTCCGTGAGAGAGGCATTGCGAAGCTTAGAATTGTTAGGTCTTATTGAAACGAGACATGGGGGAGGTACATTCCTAGCTTCCACACAAAAGCATCAGCTCGTAGAAATATTGTCGATGTTTATATTAGAAGATGAAAAATCAAAAAAGGATGTCGAATTAACGCGACAAATTCATGAAAAGGAAGCCATTCGCGTAATAAGTTGTACAGAGATTCTGCGAACACTACCTGTGTGGGACAGTTTTTTTGTAAAGCTAGAGATAGAAGGTACGATTAATTGTCGGGATGTTTTACGGGAAATAATAATCACGTCAGGAAATCGTCTTTCACTAAAAGTATGGTTTCAGTTAGCAGTTTATGACGGTGACCGTTTAAATCGAAACTCAACAGAAGAAGAAAAATTAATCATTCAAACTATGTTGAAATCGATGCAGCTAGGCTATGAAAAAGAAGCATTAACAGCTTACGAGCAGTGGATGAAGACTGTACGAAGCAATTAGACAACAAAGGGGGAGTCAAACATGGCAATTCGCAGCCTATTTATTAAAAAGAAAGAGGATGGACAAGAAAAAGGATTTCCAGAAGGACTTATGACAAAATGTCCAGAATGCCGTCACATTCAATTAACGAAGGAATTAGAAAAAAATCATAAAATATGTTCAAAATGTGACCATCATTTCAAAATGACAGCGCAGGAGCGCGTAGCAGATTTCTTAGATGAAGGTTCATTTGTTTCAATGGACGATCATTTACAAACAAGTAACCCACTTAATTTCCCTGCTTATGTAGAAAAAATTTCAGCGGATCAACAAAAAACGGGATTAAGCGAAGCTGTACTGACTGGGTTAGGTACCCTGGATGGAGAAGAAATTGTTGTAGCAATAATGGATTCTCATTTCCGTATGGGCTCAATGGGCTCAGTTGTCGGAGAAAAAATCACACTTGCCGTTGAAAAAGCTACTGAATTACGTCTACCATTTATTATCTTTACTGCTAGTGGTGGAGCGCGCATGCAAGAAGGCATTCTATCATTAATGCAAATGGCAAAAACGAGTGTGGCATTAAAACGCCATAGCGATGAAGGACTATTGTTTATTTCTATCTTGACGCATCCTACAACAGGTGGCGTTTCTGCAAGCTTTGCCTCTGTTGGAGATATTAATATTGCTGAACCACAAGCATTGATTGGCTTTGCTGGTCGCCGTGTTATTGAAGAAACAGTAAGAGAAAAACTGCCAAGTGATTTCCAAACGTCAGAATTTTTATTAGCGCATGGTCAGCTGGATGCCATCTTCCATCGAAAAGATTTACGAAACCAAGTAGCAGTGCTTGTAAAAATGCATACGAAAGGCGGCGTGAAACATGTCTAAAAATTTAGCTTTTGAAGAACCAGTAGTACAATTACGTGAAAAAATTGATGAGTTAAAAACGATTGCTGCCGATGCAGATGTAGATATGACAGGCGAAATTGAAACGTTAGAAACACGTCTAACACAGTTAGAACAATCCATTTATGCCAATATGAAGCCGTGGGATCGTGTACAGGTTGCTAGACATCCAGAACGACCAACGACATTACAATATATAGAGGCTATGTGTGAAAACTTTATTGAGTTACATGGTGATCGTACGTTTGGTGATGATGCGGCTATTCTTGGAGGAATTGCTCTTTTTGAAGGTCAGCCAGTAACGATTGTTGGACACCAACGCGGAAAATCAACTAAAGAAAACATTCGTCGAAATTTTGGTATGCCACATCCAGAAGGATATCGTAAAGCATTACGATTAATGAAGCAGGCTGAGAAATTTAAGCGACCAATTATTTGTTTTATTGATACGAAAGGTGCTTATCCCGGTAAGGCAGCTGAGGAACGTGGTCAAAGTGAAGCGATTGCCAGAAATCTAGTCGAAATGGCGGGCTTAACAGTGCCAGTTATTAGTATTGTTATTGGAGAAGGCGGTAGTGGAGGTGCCATTGCATTAGGTGTAGCGAATCGTGTCTTTATGTTAGAAAACTCAACGTATTCGGTTATCTCACCTGAAGGGGCTGCATCGATTTTATGGCGTGATGGTAGCCTAGGAAAGCAAGCGGCAGAAGCAATGCGTATAACTGCACCTGACTTAAAAGAGCTTGGCGTTATTGATGGAATTATCCCTGAAATAACAGGTGGAGCTCATCGCAATGTAGCGAAGCAAGCACTTTATATAAAAGAATGTATAAGCGACACACTAAAAGCATTGAATTCTTTAAATGCTGAACAATTAATTGAAGACCGTTATGAGAAATTCAGAAAGATAGGACAATTTACAGAAGCTTAAATACAGTTTTAGGTTTTTGGCCATGTAAATTTGCTCGAAAATAGTTAAAAATTGTGTTTTACATTAATAAAAAAACCTAGAGTAAATAGTGCGGAAAATAATGAAAATATATTGAATAAATGTTAAATTTCGGTTGTTTTTAAATAGAAAGAGTGTGTGAAAGCGCATTCTTTTTATTTTTTATGTAAAAGTTATGTTTTTGTAGCATCAGAACCCTTACATAGTTTGTTTTTTCATGTTAATGTGAATAATAATAGTATCTGCAGGAGGTTCGACAATGAAAAAAATTGCCGTATTAACAAGTGGTGGAGATGCACCAGGAATGAATGCAGCTATTCGTGCAGTCGTTCGTAAGGCAGCATATCATGGAATTGATGTTGTCGGAATTAAGCATGGCTATGATGGCTTAATAAAAGGCAGTATGGAAAATCTTGATTTAGGTTCAGTAGGTGGCATTATTCAACGTGGCGGTACACATTTAAATTCAGCAAGATGTCCTGAATTTAAAGAAGACGCTGTTCAGCAGCGAGGCATTGACATTATGCGTGAAGCTGGCATTGAAGGACTAGTCGTTATTGGCGGTGATGGTTCCTACCGTGGAGCTATGGATTTAGTGAAAAAAGGCTTTCCTGTTGTTGGTGTACCAGGAACAATTGATAATGACGTACCAGGAACCGAGTATACTATAGGTTTCGATACGGCATTAAATACGGTCGTGGAATCAATAGATAAAATCCGCGATACAGCAACTTCCCATGAAAATTCCTTTATAGTTGAGGTAATGGGGCGTGATGCAGGGGACATTGCTTTATGGGCAGGTCTTGCAGCTGGTGCTGAAACAGTTTTAATTCCAGAAGAAGATTATAATTTGGATGACATTGTGGCACGCTTAGACCGTGGAGCAGCGCGCGGGAAAAAGCATAGCATTATTATCGTCGCTGAAGGTGTCATGTCTGGTAGCGAATTGGCAAAACTATTATATGAAAAAACTGGGAAAGAGACGCGTGTTTCTGTTCTTGGACATATCCAACGCGGTGGTTCACCTACTGCGCGTGATCGTGTTCTAGCGAGTCAATTCGGTGCACATGCAGTTGAATTGCTTATGGAAGGAAAGCCTGGCAGAGCGGTAGGTATCCGCAATCATCAAGTTATTGACTATGATATGCCTGAGGCTTTCGAAAAAAATCATGAGGCAGATGTAAGCTTATATACTTTAATGAAAGAACTATCAATATAATTTGGTATAAAAACGGAGTGGGCAGAAAATGAGAAAAACAAAAATCGTATGTACAATTGGTCCAGCAAGTGAGTCAACAGAAACTTTAGAGAAACTAATTGAAGCAGGTATGAATGTTGCCCGCTTAAACTTTTCGCATGGTTCACATGAGGAACATGAAGTACGTATTAATTTAATTCGTCAAGTAGCACAAAAATTAGGTAAACCAGTTGGGATTTTACTCGACACAAAAGGCCCTGAAATTCGCACACATAATATGAAAAACGGAGAATTGCATTTAGCGGCAGGGCAAGTAATTGATATTTCAATGACTGAGGTTGAAGGAACAGAGGCAAGCTTCTCTGTAACGTACGATCTTTTAATCGAGGATGTTGAGCAAAACTCAATTATTTTATTAGATGATGGACTTATTCAACTACGTGTATTAGCAAAAGACATGGAAAAAGGCCTTATCCATACGATTGTTGAAAATGCAGGTGTCTTAAAAAATAAAAAGGGTGTTAACGTGCCAGGTGTTTCTGTACAGCTTCCAGGAATTACAGAAAAAGATGCACAGGACATTCTATTCGGTATTAAACAAGGTGTTGATTTTATTGCTGCCTCATTCGTTCGTCGAGCAAAGGATGTACTAGAAATCCGAGAATTACTTGAACAAAATGGCGGTAGCCACATTCAAATTATCCCGAAAATCGAGAACCAAGAGGGTGTCGATAATATCGATGAAATCATCTTAGTTTCAGATGGATTAATGGTAGCTCGTGGTGACCTTGGTGTAGAAATCCCGGCAGAAGAAGTACCACTTGTACAAAAGAAATTAATTTTAAAGTGTAATCAAGTTGGTAAACCAGTTATTACAGCTACACAAATGTTAGATTCGATGCAGCGTAATCCACGTCCAACACGAGCAGAGGCTAGTGACGTAGCAAATGCAATTATCGATGGTACAGATGCAATTATGCTTTCTGGTGAAACGGCAGCAGGGCTTTATCCAGTAGAGTCCGTACAAACAATGAATAAAATCGCACAGCGTACAGAAAACTCATTAGACTATAAGGCAATCGTCTCTACACGTAGTCGTGAAAAAGAGGCAAATATGACTGAGGCGATTTCTCAGGCAGTAGCCTACACTTCGATTAACCTAGGTGTGAAAGCAGTATTAGCACCAACAGAAAGTGGTAACACTGCTAGAATGATTGCAAAATATCGTCCTGGTGTACCGATTGTCGCTGTAACAGGTTCTGCCAATACAGCTCACGCATTAACACTAGTTTGGGGTGTGAACCCAGTTGTTTGTCAACGAGTTACAACAACAGATGAAATTTTAGAGCTAGCTGTTGATGAAAGCTTGAAGCATGGTTTTGTAACGCACGGTGATGCAGTTGTCATTACAGCAGGTGTACCAGTAGGTGAAGCGGGTACTACTAACTTAATGAAGGTACACATCATCGGAGATTTATTAGCTCGTGGTCAAGGAATCGGTAAAACTTCAGTAGTAGGTAAAACAGTTGTTGCAAAAAATGCAGCAGAGGCACTAGCATATGATACAGACGGATGCATTTTAGTAACGGTTGGCTCAGATCGTGATATGATGCCAGCGATTGAAAATTGTGTTGGTCTGATTACAGAGGAGGGCGGACTTACAAGTCATGCAGCAGTTGTAGGATTAAGCCTTGGTATCCCTGTTATCGTCGGAGTAAAAGAAGCTACTACATTGATTCGCCACGGTCAAGAAATTACAATGGATGCTGAAACAGGAGTTATTTACAAAGGGCATGCAAGTGTTCTGTAATCTATAATATAAAGCTCTAGTGCAAATAATTGTACTAGAGCTTTTCTTTTCTTATACAAAGAAGTAAATAGCATTTTGCGGCTTTTCACCGAAATCTAGGGATGACATTTTGTTAAAACGTATGTCGTGTGTATAAGTTGATCTTCGTTCCGGCTGGGCGACTCCTTGGGGATTAGCAATAGGGGAACGAAGGCTAAAACCATCACGTCGTGTGATAACGCCTTCGTGATCAACATCGGTGCCGCTGCCGCTTCGCTTTTGCAAAAAAAATTCTGTTGGCCCGAGACCCTGGAGCGAGCAACGCGAGTGAAGCGGGTAGGGGAACGAAGGCTAGAACCATCACGTCCTGTGATAACGCCTTCGTGACTAACATCGTGTTAGCCAGACGCCCCCAGGAAAGCGCTCAGCCGGAACGGAAATCAACCCCACGTTATGGTAACGAACTGATTTTGCCTAGTTTAAACAATATTTAACCAAATTGAAATCGTTCCTTTTCTCTCATGGAATGACATTTACTATAAAAAGAATAGCGTCGTCATCTCTTAAATAGGACCCATTGTTTTTTTAATGAAACTTAATGGGCTATAATAACGTATAAAAGGTATACCTTTTTTAGATAGAAAGGAGAAAAAAATGAGAAAAGTTTTTCTTGGTTTCATTGTCTATGCATTAGCCGAGTTGGCGTTATTAATAGTAATTGGTCAAAACATTGGTGTTCTAAATACATTATTGCTTATAGTCGCTACGAGTATTATAGGTATTTATGTAGTGAAAAATAAAGGTATGAATTCTGTACAAAAGGTTAAAAATACGATAGCACGTGGTGAGGCTCCAGGGCCAGCATTAGTTGACACAGTATTAAATTTTAGTGGTGGTGTACTTCTAGCATTACCAGGTTTTATAACAGATCTTGTTGGTTTATTACTGCTCATGCCTTTTTCTCGCAAAATGTTCCAGCCAATCTTTTATTATTGGATGCGGAAAAAAATGAAAAAAGGCCAATTTATCATCGTTCAAAAATAGCATTATCCTTTAGTTTAACCGCCAAAAATAAAAATATAGGGCTCAGTAAAATGCCGTAAAAACCAAATAATAAAATAGAGGCAGCACTGATGAAAAAGGTGTGGAATGTACGTAATTGTAATGTATTTGACCAAAGCATGGATTCAGCTAGCTGCCTTGTTAATTGAACGAAGAGATACAAAAGTAAAATAGCTACACATAAAAAGGTATTGCCTTTTAAGTAAAAATAAATGCTCATGGGTACAAGAAATACGCCAATCCCAAAGAACGGAAGTACATCAGCAAATGCAACTATAAAAGCTTTAATGATGGCTTGTTCAAATTGGAGAATCATAAATCCTGCACAAAGAATGAGCAGTGTAATCGTGAATAGCTGAAACTCCACGTACAAAAAGTAATGAAATAGCTGCATAATTTTAGAAAAATGCTTCTGCCATTCATTGCGGAATTTTTTTGGCACATATTGAAAAAACCAATATCGGGATTTGCGAGTTTCCAATAGGGCGAAATAGTAAGCAACAAGGAATATAAATACTTCAATTACGTGCTTCATGAATAGTTGGAAAATATTAGCTGTGTATAAAAAGATTGAATCGAAAATAGAGAGCGATTTTTCCTTTAAAACTTGGATGAACATTGATTCATATTCATTGAAAAGTGGGAAATTTTGTAATGTATCTCTGATTTCAGGGAAGACAAGAATAATACTGTTTATAGATATGATAACGAGAAGAAAAATGCAAGCTAGTATAAGTGCTTCCACAATAATTGCTGCAAGCCAATAGGTAATCCTACAATAAGAGTGAAGAAATTTTATGACAGGATACGTAGAAAAAGACAAAAAAATCGCAAGTGATACAGGTAATACGAACCATAGTATTACCAAATAGAATGTAAAAAACAAAACACTTATAGTTCTTTCGTATGAAAAATATTTAATATTCCTCATTTTTACAAATTCACCCCGTTTCAAATGATAAATTAATATTGAAATGCGCAAAAGAATCTCTTTAAAACTCATTTATAATCGCTCGTGCACCTTTTTCTTTATTCGGAGGTTTTTCATTCACAAAGCTGTCAAAAATGATTATAATAGCAATGTAAGCGATTAACTTAATGGTTCATATGAGCAAAAAACGTAAATGTGAGCTAATAACTGCATTTACAACTAAAAAATATATTATGAGGGAGCGATAATTTATGTCAGCAACTAAAGGATTAGAAGGTATCGTAGCAGCGGAATCTAAAATCAGTTCAATTATCGATGACACACTTACATATGTTGGTTACAACATTGATGATTTAGCAGAGAACGCGTCATTTGAAGAGGTAATTTATTTACTATGGCATACTCGTTTACCAAAAGCGGACGAGCTAGCTGAATTAAAACAACAATTGGCAGACAACATGTCTATTCCACAAGCAATCGTAGATCAATTCAAAACATACCCACTTTCAACTGTACATCCAATGGCTGCACTACGTACTGCAGTATCTTTACTTGGTGTATTCGATGAAGAAGCGGATGTTATGGATACAGAAGCTAACTACCGTAAAGCAATCCGTTTACAAGCTAAAATTGCAACAGTAGTTACTGCATTTGCGCGTGTTCGTAAAGGTTTAGAGCCAGTTGCACCAAAACCAGAATTAGGATATGCAGCAAACTTCTTATACATGCTTAAAGGTGAAGAACCAGCAGCAATCGAAGTTGAAGCATTCGACAAAGCATTAGTATTACATGCTGACCACGAATTAAATGCATCTACATTCACAGCACGTGTATGTGTAGCTACATTATCAGATGTTTATTCTGGTGTAACTGCAGCTATCGGTGCATTAAAAGGACCACTTCACGGTGGTGCAAATGAGCAAGTTATGAAAATGTTAACTGAAATCGGCTCACTTGAAAACGTTGAATCTTATATTCAAAATAAATTAGATAACAAAGAAAAAATCATGGGCTTCGGTCACCGCGTATACCGCAAAGGCGACCCACGTGCACCACACTTACGTGTAATGTCACAAAAATTAACTGAGCTAACTGGTAAACCAGAGCTTTATGAAATGTCAGTTAAAATCCATGACATGATCGTAGAACAAAAGAAATTACCTGCAAACGTAGACTTCTTCTCTGCGTCAGTGTATGATTCTTTAGGTATTGATCATGACCTATTCACACCAATTTTCGCAGTATCACGTACTTCTGGTTGGGTAGCTCATATTTTAGAGCAATATGCTAACAACCGCCTAATCCGTCCACGTGCAGAGTATGTTGGACCAGGCATGCAAAAATATGTTCCAGTCAGCGAGCGCTAATTCGGAAAATATGCTAGAATATTTGGGACTGTGTTACTGAAAACACAGTCCTATGATTATGAATTTAGGAGGCAATATCAATGTCAAACAAAATTGTAGTTGAAAATGGCGTACTTAATGTACCAAACAATCCAGTAATTCCTTTCATCGAAGGTGACGGAATTGGTCCAGATATTTGGGCTGCAGCATCACGCGTAATCGACGCAGCAGTAGAAAAAGCTTACAATGGTGAAAAGAAAATTGAATGGTTAGAAGTTCTAGCTGGTGAAAAAGCATTCAACCAAACTGGTGAATGGTTACCACAAGAAACTTTAGACAAAATTAACGAATACCTAATCGCAATCAAAGGTCCTCTTACTACTCCAATCGGTGGTGGTATCCGCTCTCTAAACGTAGCATTACGTCAACAGCTTGACCTATATGTATGCTTACGTCCAGTACGTCACTTTGATGGAGTACCTTCTCCAGTTAAACGCCCAGAAGACGTTGAAATGGTTATCTTCCGCGAAAACACAGAAGACATCTATGCTGGTATTGAATTCGAATCTGGCTCTGAACAAGCACAAAAAATCATCAACTTCCTACAAACTGAATTTGGTGTTAACCAAATCCGCTTCCCAGAAACTTCTGGTATCGGTGTAAAACCTGTATCTAAAGAAGGTACTGAGCGTTTAGTACGTTCTGCTATCGAATACGCTATTAAACATAAACGCCCATCTGTTACTTTAGTACACAAAGGTAACATCATGAAATTCACTGAAGGTGGATTCAAAAAATGGGGTTATGAATTAGCTGAAAAAGAATTTGCTGATCAAACATTCACTTGGAACCAATATGATGCTATTAAAGCTGAACAAGGTGAAGAAGCAGCAAACAAAGCACAAGCTGACGCTTTAGCAGCTGGTAAAATCTTAGTTAAAGATTCTATCGCTGATATCTTCTTACAACAAATCTTAACTCGTCCAACTGAGTTCGACGTAGTTGCTACAATGAACTTAAACGGTGACTATATCTCTGACGCATTAGCTGCTCAAGTTGGTGGTATCGGTATCGCTCCAGGCGCAAACATTAACTATGTAACTGGACACGCGATCTTCGAAGCTACTCACGGTACAGCTCCAAAATATGCTGGTCAAGATAAAGTAAACCCATCTTCAGTATTACTTTCAGGTGTATTAATGCTTGAACACTTAGGATGGCAAGAAGCAGCTGACATGGTTACTAAATCTGTAGAGAAAACAATCTCTTCTAAAGTTGTAACTTACGACTTCGCTCGTTTAATGGACGGCGCTAAAGAAGTAAAATGTTCAGAATTCGCTAATGAATTAATCAAAAACCTATAATTTTCTATTCTAAAATAGAAATTATAGTTAAAGCGGAAGTATATTCTGCCGATATAATTAGGGTGAAATGTAAATTTCTATTGACCTTAGCTTAATAAAATATTTACGATGAACTTGTTTAATCGAGGGAGGAGAATTTATTCTCCTCCCTTTTTTAATTTCTTTCAACGGGTGTTTAAACACCCGCTGAAAGAAGCCTCCGGCGGATGTCACGGAATCGGAAAGGGGAGTTCTTTGTGCTTGCACAAAGCCGATTCCTGACGCAATTATGCCGAGGCATAATTGATTATATAACCTAATTTTAAAGGAGCGTATTCGAATGTCTCTGAAACGAAAAAAAATCTCAGTAATCGGTAGCGGTTTTACTGGCGCTACTGCAGCATTTTTAGCAGCTCAAAAAGAACTTGGTGATGTAGTGTTAGTGGATATTCCTCAAGCTGAAAACCCAACAAAAGGTAAAGCTCTAGATATGTGGGAAGCTGCACCAGTGCAAGGCTATGATTCTTATGTTAAAGGTACTTCTAATTATGCAGATACTGCAGATTCTGATGTAGTAATCATCACTGCTGGTGTTGCTCGTAAACCAGGTATGAGCCGTGACGATCTTGTTCAAATTAATCAAGATGTAATGAAAGCCGTTTCTAAGGAAATTGCTAAGTACTCACCAAATGCAACAATCCTTGTTCTTACAAATCCAGTTGATGCAATGACTTACACAGTATTCAAAGAAACTGGTTTCCCTAAAAATCGTGTAATAGGTCAATCAGGTGTACTTGATACGGCTCGTTTCTGTGCGTTTGTAGCTGAAGAACTGAATATCTCGGTAAAAGACATCACAGGTTTTGTGTTAGGTGGTCATGGTGATACAATGGTGCCACTTACTCGTTACTCTTTTGCTGGTGGTATTCCATTAGAATCATTAATCCCAGCAGATCGTCTTGAAGAGATTGTAGACCGTACACGTAAAGGTGGCGCTGAAATTGTTAACCTCCTTGGTAATGGTTCTGCATATTATGCTCCTTCAGCGGCGCTTATTGAAATGGCGGAAGCTATTATTAAAGACCAAAAACGTATACTTCCATCTATTGCATACTTAGAAGGCGAATATGGCTACAATGATTTATATCTAGGTGTTCCGACATTGTTAGGTGCAAATGGTATAGAAAAAATCTTTGAGCTTGAATTAACAGACAATGAAAAAGCAGCTTTAGATAAATCGGCAGAGGCTGTCCGCGACGTTATGAAAGTTTTAGCTTAATAAGAGTTTATGAAATCGAGTGGGATTCATTCCTACTCGATTTTATGTTGTTGAAAAACTATTATGTTAATGAAATTAAAGTGTCCTTCATATAGCATGTATTTTCTGACATTATCTATTAAGCGATAAAACGAAACCTTAACAATGTTTTGTCTATGTAAAAGTAAAGTGCTAACGAAGCTATAGCAATAGATTTACAATTGCGTCACTGTTATATGTCTGTTCGATTTTGGTGAGTTGCTATGGCGATTATAAATGCGCTTGTAAGTAGGCGCGTATAACCATGTACATTTTTGCTAACCAATGTATATTACAACTTTATTTGGATTGGCTAGCATGATAGCCTTGTTCGGCTATGTAGTAGCTGGTTTTGGCTGACAATTCATGAGAGTAGAGGTTTCAATAATCGAGTTGTAAATATTCATACATATGAATATTTGAGAGAAAGTGTACATACTAAGACAAACAAAAATGTACATCTCAATGCGAACATTTATAGCGTTGAAAATTCTACGCTATCGCTGATTGTAGTGGAAGGCTACTCGACTCCCGTGGGAAAGCGAGAGAGGTGAGACCCTGCACGGAGCGGATGTTTTCTGTACGAAAGCGAAGCGGCAGTAACAACAGCGTAGGAAGCGGCTCGGCGCTCGCCCACAGGAAGCTCTGCGCGAAAGCGAAGCGTCAGCGACAAAGCGAGTAGCCTAGAACGGAAATCACCCCCACGTTATGGTACTAAACTTTAATCAATTTCGCCTTGAAGTAATGGTAGCTGTCGCATAGACGAACCCATTTTGCTAAATGAAGATAAAATGGTTATTCTGCTTTTCGTTGTACTTTTGGAATAAAATTGATACTATGAAGGTATATGATAGAAAAGGGGTTGGCGTATTTTTGCTTCAAAAAAACAGTAAGCTTGGTCTCACTATTGATGAAGTTACAGTTGGCGAGAAGATTCATATTACCGAAAAAATAGAAGATAAGGATTTATTGCTTTATTTAGGACTTACGAATGATAATAATCCGCTTTATATTCAACATGATTATGCTGCGATGACACCTTTTCAAAAGCCAATCGTACCAACAATCATGTTAAATGGTATTATTACGTCAGCTGTGTCAAAGTATATTCCTGGACCAGGTGCACGAATTATTGAGCAACATATAAAATATTTAGAACCACTCTATCATTATGAATTATTTGATACACTTTTAGAGGTAACAGAAGTCAATAAATTACAAAATACAATTACTGTATCGGTACACTCATATAATGAGCAAAAGCAACTTGTGATTGAAGGTACTTTGCTGGTGATACCACCACTTGCTTTATAGACGTCTTGGATTTGAAATGGGGGTTTCAAATCACTAACGGAGGCATTACACATGACAAAAACGATTTTAGTTGTAGAAGATGAATTTTCTATTGCGACATTATTGAAATATAATTTAGAGCAGGCTGGATATGTTGTAGAAACAGCTGCAGATGGTCAAGAGGGTCTTGATAAGGCAATTGACTTACAGCCAGATTTAATTTTATTAGATTTGATGCTTCCAAGGCTTGATGGTATGGAGGTTTGTAAACAAATTCGTCAACAACGTATGAATACACCTATTATTATGCTAACAGCAAAGGATGACGAGTTCGATAAAGTACTTGGTCTAGAGCTGGGGGCAGATGATTATATGACGAAACCCTTTAGTCCGCGCGAAGTGTTAGCACGGGTAAAGGCAGTTTTAAGACGTTTTACTCAAAATATAGTGGTTGAAGATAAGAATGGGCCACAAGAGAAAATGTATGAATTTGGACAATTGCGTGTCTTTCCAGAGCGTTTTGAAGTATTTTTACAGGATGAGGCACTGGAATTTACACCAAAGGAATTTGAGCTACTCATTTATTTACTTGAAAATAAAAACCGTGTTTTAACACGTGATCAGCTATTAAGTGCTGTATGGAAGTATGACTTTGCTGGCGATACTCGAATTGTGGATGTTCACATAAGCCACCTTCGCGATAAAATCGAGGAAAGTAGCCGTAAGCCGATGTTCATCAAAACAATTCGCGGCCTTGGCTATAAATTCGAGGAGCCGAAGACGACATGAAATCAATGAGCACCCGCTTATTCTTGACATTCATGCTATTGCTTGGATCGATATTAGCTGTCCTAATGATTGTTATAGGTCAGCTTTTTCCTGTTTATATAGAACAGTACAATGAGCAGGCTAGTTTACAGATGCAAGAATCCATTAACCAAGTATTAGATGAACGAAAAATTGAACTATCAAAAGAAGATAAAGAGGCACTATATACTGCTCAAAACATTGAGGAAACAGATTCTTTAATATCGAATGTTCATGCGCGACTTTATGGGGTGCTAGCAATTCTATTTATAATAGCACTTATTTTAATAGCTATCGTAAGTCGCTATATGATTCGAAATTTCACTGCTCCTATTGATAACGTGACAGATACAGCACTAGAGCTGGCGAAGGGAAATTACCGTGCTCGTGCTCATGAAAATGAGCGTGAACGTATGATGCCACTAAGTCACTCCATCAATATTTTAGCGCGTAACTTACAGGATATTACGACGATTCGCGAGGTAGAAGAGGAAAGGCTTAAAACGTTAATTGAAAATATGGGAAGCTCCCTCATGATGATTGGACGTGAGGGGAATATATCTATCGTAAACCGTGTATTTTTAGAGCGTTTCGGTATGCAAATTGATGACGTACAAGGAAAAGTTTTTCGTACAATTGGCTTACCTAAATCACTTGAGCAATTTATCGACCATGTGTTTCTAACAGAAATGCCTTATCGTCAACAAATTAAAATGGAGGTCCAACAGGAGTTATATAATAAGGAAGTGTATGGAGCGCCTGTTATAGGAGATCATGGTCGATGGCTTGGTGTCGTTATCGTTATGCATGATATTACGGAGCTTGTTCGTTTAGAGCAGATTCGTAAGGACTTTGTAGCAAATGTATCTCATGAATTGCGTACGCCTATTACATCTATTAAAGGCTTTTCTGAAACTTTACTGGATGGTGCGTATAAAGATGAAAAAATGCTACTATCTTTTTTAGAGATCATTTATAAGGAAAGTAACCGTCTGCAGATGCTTATCCAGGATTTACTGGAGTTATCGAAAATTGAACAGCATGGTTTTACCGTTAATATTATGCCGATGGGCTTGCAAGATGTACTTATACGTGGAGCAGAACTGACAGGACCTCGCCTGGATGAGAAAAATATGAGCTTTCATGTTGATATAGAACGTGATGTTCAAGTTATGGGTGATGCGAATCGTATCATTCAAATTGTTACAAATTTAATTACCAATGCCATAACGTACTCTCCGGAAAATACAACCGTTACGATTCGATTAAAAGAAAATGAAACGTACGGCATTCTTGAAATAGAGGATCAAGGTATAGGAATTGAAAAGCATGAAATTGCCCGTGTTTTTGAACGGTTTTACCGTGTGGATCGTGCGCGAAGCCGGAACTCCGGGGGGACAGGTTTAGGGCTAGCTATTGTGAAGCACTTAGTAGAGGCTCATCATGGTCGCATTCAGGTAGAAAGTGAAGTTGGCGTCGGGACAAAAATGATAGTCATGATCCCGAAAAATTAACGAATTCTTTACAATAGCACAATTTTAGATTCACAATAGGGACTTATACTTGTTAGTAGAAACCCCCCTTATAATTATTAAGACTTTAAAATAGCCAAAAAAAATCTTTATATATGAAGATTTTTTAACTGCTTTCAGCAGAAGTCTCCCACCTTTATAGGTGGTGAGATGAATGCGAATTTAAATTACTTTTCAGAGAGTGTCCAAACACCTGCTGAAATAGAGGAACTCAGTCTAAGAACGCCACGTCCTGTGGCAACGACTGAGTGACCAACATCACGTTGGCCCAAAGCCTCCGGCGGATGTCACGGAATCGGAAAGGAGTTAATAAAGGATGTTAGCCTAAAATAATCGCATCCATGCGATAACGGCTAACTGACCTGCATCACGCAGGCCTAAGCACAAAGCCGATTCCGGACGCAATTATGCCGAGGCATAATTGATTTGTGTTGCTTAGTTATCGCCAATAGGAAGAATCTATTACCAAACTTTTTGGTGATAGATTCTTTTTCTGTTTTACACGTAACGCAAATAGGTGTAAAGTATAGTAGCATAATATTCAACTAATAAGCAATGTACTGATTGTTAGTTTATAGTGTTGATAAAATAGAATGATGTTGAGCTTTAAATGAGGGGAATTTCCGTTTGGCTACTCGCTTTCCTTCCTCTGCTTATGTTGTCGCTACGTTAGCAATACGCTTTCGTATAAAAAACATTTTTTATCGTTTATTAGAGTTATATGGCCGGAAAATATATTCTAAGAGAAGTAGTTGATTGGAGTGGAGACTGGGCGACTCCTTGGGGATCAGCGTCACAGATGAGACCCTGGAGCGAGCAAAGCGAGTGAAGCGGCTCATCGGACGCCCCCAGGAAAGCGCCCAGTCGGAACGGAAATCAACCATTCGTTTTGCCGAAAAACCATAATTTAATATGACATTTTAATTTCTTTAATACAATTCGACAACATGAACTAACAATCAATGTACCTGTTAGTTGAACTAATTAGGTTTATACGGTCAGCTAATAAGCCCACTTTATCTAGAAGTGATTTATATTCCTGACCGCTAAAGCGGGATAAAAAATTGAGAGAAGGATGACCATGAAAATCGTCAAAAGTATCGTGCAAATCGGCTATCTTTATGTAATTTTATTTGTTGGGAATAGTATTGCACGTCTACTTCACTTGCCGATTCCAGGGAGCATAATTGGACTAGTCTTATTGTTTTTACTTTTGCAGTTTCATATTATTAAGCTTGAATGGATTGAGCTAGGTGCAGGTTTATTACTTAGTGAATTATTACTATTTTTCATTCCATCTGCTATCGGAGTAATCGATTATACTGCATTATTCGGTGAGCAAGGTGTGAAAGCTGTGCTTGTTATTGTATTGAGTGCCATAGTTGTAATGTTTGCAACAGGTTTCACAGCACAATTGCTAGGGCAACGAAAGAAAGGTGATACTGCATGAGCTTTTTAATAGCTATAGTAAGTTTACTAGGTACTATTGCAGTTTTTTATACTAGTAAAATGTTTTATAAAAAGTATCAGAAGGAATGGTTAACACCTATACTGATCACACCATTAGTGGTAATTATCATCTTGCTACTAACGGGTACATCCTATAAATCCTATACTGCAGGAGCCAGTATTTTATCAAATTTACTAGGACCAGCAACAGTTGCATTTGCGGTACCAATTTATAAAAATCTTGACCTATTAAAGAAACATGCTTTTGAAATTGTTCTAAGTATTGCAGTTGGCTCAGCTGTTGCTATTACATCATCATTTATCTTTGCTGTATTAGTTGGATTAAATAATGAGCTTGTGCATAGCATAGTTCCACGCTCAGTTACTACACCAATAGCGATGGACATTTCCAATATGATTGGTGGCTCTCCTACTCTTACTGCAGTTTTCGTTATGGTAACTGGTATTTTAGGGAGTCTAATAGCACCATTAGTTATTAAAGTATGTCGTTTCCATCGACCATCCTCTAGAGGTCTACTGTTAGGAATGGGAGCACACGGTACGGGTACCTCTAAAGCATTCGAGATTGGTGAGCTTGAAGGTACGTTCGCAAGTCTTGCTATGATTGTAGCTGCATTAATTAGCATTGTTTTATCAACAACATTTTTCCCGGCATTTGAACATCTAGTTGTCAATTTCCTGTTGCCTTAAATGGTAACAGGATTTTTTTTCGGTTCTATTTTATTTGTGCGGTATGATTTTAGGTGGAGGGCCAGTGCAGGAATGTTTGGTGAGCTTGCTCCTTATGTCAAACTGCCTAAAATAAAAAATGGTTTATTAAAATATTTTGAAACTTTTTATAATGTGTCCCGTATACACTAGTACTAAGCTTAAGGGAGGATTAGACATGAGTGTGAAAAGGTCACTAGTGATGGTGGGACTTGGCATTTTCGGCATTGTTGCACTTATTGCTGTATTTACATCGTGGTACACGGTAGATGAATCAGAACAAGCTGTTGTCATTACGTTCGGTCGTGCCGATGAAACAGTAACAGAACCAGGTTTACATTTTAAATTACCTTGGCCTGTACAATCGGTTGCGGTTTTATCGAAGGAAACATTTAGTTTACAGTTCGGCTATAAGCAAAATAAAAAAGGTGAATTGGAAGCTTATGATGCTGAAACGAAAATGATTACAGGGGATGAGCATATTGTTTTAACAGACCTTGTAGTTCAATGGAAAATTACAGAACCGAAAAAGTATTTATTCAGCTCACAAGATCCAGAAAAAATATTACATAGCGCTACGTCGAGTGCGATTCGATCAATTATTGGAAGTTCCAAAATCGACGCTGCGTTAACAGAGGGAAAAGCGGACATAGAAGCAAAATCACGAGATTTACTCGTTTCGCTTATTGAAAAATACGATATTGGTATTAGTGTTTTAGGGGTAAAACTACAGGATGTTGAGTTACCGAATGCAGATGTTCGAGCAGCCTTTACAGCTGTTACAGACGCACGTGAAATGAAAAATACAAAAATTAATCAAGCAGAAAAATATAAGAATCAGCGTACTAATGAGGCTGAAGGTGAAAAAGATGCTATTATCTCGAAGGCTCAAGGTGAAAAAACAGCCCGTATTGAGCAGGCTCAAGGGGATGTAGCTGTCTTTAATAAAATGTATGAGCAATATAAGGGTAATAAACAAATTACACGTGAGCGTTTAATTTTAGAAACGCTTGAAAATGTTTTACCTAAAGCACAAATTTATATTATGAATGATGATGGCAGTACAATGAAATACTTGCCTCTTCAAGCATTGCAACCTGCGAAACAGGAGACACCTGCGGCACAGGAAACACCAAAAGAGGAGAAAAAAGAAGGGGGCGGTAACTAATGGACCAAAAAAATAAGGATCTTGAAAAATTCCTCAATTTTTTATCAGGTAAATCCAAAAATACTGCTCCAAAAGAAGAGGATACAGTGGATAATGTGGTCAAAATGTCAAAAAAAGGCCCGATGAATCCGAAAAAATATATTTCTTTTGCCGTAACATTAACAGCCGTTTTTGCTATTGCCATTATATTATTTACTAATGTTTATATAGTTAAAGAATCCGAATACGCGGTTGTTAGACAGTTTGGAGAAGTAGTGAAATTTCAGAGTGAGCCTGGTTTGAAAATAAAGGTTCCATTTGTTCAAAGCGTAACGAAGCTACCAAAAAACCAAATGACGTATGAAGTTTCTGAAGAAGAAATTAATACAAAGGATAAAAAACGAATTATTATTGATAATTATGCAGTTTGGCATATAACAGATCCAAAGCAATTAATTTCAAATGCAGGAACAATCGAAAAAGTTGAATCACGTATGGAAGAGTTTATTTATTCAGTTATTCGTTCAGAGCTTGGTCGAATAGAATATAAGGCGATTATAAATGATGAAGATTCTTCACGTGGGAGTATCAACGATCAGGTAACTGCACGTGTCAATGAGTTACTTTCAAATGATAAGTATGGAATAGAAGTAATAGATGTTCGTATTCGTCGTATCGACTTGCCAACTGAAAATGAGCAATCCGTGTTTACAAATATGATTTCGGATCGTGAATCAATGTCGCAAAAATACCTATCTGAAGGTGATGCTCAGAAACGCCGTATTGAAGCTCAAACAGATAAGGAAGTTCAAGAAATGCTGGCAACAGCGAAAAAGGATGCAGCATTGATTCAAGCGGAAGGTGAAGCAGAAGCAGCTAAGATTTACAATAAATCGTTCTCTCAAGATCCTGAATTCTATTCATTGTACCGCACATTAGAATCATATAAGAAAACTGTAGGTGAAGATACGGTCATTATTTTGCCATCCACTTCACCATATGCGAAAATATTATCTGGTTATATAAAATAATACTATTATTCTTGCAGGGATTAGTATATGAAGTCGTCTCAAACTTTTTGAGACGGCTTTTTTACATTTTAGTAAGATGTCTTGTATGGCATAGGAAGGACTTTAATGAATGGCGATATTTATAAAGTTGATTGGAGTGGAGACTGGGCGACTCCTTGGGGATTAGCAATAGAGGAACGAAGGCTAAAACCATCACGTCCTGTGATAACGCCTTCGTGACCAACATCGTGTTGGCCCGAGACCCTGAAGCGAGCATCGCGAGTGAAGCGGCTCATCGGACGCCCCCAGGAAGCTCTGCTCTGCGTGAAAGCGAAGCGTCAGCGGCAAAGCGCCCAGTCGGAACGGAAATCAACTCCACATTATGGTGAGGGGTCTTTGTAGTTTGGGTTTAGGTATTTTTAATCAGGTTATTTTAATTATCTTTCATTTATCAATGGTTTATTATTAAAATGATAGAAATTTATAATTTTGTGTTTCGTAAATTACTATTATCTGATAGAATGATAATGTTCAGATTTAAAAAATGGGGGTAATAGTTGTGAAATTGCAAATTAGCAAGTGGCTCCAAAATCTATTGATAGCCTGTAGTATTGCATCGTTATTTACACTTTTCTTCCGTCTATCAGATTTTGCATGGATCACAAAAAGTGTTTATCATATACCAGTATTTTTTGTTATTTTGTTTTTATTAGGTTTAGTCATTGCTGAGGATGTACGAAAGATATTTAAAAAAATGTTTTGGTACGAAAAACGCAAAGTTAAGCGTCCTATATGGCAAGTTGGGATCGGCTTCATTTTCTTCTTAGCGCAAATCGGCACTGTAATGGTGTTTAATACAGAGCTTACACAACCGCAGCTTGGTGGTATGCCATTATTTTTAATATTTGCCTTTATGAATGCTTTTATTTTGACAGTCATATATGAAGAGATTTTCTATCGCAAAGAAAAGACAACTAAAGCTAGTGAATAATATCGGAAAAGTCAATTACAATGAGTGATTGGCTTTTTTGTGTGTCGTTAATCCTGAGTTAAACTGTTAATGTAGAAAATTTGGCGATTTTCATCGTTATGATTGGTAAAATAACCGTTTTCTCGATAAAGTAAAGGGAAGAGGCATTTTCAAACATACGTTTTCGTTTTACAATTAAGAAGACGACAACGCAGGAGGATAAAATCATGACAAAGGAAAAATTGCTATTATTGGACGGCAATAGTTTAGCATATCGCGCGTTTTTTGCGTTACCTCTATTAACGAATGATAGTGGAATTCATACGAATGCAGTGTACGGCTTTACAACAATGTTACAAAGAATATTAGAGGAAGAGCAGCCAACGAAAATTTTGGTTGCCTTTGATGCGGGTAAGACAACCTTCCGTCATGAGACATTTACGGAATATAAAGGTGGTCGACAAAAGACTCCACCAGAATTATCAGAGCAGTTTCCTTATATACGTAAGCTTATTGATGCTTATGGTATTAAGCGATATGAGCTTGAACTATACGAAGCGGACGATATTATAGGGACACTTGCCAAAGAAGCTTCATCACAGGATATGGACGTCATCGTCGTATCAGGAGATCGTGACTTAACACAGCTCGCGACTGAGCAAGTAACAGTATATATTACTAAAAAAGGCATTACTGAAATTGAAAGAAATACACCAGAATTTATTGCAGAAAAATACGGCTTAACTCCCCAACAAATTATTGATATGAAAGGTTTAATGGGGGATTCTTCAGATAATATCCCTGGTGTACCGGGTGTCGGTGAAAAAACGGCAGTTAAATTGTTAAAAGAGCATGGTTCAGTCGAGTCGCTTTACGCGGCAATGGATACGGTGAAGGCTTCTAAAATGAAAGAAAAATTAGTTGCCAATGAAGAACAGGCACTAATGAGTAAAAAACTAGCTACCATTTTTACAGAGGCCCCGATTGATATAACGCTTTCGGATCTTATCTATAATGGTCCGAATGAAGAAGAATTAATTAGCGTGTGGCGAGAGCTTGGCTTTAAATCATTGCTAGATAAAAGTGATTTTACTGTCCAAGAAGAGGAACAAGCACCTTTTGACTATGAAATTGTGCAGGAAGTGAAACAAGAGCACTTAAAAGATGTAATGGCAGTGCATTTGGAGCTGGAGGACGAGCATTATCATACATGTCAGCAACTAGGCATTGCACTAACAGATGGAGCGAAAACAATGTACGTGCCGTTTGATATTGCGGCTAAATCAGATGTCCTTCGTCTTTGGTTAGAAGATGCTACTAAAATAAAGTATATGTCTGATTCAAAAGCATCTCAGGCTGCGTTAAATCGTGCGGGAATTCGTTTAGCTGGTGTGGAATTTGACTTATTACTTGCTTCTTATATTAATAATCCTGCGCTAAGTGGGGATGATGTGGCAACACTTGCGAAAGAACTAGGCTATCGTAATGTGCAGGCAAATGAGACTGTTTATGGTAAAGGGGCGAAACGAGCTATACCTGCCATTGATGCACTTGCTGAGCATGCCAGCCGCAAAGCCTTTGCTGTGTGGTCTTTACAGCCAAAGCTTGAGGCATTGTTAAAGGAAAACGAACAGTTCGAACTCTATAAAAACTTAGAGCTTCCACTTGCTTCTATTTTAGGGGAAATGGAAAGTGAGGGAATCACGGTCAATCGTGCCACATTAGAGAAAATGGGGCAGGAACTAAGTGACAAACTAGTTGTGATTGAACAGGAGATTTATACGGAGGCAGGAGAAGCCTTCAATATTAATTCGCCAAAGCAATTAGGTGTCATCCTCTTTGATAAACTTGGTCTTCCTGTTATTAAAAAGACAAAGACAGGCTATTCCACTGCAGCAGATGTATTGGAAAAATTAAAACCAGAGCATGCCATTATTGAACATATTCTTTTGTATCGTCAGCTTGGAAAATTACAGTCAACTTATATTGAAGGCCTTCTAAAGGAAATCCATGAAGAAGATCGAAAGGTGCATACTCGATTCCAACAAGCATTAACAGCTACAGGGCGTTTAAGCTCAACTGATCCAAATTTACAAAACATCCCGATTCGTTTAGAAGAAGGGCGAAAAATACGTCAAGCGTTTGTGCCATCGCAAGAAGATTGGATACTATTTTCTGCCGATTATTCGCAAATCGAATTGCGTGTATTGGCCCATATGTCAAAGGATAAAAATTTAGTCGAAGCTTTCCGTGAAGGTATGGACGTTCATACACGTACTGCGATGGATGTATTCCATGTCTCAGCAGATGAGGTCGATAGTAATATGCGTCGCGCTGCAAAAGCAGTAAACTTTGGTATTGTCTATGGTATTAGTGATTATGGCTTATCGCAAAACTTGGATATTACTCGTAAGGAAGCTGCTACATTTATCGAGAAATATTTTGCGAGTTTCCCAGGTGTAAAACAATATATGGATGATATCGTCCAAGATGCGAAGTTTAATGGTTATGTGACAACGATTTTAAATAGACGTCGATATTTACCTGACATTTCGAGCTCGAATTTCAATTTACGAAGCTTTGCAGAGCGTACTGCGATGAATACACCAATTCAGGGAAGTGCAGCTGATATTATTAAAAAAGCAATGATTGATATGGATGCTCGCTTGAAAAAAGAAAATATGCAGGCAAAGCTCCTGTTACAAGTGCATGATGAATTAATTTTTGAAGCACCTAAAGAGGAGATTGCATTGCTTGAAAAAATAGTACCAGAGGTTATGGAGAACGCAATCGAGCTTTCAGTACCATTAAAAGTAGATTTTAACTACGGTGCGACTTGGTACGAAGCAAAATAAGGAGGGATTAAAATGCCTGAATTACCAGAGGTTGAAGGTGTCGTCCAGGCATTAAAACCTAAGATTGAAGGGCGTACAATTCAACAGGTTCAACTATCTGAAATTATTCGTTTTTCCTTTGGGGAAGGAAAGCAATGTATCGTGAAGCAAGCTGAGCCTGATGCATTTGAAATATCCTTGTCTCAAATGACGATTACAAAAATCGAACGACGTGCAAAATATATCTTTTTTCATTTGCTGAAAGAGGAGGATGTCCCTTATGTGCTTGTTAGTCATTTAGGGATGACAGGTGCGTGGTTTGTAGTGAATTCGCCTGAGGAAATCCATGAGGCGAAATTTAAAAAGCATATTCATGCTACATTCCTAATGGCAGATGGTGGCTATTTAATTTATTCGGATATACGCCGCTTTGGTGAATTACGTTTTTTAACAAAAATTGAGGATCATGCACCATTAACAAAAATGGCGCCAGAGCCATTCGATGAAATAGCATGTGATTATTTTATTGCGAAATCAAAGTTACCGAAATATGAGAAAAAGGCCGTTAAGGATGTAATTATGGATGGGCAGGTTATTTCGGGCTGTGGCAATATTTATGCTACAGAAGCATTATTTGCTCAAAAAATTCATCCGGCCCGCACAATGAACCGCATCAGTGAAAAGAGTAAGCTTGCATTATTCGAGGCAATTGTCGCGATTTTACGCCAAAGCATTGAAGCAGGTGGTTCAACAATTTCAGATTATCGTAATATTAATGGTGAGGCTGGAAGTATGCAGAATCGACTGCAAATGTATGGAAAGAAGATGTGTCCAACGTGTAGTACTGCAACGAGCCAAATGACGATAGGTGGGCGTACATCAGTCTTTTGCCCAAATTGTCAACATTAAAGGGGATTTAACTATGATTATCGGACTAACAGGAAGTATTGCGAGCGGAAAAAGTACAGTAGCAAAAATGATGACAGCACTTGGTTTACCGATTGTCGATGCAGATATTGTTGCGCGTGATGTTGTAGAACCAGGAACGGAGACTTTAAAGTTAATAGCTGAAAATTTTGGAGAAGTTATATTGCTAGAAGACGGTAGTTTAAATCGTGCCAAGCTTGGCGATATTATTTTTCACGAGCCTGCAAAGCGTAAAATGTTAAATGATATTATGCATCCTGCTATTCGTAAGGAAATGTTACGCCAGCGTGATGCTTATTTAGAGGCTGGAGAAAAGGATGTTGTGATGGATATTCCACTGTTATTTGAAAGTAAATTGCAGCATTTTGTTGAGCGTATTATCGTGGTATCGGTTAGTGAAGAGGTACAGCTTCGTCGTTTAATGGAGCGTAACAACTTATCGAAGGAGGATGCCCTAGCTCGAATGCGTTCTCAGTTACCTATGTCAGTGAAAGAAAAAGGTGCACATGCGGTTATTTATAATAATGAAAATTTAGAACAAACAGAGCACCAATTAAAGAAAATCCTGACCTATTGGGACGTATTATAATAAAATTAATAATTAAATCAATCGATGCGTAGCAATGACATATTGCTACGCATTTCATATTGTTGAAAAACTATTGTGTCAATGAAATTAAGGTGGCACATTAAAAATAGTATGGCTCTTCGGCAAAACGAGGGGGTGATTTCCGTTCCGGCTGGGCGCTTTGTTGTTGCTGTCGCTACGCTTTCGCACAGATAAAACAATTGCTGTCGCTACGCTTTCGCACAGAGCAGAGCTTCCTGGGGGCGTCCGATGAGCCGCTTCACATAGCGTGTATCTTCTGGTATGGCACTTTAATTTATAGTTATAAAAAGAAACTTCAGCATGTTTTTTATGTGCGAAAGCAAAGTGCTAGCAATAACAGGTGTACAATAGCGTCACAGTTATCAATATTGTCAACATTGTTCATTATTTTTGAAATGAATAAAATTCTACGCTATCGCTGATTGGAGTGGAAGGCTACTCGATTCCCGTGGGAAAGCGAGTAGCCTGGAACGGAAATCACCCCATTTAAAGTGCACAACATTCACTATGAGATGCGTAGCAAGAACACTTTGCTACGCATTTTTTTGTGGAGTTATACCATAATAAGGACTAATTTGGCGATTTTATTTTTCAGAAAATAAGAACTTTAATATTATGAATATATAATGTTCATCTTTTTTGAAATTGTGTTATACTATTCGCATAAAGTATATAATTAATCTGAGTATGACTCACAGGAGGATTTTATAAATGACAGTATCAGTTGCTATTAATGGTTTCGGACGTATCGGACGTATGGTTTTCCGCCAAGCGATCGTGCAAGAAAGTTTAAATGTCGTTGCGATTAACGCTAGCTATCCAGCTGAAACTTTAGCACATTTGATTAAGTATGACACAAATCACGGAACATTCGAGGGTACAGTTGAGCCAGCAGGCGATGCTTTAATTGTAAATGGTAAACGTGTTCAAATTATTAGCGAACGTGACCCATTAAAATTACCATGGGCAACAATGGGTGTGGATATCGTTATTGAAGCAACTGGTAAATTTAATGATCGTGAAAAAGCAGCAATGCACTTAGAAGCAGGCGCAAAGAAAGTTATCTTAACAGCACCTGGTAAAAACGAGGACGTAACAATTGTTTTAGGTGTAAATGATGAGAAACTTGATATCGCAAAACATGATGTTATTTCAAATGCTTCTTGTACAACAAACTGCTTAGCCCCAGTTGCCAAAGTATTAAATGACACATTTGGTATTGAAAGCGGATTAATGACAACAGTTCACGCTTATACAAATGATCAAAAGAATTTAGACAATCCACATAAAGATTTACGTCGTGCACGTGGTTGCGCACAATCAATCATCCCAACATCTACAGGTGCTGCAAAAGCATTAAAATTAGTGTTACCAGAATTAGAAGGCAAAATTCATGGTATGGCACTTCGTGTTCCAACCCCTAACGTATCATTAGTTGACCTAGTAGTTGATTTAAACACAGACGTAACAGTTGATTCTATCAATGCTGCATTTGTGAAGGCTGCTACTGAAGGTCCAATGAAAGGTATCTTAAACTTCTCAGTTGAGCCTCTAGTATCTTCTGATTACAATACAACAACTTACTCTTCTACAGTAGATGGACTTTCTACAATGGTAATGGGTAACCGCAAAGTGAAAGTACTTGCTTGGTACGACAATGAGTGGGGTTATTCTGCACGTGTTGTAGATCTTGTGAAAAAAGTGGCAAAAGCTTTAGAAACAGTTAATGCATAATAATAATAATTAGACCGAGCACGTTGAAATCCCAGTGATTTCAATGTGCTTTTTTTATTTAGATAGCTAGTTTAAATGTAGAATCTATGCTTGTACTTTAGCCTTTCAAGGTTTATCATGAGCACACTAGCGTCAATGCGCTTTTCTTATACATAGGAAATTTGTTATAATAGAAATATTAAATTGTTGTGAAATCAGGAGAGTAATTATATGAGATGTCCATCTTGCCAATTTAACGGAACGCGTGTTGTGGATTCGAGGCCAGTTGATGATAATAAAGAAATTCGTAGACGTCGTGAATGTGAGTCATGTGGCTTCCGCTTTACAACGTTTGAAAAAATTGAAGAGACACCTTTAGTTGTAGTGAAAAAAGAAGGTTCACGAGAAGAATTTAGCCGTGAAAAGGTACTTCGTGGACTTATTCGTGCTTGCGAAAAACGTCCTGTTTCTCTTGAAGTACTTGAGGGACTAGTAATGTCTATTGAAAAAGATCTTCGCCGCATTGGGAATTCCGAAGTCCGATCTGAGGATGTAGGAGAAATGGTAATGGATCGCTTAGCGAAAATCGATGAGGTTGCTTATGTGCGCTTTGCATCGGTTTATCGTCAATTTAAAGATATCAATGTCTTTATTGAAGAAATTAAAGAAATTATCCAACGTCAGACAGAACAGAAATTATAAGGTAAACAGAGAGGGTGAATGACGTTGAACCATTTGTATAAGGAATTGCAGCCAGCTGATTCTTTTGACATTCGTCTACCTCATGCACTTTCTACGCAGGAACGTCAATTAGTAACGCTTTTTTATCAGCCTTTAATTGGAGCGGGACCAATCAGCCTTTATTTAACGCTATGGGCAGAAGCTGAGCAAATGCCAAGTCAGCAAATGACACATTATTATTTAATGAATGTGCTAGGGCTTCCTATTGGCAAAGTATTTGAGGCACGTATTGCGCTTGAAGCAATTGGTCTGTTACACACTTGGAAAAAAGAGGATGCTGGCCAGCGATGCTTTTTATATGAGCTGATACGTCCACTTGATGCAGATAGCTTTATGAAAGACCCACTGCTCTCGATGTTTTTATTTAGTAAAATAGGGGAGCAAGCTTATCGGAAGTTACGTCAGCGTTTTATCCCATCTGCAAGAGATGCAGAATTTAAAGATGTATCGCGTGCCTTCATAGATGTTTTTAAGCCTGTAAGTGCAAACATTCCAAATGATTTACAAGCTGATACTAGTAGCAAGGATAAACAGCAAAAAGTATATCCATTTTATTTTGACCAGTTTGACTTTGAACTACTGCAAGCGGGCTTATCGGAGCAACTAGTGCCGGCAAGCCTACTAACATTTGAGGTACGTGAATCAATAGCAAAATTAGCATTTTTATATCACTTAACTGCGCTTGATATGCAAAAAGTAGTGATTCTCGCATTAGATGATGACCTAGGTATTTCACTGGAACGTTTACGTAAAGCCGCTGCGGATTTTTATAAGCTAACGGTATCAAAAGAGCCACCAAAGCTTGCTAGAGTGAGTAAGCAGCTGTCATCCATAGAGGAATCAGGCCAAAAAACAAAGGATCAGGAACTTCAGCAATATTTAGAGACGACTCCCCCAGTGCAAGTATTGCGAGATATCAATAATGGCAAAGAACCTTTACAGACCTCCGTGCAGCTTGCTGAGAGTTTAATTGTCCAGCATGGAATGCCAGTAGGCGTTGTTAATGCTCTTTTGGAATATGTAATGCTAACAACTGATATGAAGCTACCTAAAAAATATGTGGAAACGATTGCGGATCATTGGGTACGTAAAAATATTCAAACGGCAAAAGAAGCAATGGAACTAGCACGCCAAGAGCATGATAAGTACACTACGTGGAAAAATAAGCCACAGACTTCGGCAAAAAAGAACTCTTACACAAAAAATCGCCGAGAGGAAAAAGTACCAGATTGGTTTTATAAGCGTAATGAAAAATCAGAGGAAGTATTAAAAGATACAACGAATACTGATACTACTGATTTTGAAAAGGAAAGACAAAAAATACTGGATAAATTAGGGAATATTCAAAATAAGGTAGGTGAATGACAATCGAACCAATTAATGGACCATTAAAAAGAGCAATTAATGTACCATCATTTCAAGAACGTTACGAAGCGATGCGTCGAGAAATTTTAGAAAACCCTCGTGTGCAAGAATTTTTAGCAGAGCATGCAGATGAGTTAAGCTATGAATCAATTGAACGTAATTTACCGAAGCTTCATGAGTTTATTAGTCAATCTACAGTATGCTGTGGCTGTGGCAGTACAGAGAGTTGTACAAACTACTTAAAAGGTTTTTTACCTACTTTACGCGTAGTGCGGAGTACCGTTGAAATTGATTATGTGCGATGCGAGCAAAAGATACGTGAAGATGAGCGCCGGGATGTTGCTAATATGATCGCAAGTATGCATATGCCGAAGGATGTTCTACGAGCTACAATTAGTGATTTATTTATTGATGATCATACACGTATCAATATTGCAAACCGTGCGACTGATTTTGTTCAACGTATACTAGATACAGGGGATTTGCCTTCTAAAGGCTTTTATTTATATGGTCAATTTGGAGTAGGGAAATCTTTTGTGCTAGGCGCATTAGCCAATGAACTTGCGAAGGTTAAAGTAAAGTCAGTTGTAGTTTTCGTGCCTGAATTTTTACGAGAAATGAAAAATGCAATTGGCGATAATACATTGAATGAAAAAATAGACTATGTGAAAAAGGCACCAGTGCTAATGCTCGATGATTTAGGAGCCGAGACAATGACCGCTTGGACGCGAGATGAAATTTTAGGGACTATTTTCCATTACCGTATGGCGGAGCAATTGCCAACATTCATTACATCTAATTTTAATTATGATGAATTGGAGCATCATTTAGCACAGTCGCAAAAAGGTGACATTGAAGTCGTGAAGGCTGGACGTATTATGGAACGTGTTAAAGCGTTGACGGAGCCAATTGAAATGGGTGGAAAAAATCGCCGTATGTGAGATTGACTGTTGCATTTTGTGACAATCGAGCGTATACTGTCACATATAATAATTAACTTCTTTCAGCAGGCTGTGCAAACACCCGCTGAAAGAGGTTAATGCCTCCGGCGGATGTCACGGAATCGGCTTTGTGCTTGCACAAAGCCGATTCCAGACGCAATTATGCCGAGGCATAATTGATTAAAAAAATGCATTGATGAGGACATGAATTTTGTGTAACGGCTTTTAGAGAGGGAAGTCATTGGCTGTAAGCTTCCTAGTTCGAGCACACTATTTACTACCTGCTGAGCAGCGAAAGGGATAATCTTTCGCCGGTCCCTAGCCCGTTAGCTAGCCTTGAGCTTCGTCTGACTATAAAAAGTCGGAAGGAAGAAGGGTGGAACCACGAGCATACGCTTCGTCCCTTTCGTAGGGACGGAGCTTTTTTTATTTCTGTTCAATAGAAAATAGTGGTGAGATGAATGCGGATATAGTTTCTTTTTAGTGGGTGTCCAAACACCTACTGAATAAGGATAAATTCCGGGGATTCTTGGACTTCAATCATGCATCACAACAAACCTATAAGGAGTGCAAACAAAATGTCAGATATGATTAAATTAACTTTCCCAGATGGCGCTGTAAAGGAATTTGCAAAAGGTACATCTACTGATGATGTAGCATTATCAATTAGCCCAGGACTTCGTAAAAAAGCATATGCTGGAAAAGTAAATGGTGTCTTAGTCGATTTAAAAACATCAATTGAAGAGGACGCTACAATCTCAATTATTACACAGGATGATGAGGAAGCATTGGAAATCTTACGTCATTCAACTGCACACTTAACAGCACAAGCGATTAAACGTTTATTCCCAGAAGTTAAACTTGGTATTGGTCCAGTTATTGAAGGTGGTTTCTACTACGATATCGATGCACCAACGCCAATCACTGCTGAAGACTTACCAGCAATTGAAAAAGAAATGAAAAAAATTATTGCTGAAAACCTAGAGATCGAGCGCAAAAATGTTAGCCGTGCAGAAGCACAAACAATCTATGAAGAAATTGGCGATGAATACAAATTAGAATTACTTGAAGCGATTCCGGCTGATGAGCAAGTTTCTATTTACTACCAAGGTGAATTTTTCGACCTTTGCCGAGGTATTCACGCACCATCGACTGGCAAGCTTCGTGAGTTCAAACTTCTTTCACTAGCTGGTGCTTACTGGAGAGGTAACTCAGATAACAAAATGCTACAACGTATTTATGGTACAGCATTCTTTAAAAAAGAAGAATTAAAACATCACCTACAAATGCTTGAAGAAGCAAAAGAACGTGATCACCGTAAAATCGGTAAGGAATTAGAATTATTTACAACTTCTCAAAAAGTTGGTCAAGGTTTACCGCTATGGTTACCAAACGGTGCAACAATCCGTCGTGTCATTGAGCGCTATATTGTAGATAAAGAATTATCTCTTGGTTATAAACATGTTTATACACCAGTACTTGGTTCTAAAGAGCTGTACCAGACTTCTGGTCACTGGGATCACTACCAAGATTCTATTTTCCCACCAATGGAAATGGATAATGAAACACTAATTATGCGTCCGATGAACTGTCCTCACCATATGATGGTGTACAAAAACAGCATGCATTCTTATCGTAACCTACCATTACGTATTGCGGAGCTTGGTACAATGCACCGTTACGAAATGTCAGGCGCTGTTTCAGGCTTACAACGTGTACGTGGGATGACTTTAAACGATGCACATATTTTCGTTCGTCCAGACCAAATTAAAGCGGAATTCCAAAAAGTAGTACAGTTAATATTAGAAGTATACAAAGACTTCGATTTAAAAGATTATTCATTCCGTTTATCTTACCGTGATCCAGCAGATACTGAAAAATACTTTGACGACGATGCAATGTGGGAAAAAGCACAAAGTATGTTAAAAGAGGCAATGGATGAGCTTGGCTTAGATTACTTCGAAGCTGAAGGTGAAGCTGCATTCTACGGTCCTAAACTTGACGTACAAGTGAAAACTGCCATTGGTAAAGAAGAAACTTTATCAACAGTTCAGCTTGACTTCTTATTACCAGAACGCTTTGACTTAACTTACGTTGGAGAAGATGGTAAACCACATCGTCCAGTTGTTATTCACCGTGGTGTCGTATCAACAATGGAACGTTTCGTTGCCTTCTTAATCGAAGAGTACAAAGGTGCATTCCCAACATGGTTAGCACCAGTACAAGTTGAAGTCATTCCAGTTTCAAACGAAGCACACTTTGATTATGCAAAACAAATTGAAGAGCAATTAACTGCAGCGGGCTTACGTATTGAAATGGATGACCGTGAAGAAAAACTAGGCTACAAAATCCGTGAAGCACAAATGAAAAAAATCCCGTATATGCTTGTTATCGGCGACAAAGAAGTAGAGGCTGGTGGCGTAAATGTACGTCGCTATGGCTCAAAAGATTCAGAAACAATTAGCTTCCAAGACTTCTTAGCCAACATTAAAGCAGAGATTACAAAATAATTTAATGATTTTGCCGGCGAATACGATTTAGAATTCGCCGGCAATTTTTGAAGGGTAATCTTAATTTTATTAAAACAATATTATTGATTTCGTCATCAAATGTTGGGGTGACACTTGTTAAAACAAATGCCATTTATATAAGTTGATTGGAGTGGAGGCTGGGCGGCTGCTCGGGGATCAGCGTCACAGATGAGACCCTGGAGCGAGTATATAGAGGAACGAAAGCTAAGAGCATTTACATCCTGTGATAACGCCTTCGTGACCAACATCGTGTTGGCTCAAGCGGCTCAGCGGACGCCCCTAGGAAAGCGCCCAGCCGGGAAATCAACCTCACGTTATGAAGATGAATCATTATAATGGTTTAGATTTAAAATTTTTAGGTTACTTTAATAATAATAAGCTGAAAAACATTTGACAGCTTATAAAATACATGCTAATATAATTAAGGTTAATGAATACAAAGTTTGTGGTTGAAGTAGAGGCTGCCCGCTTCTCACCTGATACAACGCTCTTAGGCTGTGAACAGGTATTACACGTTGAATTGTTTTGCGCAGACTTGCGCATGCACATATAGCGGGCGGACATCTTAGTGTCCGTCCTTTTTTTATGGACATGACAAGAGGATGTACCGTTCAACCGGGCAAGGCTTTGCCCAAACCATGTATTCGCGACAACTACTTGGAGGTGGATTACTATTAGCAAAGACATGTATGTAAACGAAGGCATTCGCGCACGTGAACTTCGATTAATCGATCACAATGGTGACCAGCTTGGTGTAAAGACACGTAATGAAGCGCTAGAAATCGCCGCTCGTGTAAACTTGGATCTTGTCCTTGTGGCCCCTCAAGCCAAGCCGCCAGTCGCTCGTATCATGGACTATGGTAAATTTAAGTTTGAACAGCAAAAGAAAGACCGTGAAATTCGTAAAAATCAAAAGGTCATCGTAATGAAAGAGGTTCGTCTGAGCCCAACAATCGATGAGCATGATTTCCAAACGAAGCTACGTAATGCGATTAAATTCCTTGAAAAAGGCGATAAAGTAAAATGTAGCCTACGTTTCAAAGGTCGTGCGATTACACACAAAGACATTGGTCAACGTGTATTAGATCGTTTTGCTGAAGCTTGTGCTGAAGTATCGACGGTTGAACAAAAACCGAAGATGGAAGGCCGAAGCATGTTCTTAGTTCTTCAACCGAAGAACGAGAAATAATATTAGACGAACAGTTTAGGAGGAATTCGACATGCCAAAAATGAAAACTCACCGTGGAGCTGCGAAACGTTTCAAAAAAACGGGTTCAGGTAAATTAAAATATGACCGTGCTTATGGAAGCCACTTATTCGCAAACAAATCTACGAAACAAAAACGTCACCTACGTAAAGCAAATATCGTTTCATCTGGTGACTTCAAACGCATCAAATCTTTACTTGTTTACATGAAATAATTGACTAAAAAATACTAATATTCATTTTTAAATGAAAAGCAGGAGGTAATTCATATGCCACGCGTAAAAGGCGGAACAGTGACGCGCAAACGTCGTAAAAAAGTATTGAAATTAGCTAAAGGTTACTATGGTTCAAAACATACATTATACAAAGTTGCTAACCAAGCAGTGATGAAGTCAGGTCAATATGCATACCGTGACCGTCGTCAGAAAAAACGTGATTTCCGTAAATTATGGATCACTCGTATCAACGCAGCTGCTCGCATGAACGGCCTTTCATACAGCCGCTTAATGCACGGTTTAAAAGTTGCTGGTATCGAAGTTAACCGTAAAATGTTAGCTGACCTAGCTGTAACTGATGCAGCAGCATTCACTCAATTAGCTGAATCTGCTAAAAAAGCAGTTGCTAAATAATTAGTGATATAATGCTTTCGCAAGACTGATGGATTTATCCGTCAGTCTTTTTTGTGTTAGAGTAGTAGTAAATAGATAATAAAAGGAGTACTCAATGGGAGAAGCATTATTAGCGTATATGGCGATTGTTTCTATAGTCCTGCTCGTTATGATGGGCATGGATAAATCAAAAGCAAAAAAACATGAATGGCGTATTGCAGAACGCACATTATTTACATTGGCAATCGCTGGGGGAGCAGTAGGTGGCGTGCTAGGAATGTATTTATTCCGTCATAAAACACGCCATAACAGCTTTGCATTTGGCTTCCCACTGCTAGCAGCTATTCAATTTTTTATCCTAGTACAATTATGGTGATAAATCGCAAGAACAATCCGATAAAACCCGAAAATGTTCCGATAAATAAAAACACATCCTCATGATGAGGATGTGTTGTGCATAAGCTTTTCAATGGGTTGTTTCCAATTTATTTTTGCGCTCGGATAGTTCAATAGGATTTCTTGCTGTAGGTATTCAAAGTCTCTTTTCGTAAAACCTTGCAGTGTAGCGGCGTCTCGGGCGCCAACAAAAATCGTAACAACCTCGAAGGCATCTTCAGTAGTGCCGAGGTATTTTTCACCTTCGAAAAGAGCACCCTTATAAGAAATAAAGAAATTTTTTCGGACATTTTTGACGTCATCATAAAAATAGTATTGGCCTTTTTCATAGGCTTCATCAAGTTTTCGCTTAGGATCGGTTATATAACGAATCGCTTTATAAAATACATAGATAATAAGCGCAATAACAGCAAGACGAATAAGTAACGGCAACATTTTTAATTTCCCCCTTGAAGAAAGGTTATTCCTTCCTATACGATTGTAGAGGGCAATTAGTTTCACTTTTTATAAATATTTTTAAGAAATTTAGGAGAAAAAATGAATTTACAACAATTGTTTAAAATGCAAAAAGAGCTTGATGATTTCATCGAGAAAACACAAAATATTGAACGTGATGTATTTAAAGAAAAAGGTTTAGCCTTAATGGTGGAGCTAGCTGAACTAGCAAATGAGACACGTTGCTTTAAGTTTTGGAGCACAAAGGGAGCCTCAGAGCGAGATGTGATTTTAGAGGAATATGTAGATTCTATTCATTTTATATTATCACTTGGCCTATTAAAAGGTTATACAGCAATAGAAAAATGGCCCGTGATTGAAGAGAAGAGAGATTTAACAGAGACATTTTTAATGACACAAGACTATATTTTAAGCTTTATTAGTCAACCTACAGAGGATAGATATTTAGCGATCTGGCAATGCTATGGATTACTTGCGTTCAATCTAGGCTTTTCGTTTGAGGACGTTGTTACGGCATATATAGAGAAAAATGAAGAAAATTATAATCGTCAGCGTTCGGGATATTAAAGTGTAAGAAATACACCAATTTTCTGACGATTAAGCTAGGAATATTTCGGTAAACGAAGTATAATAGAGAAGATACAAGAGTCAGGAGGCAAAAGAGGATGACACAACTAGATCCAACATTACAAATGTTTAAAGATTTAACAGATGCGAATGGTATTGCAGGTAATGAACGTGCACCACGCGAGGTCATGAAAAAATACATTGGACCATATGCAGACTTAGTTGAAACAGATAATTTAGGTAGCGTCATTGCTAAAAAAGTTGGCGATGAAAATGGTCCTAAAATTATGGTTGCAGGTCATTTAGATGAAGTAGGCTTCATGGTTACTCAAATCGATGACAAAGGGTTCATCAAATTCCAAACTGTAGGCGGCTGGTGGAGCCAAGTTATGCTTGCACAGCGTGTAACAATTACAACACGTAAAGGCGATGAAATTATTGGAGTTATAGGTTCAAAGCCTCCTCATATTTTACCAGCAGATGTGCGTAACAAAGTAGTAGACATTAAAGATATGTTTATCGATGTTGGTGCGGCTTCAAAAGATGAAGTGCTTGAATGGGGCGTACGTCCTGGCGATATGGTAACACCATATTTCGAATTTAATGTGATGAAAAACGAAAAATACTTATTAGCAAAAGCATGGGATAACCGCATTGGTTGTGCGATTGCAATTGATGTTATGAAAGCATTGCAAAATGAAAAGCATCCTAACATCCTTTATTCTGTAGGGAATGTACAAGAGGAAGTAGGGCTTCGTGGTGCGAAAACTGCTACGCATAAGATCCAACCAGATATTGGCTTTGCTGTCGATGTAGGTGTAGCAGGAGACACACCAGGGGTAACTGCAAAAGAATCAACTAGTAAAATGGGTGCTGGTCCACAAATTGTTGTCTACGATGCATCAATGGTATCACACCGCGGTTTACGTGAATTCGTATTAGATGTGGCTGATGAGCACAATATTCCATATCAATTCGAGGCAATGGCTGGTGGCGGTACAGACGCTGGCTCTATCCACGTAACTGCAAATGGTATACCTGCTCTATCTATCGGTATTGCTACACGCTACATCCATTCACATGCAGGCATTTTACATCGTGATGATTACGATAATGCTGTAAAACTAATGGTGGAAGTTATTAAAAAATTAGACCGTGATGCTGTCAATAAAATTATTTTTGACTAATACTTTTGAAAGAACATCGGAAAGAACTAAATAGATATACCGTAGTTTTGCCTTCTAACAAAAATGTTAGGAGGCTTTTTGCGTTGGTTAGACCAAAGAAGAACATAAATGTTGACCTTGATACAAAGATTTTGGCAATTCAAGCTCGAAAGGAAGAAGAGCCAATATCAGAAGAACAAAGCATTGTAGATAAGCTCTATATGCCCATAGTGAATGATAAGAGTATTAAGAACCTTACTATCAATCATGTATTGCTCGTACTCAATCAGCAAATGAAGCTGAATGGATTACGTAAACGCTTTGCAGAAATGGTAAAGGTAGAGTATTTACATGAAATCAATGTAGATTCGTAGGGAGTACAAACAGAAGAATAGCTACATATTTTTAACTACTCATGCTACACCGATTAACGACACTGTATCACCTGCGAATTTGATTGCCAAAAACCTTTGGAAGTACAGTAGGCTCTATGGTTTGAAGAATATTAATGCTCATAGCATAAGAAGACTATATGCTCAAAATCTCATTAAAAGAGGAGCAAATATTAACCTAGTTTCACATGCTCTAGGACATGATAGCCTTCATACAACAAGCAGATATTTATATTTAGATGAGGAAACAGTAGCAGAGAGCTTACGTGACTATTTATAAACAAAAAGAGGGTTAGCACTCGCAATGCTACCCTCCAACGCATTTAGCAGTACCCAATACAACTAAATATGAGCGTTTAACATGCCTTCATTTTACTTCAAAAAAAGTGGAAATGCAAAGGTCTAGTTTCCTATTGTCTTTTTTGGGTAGCATGAGGTCGTGTTGGCTCGTTGGTGGAAACCTAGTAACACCAATTGTAACTAAACTTGACAGGTTATGACGTTCCCATCGCACACAAACGTCTAGCACCCTCTATAAGCGTTCCTTGTTTCGCTTTGGGTGTGAATGGTGTTAGCGACCATTAACGGCTAGGAGTGGAAGGTCTGAGTGGCTACGGCTACGCAGGATACATCACACATTGTAATTGTTGCCGAGTTTTTCATAACAGTAGAATAGGCATTTACGCTACGTGTAAGGTACGTATAAGGATTACACCAACTATCGGGGGCAGAAGTAGATTAGTAGATGTATTGTTCGAGAGAGCGCATTTAAACAAGGGCATACATAAACGGATACCTCAAATGACGGATTCATGAGATTATGCTGAATGTCTTGTCTTGTTCCCTTAAGTCATTTTTTGATTTATTGAGAACAAGGCAAGGCATTTTTGCATTGAGCCGTTTCAACTCGACCGCCTTCATGATAGGGGGACGTAGACAGTTGTCAACTCAAGATAGATGCTTGGTGTAAATATTTATTAGAGAATATCAATGCTCATGCCATTAGGAGAGCATACGCAAAGAATTTGCTAAATAAAGGTGCAAGTATAGCTCTTATTAGTAAAGCTCTTGGGCATAGTGATTTAGCTGTTACTACTTATCATAATTTATAGCGTTAAAAGACAAATTAGAGTTTGTAGAAAAATAAAAAGAACAAGTCTAAAAAGAGCTTGTTCAAATAGTTCATATGTTAAATATAATTTCCGAATATTGGATTTAATTTCCTCTGTTTCAACAATATAAACCATCACCGCTATATTAGTTTTCATCCATCACTGTGCTACGATACCCTACCCTACCCAACCGCTTCACAGGAGACGGAGAATAATTCTCCGGCCTCCCATCCCGGCATATAATCATTAGAAGTTACTCCCTTCACGTCATACATAGTCATTGGCAATTTTCCCATTTCTGTTTATTTCCGTAGAAGTTATCAAGATCATCAAACGAAGCTCTGAAGATATTTAAATTAGAGTCATTCACCTCCAGCGTACCTTGAATGAAACCTAGCATGTCTTCTGAGACGTTAGAAGCGTCCTCAGCCCATTCGTTTACCACTTTGTATACTTCTTTGTCGTAAGCAGTTGAGCGGGTCATAAGGACCGATGTACCTAAGTTCTTAGTGATGCCGTTATAAGCGTTGATTGCATTATCGAAATTTAGTGATCCACCTTCATTAAGTGCCACACGTTTAAACTCTTGGTAATTCGCATACATTTCGTCTAAAGTGATTGCGTTTTCAGGTGACAGACAAGATTTATCAGTAGCGGGCTCGTGGATCACCTCAACCGCTTCTACCTCTTCGGATTCTACCACCTTAGCAATTTCATCTTTCGAGCTCAAACTTTCTTGCTTGATCTTTGTAGGAAAACTATCGGTAGATACGAGATACCATATAGCTATGATACCCATCACTATAATAGATGTTAAAAATGCAATTATTACTTTGTAAACGTTATTCTTTTTCATTGTTCAATAACCTCCAAATTATGCCCTGGAATATAACTAGGTTTTGTTTCTCCTCTACCACATTCTTAATTAACCATAAATCTCTCGCCGTTTTCGAATCCATTTAAGTGCTCTGAAATGTTACTTTTCAACTCCACCGGGCTACCGACAACCCAACCAGTCATGTATATAAGTTGAGCGTCTCTACTACGTTCACACTCTAAATTAAGATGAATGTTATTTAGTCTTGGAAACTTGTTAGGATACCATCTGTAAAGTAAAGATATTGACCTTGTCCATATACCCATTGTTCATGAATACTATATTCAGTAACTGTTCTGTTGATTGTTTCAGGTTGTCCCCATAACGAAGCCTCAACTTCTTCTTTTGTCATACCTATATGTGGATTCTTTCCTTTTGCTTCTTCAACTAACTTTTTCTTTAATGCTTTTTCGACTTCAACTTTTACCGATAGTTCACTATAGTCTTTTGCTTTAACGTAGGCATCTTTTGCATCATTATACTTCCAATCTATGTAATCGAAACCTTCCCTGTCTTTAAATATGCCTGTTATTAGAGAACCCTCTTCGTGTGGCAAGTAAATAGCGTTACTGATCTCCGTTGATAAAATACCACTATAACCAAAATCTACACTATCCATTAATTTTGCTGTTTTTAAAGACATTAGTTCATCGGATTTTAAAAAGGTGATGTAACTTTTTACTGCTTCTATATCTATATTGGGTTCTAAGGTACTTTCATTTAGCATTTTTTCGACTTTGTCTGTTTCTCCTGCTTTTATTAATTCTTCAATTTCCTTTCCTGTCACAACTGTTTGAATAATTTCTGCAGTTGCTTCTTCTGGTTTGTCCTTAGCTACACTAGCTGAACTACATGCACCTAAAACCAATAAAGAAACAAATACCAAAAATAATGTCAGTCTTTTCATTGAATTACCTCCACTAATAATATTAAACCAAGTGATATTTTACCATGATAGGAAGTGTCGTGTAGGTAAAATAAAATATGTTTCCTGCTTTTTGAGGTAGTCAACATGACGCATAAGATTCCAAGTGGTACTAATGAAAGAATAGTTAAATTTTAAATGGATTGTTATCATGTACGGCACGAGCGGGTCTTAATGAATCAGAAATGTTTGGTATGTTAGCCGTATTTGAACGTGATATTATTCAACAACGAACTAAGGCTGGATTAGAGGACTAACTAGCGTGATAAAGATGTGATGTATGAATTTCTCATATTCTGAAAGCGTGCGTTGTTGTTAAATCAACGATCGTGGGTGGAGAAGGGACAAGCATAGCACAAGCATTTTTAGAGAAAGGTATACATGTTATACAGGAGCATCCTGTTCATGAAGATGACTATGTAAAGCTAATTAAAAGTGCGAAAGTAGGTAATTGTAAGTATCACTTAAATAGTTTTTATCCAAATGTAGATGCCGTACATGCCTTTTTACAAACGGCGAAAACATTAAGAGAAGTTAGTGATATTATTTATTTAGAGGCGGCTTGTAGTATCCAAGTATTATTTCCAATGTTAGATATTATAGGGCAAGCCCTTGGTAGTTTACAAACCTGTATACTTGCACCAGTTAATATTCCTACAGAGCATGATCCTTTTTATATGCTATCTGGACAAATACGGGATACCCCTGTGACATTACGTGTTTTCAATCAAATGGACTTAGCTAATCCAGAAAGTAACATTTATTTATTGCACAGAGTGACTTTAGGAACGAATAGAGGAACATTGTATTTACCAGACCCTCATGGTTCAGTGCATTGGATGCCGTGTATGAGTTCGTCATTAAACGAATCGGCTATTTTAAATAAGAGAATAGACAATAAATTTCTAAGCTATCCAGTAGAGGAGACTGTCTTTACTGCACAAAACAATAGCTTCGAAGATTTATATAAAAAGGTATGGCCTAAAAGCGTTGAACGCTCTCTTCTAACATTTTATGAAGATATTTGGAGTTGTTCTTACTTTAAACAAACAACACAATATTATTTAACAGCTTGTAAATTATGGAATGATATTGGTAAAAAAATAGGGCCCTCTCACAAAGTTTGCATACGGGAACGAGAACCATTAAGAACGAAAGATATCAAGGAAGGATGAAGAATGGGTGTGATAGAAGTTAAAAAATGGTTCCCTTTTGCGGACGAGTTGTATTACGAACATAGTAATAAGCTTTTCTGTTTCCATCATGCTGGAGGCAGTGCCGCCGCTTTTAGAAATTGGAAAATATGGAAGCAGATCATAGCTGTATTTCCGATAGAGCTACCTGGTAAATCAACTAGAATAAAAGAACAGTATATTACAGATTATCTTTATGTGATGCCACAAATTGCAGAAGCAATTCACAAAGTAACACATCAAACGCAAATATATTTTTATGGCCATAGCATGGGAGCTATTCTTGCTTTTAAAACAGCCTGTTTGCTAGAAGAAAAATATAAGAAAAAAGTGAATTTATTAATAGTAGCCGGTCGCCATGCACCTCAAGATCATTTCCCTGATGACTATCAAACATATATGGATGATAGTGAACTAGTTAAAGAATTAATACGAGTAGGGGGTACCCCCAAAGAGCTGTTGGAAAATAAAGGGGTTTTACAATATATTCTACCTATTGTAAAAAATGATTATCGTTTAAATGAGTCTTTTGATTATCGTAATGAATTATTTCATGGTCCGATTGTTGCTCATTGCGGAACTAATGATCCAGACGCATCAGCAAGCGTTATGAAAAATTGGGGAAATGTGACGACAAATTCCTTTCATTTGAAAGAGTTTTTAGGAAATCACTTTTTCCCATATGAAAATAAACAGGATTATTATAAGGCTTTAGAGCAGGCCTGTACGCAGAGTTCTACTAAGATTTTTCTTTAGTAAAAAATACTTTAAAAATGAGGGTATCTTAAAATTAAAGATACCCCGTTTTGTATTCATATAAAGTATCTATTTAACCTGTAAAAGCTGTAATATATTTTTACCAATTTGCCCAGGGTTTGTTGCCAATATAGGAGAGCGATAGTTTGATAGAACAACGACACCTGTTTGTTGCGTTTTATCAAACCCTAAATAACTAGAAAAAGCTTTCGTCGAACCGTTATGCCAAATGATATTGTCCTCAAGAAGCCATCCTAGACCAATACCCATATGTTCCGAAAAAGTTTCAGTAGCTTGATGTGATAATGTATAACCTAAATTTTCTTCACTTAAATGTACTTTCATAAATTTTAAAAGATCATTGACAGTTGAACGGACTGCCCCTGCTGCCATAAAGTCATTCATTTGGAGCGGAGGCTTTTTATGTCCAAGAATCGTGTATCCTTGCAATACTGCCTCTACTTGATCAGAAGGGATAGAAATAAATGTATTTGGCATATCTAAAGGATCTGTTAATCTTTGTTTGATAGCTGCTTCATAATCAGTGTGAAGTGTATTGGCTAAAATATATCCTAAAAGTCCCATTCCTACGTTAGAATATCTAAATTTAACTTTTGGGTCGTCTGTGTGCGTTTTAAAATAATGTATAGTCTCGTTCAGTGAATATTGACAAAAAGGATCACGAGGTGTTTGTGCGTCAAAAAGATTGGAAATGTTCTTTAGCACACCTATTCCCGGTAGTCCAGAAGTATGATTTGCTAAACGTTTGAGTGTGACAGGGTGATTATCAGGAATTTCAGAAAAGTATTTGCCAATAGAATCTTCTACATGGACTTTTCCCTCCTGAATCATTTCCCCTAATATGGATGTAGTAAAAACTTTAGAAATTGATCCAACTTCATATATATATAGCTTTTCTTCCAGCATAAAATTCGAGCCACCGAAAGTAAAAGTAGCTTCTTGGTCTTGAGAAATGATACCAATGGATAAAGCAACATTTGGACGGGTTTTTATATAGGGATAAGCAATTTTAAATATGTCCTTTTTTAAATCGTGTAAATCCACAATAATACCTCCATTAAGAACGCTTATTTTTTTCCTGCTCCTCTGAAATAGTAGAATGTAATTTCGAAAGTATGTTCTTTAATTGTAACAAGTCCTCTCTTTTGAGCTTTGTATAATATTTATAAATAATAGCAAGCTCAATTTCTTCCTGTTTTTGAAAATAAAGATGTCCTCGTTCATCTAGTTCTATAATAACCTCTCTACGATCCAATTTACTCATTTCTCTTTTTATAAAACCTTCTTGCTCCAGCCGATTTACTAATTGGCTAACAGCACTCGCAGATGTACCCATTAACTTTGCTAATTCATAAGTTTGAAGGGGACCTTTCGTCTGAAGAAGACTTAAAAATACTGCTTGTTTTGTAGTTAATGTTTCATCTAACAATGAGGAAAATTCTTCAGTTAACATTAAATTGGTTTCATATTCAACTCGATTAATCTCTTTAACAAGATGCACCAAATCCTTATCCATGTATTTTACCACCTAAATAATTAATATATATTAATTATAAATATGTATTAACAATAATGCAATTCTCTTGACTATGCGACGGAATTGAAATATGCATAAACATTCAAATATTCGCATTTTAGACACATCCGAAGATAAGATTCTAATTTTTAAAAATAAACATAAAAATTCAGTTGATTTTATATTTATGCATTGTTATACTAAACCCAACAGCAACGAAACAAGGAGCGAAGGCTATGAAATTACTCGAGGAAGTACAGTTAAAGTTAGTGTCTAGCTTAAAAGGCAAGGACCTATTAACCTTGCTAGACTATACAAGTGAAGAGGTTCAACAGTTAGTTGAATTAGCGACACAGCTAAAAATGATTACTAAAGAAGGGAAATGTCCGAAGCTACTAGAAGGTAAGACACTCGGCATGATTTTCGAAAAACATTCAACTCGTACTCGTATTTCATTTGAAGTAGGTATGAATCAATTAGGCGGAAAAGGTATGTTTATGCATGCACGTGATTTGCAGATTGGTCGCGGTGAATCGATTTATGATACAGCACATGTGTTATCAGGCTATTTAGATGGTATTATGATTCGAGCGAACTCTCATGCAATGGTGAAGGAGCTTGCAGAGCATGCATCTATACCGGTTATCAATGGATTAACGGATATTTATCACCCATGCCAAGCTTTAGCGGATTTAGAAACGATCGCTGAAAATAAAGGTCAATTAAAAGGACTAAAAATTGCATATGTTGGAGATGGCAACAACGTGGCGCACTCATTAGTAGTCGCTTCTGCTCATGTAGGAATGAATGTGGCGGTAGCAACACCAGTTGGCTATGAATGTGATGCAGATGTTATCGCAAAAGCACATGCTATCGCAGCAGCAAATAGTAGTACAATTACAATTACAAACGATCCTATAGATGCGGTTATAAACGCGGATGTAGTATACGCTGATGTATGGACGTCGATGGGGCAAGAAGAGGAAACTGCAAAACGTCTAGAAGATTTTGCAGGTTATCAAATTAATGATGAGCTTGTCGCATACGCAAAACCGAATTATATGTTCCTGCACTGTTTACCGGCTCATCGTGAAGAAGAAGTAGCGTCATCTGTTATTGATGGCCCAAATTCCTACATCTTTGAGCAAGCAGAAAATAGACTCCATGCACAAAAAGCAGTGCTAGCCTCAATTCTAGCTTAATGCAATAAATGAACATTTCGAGCAAGAACAGACGCCAAGTATTATACTTCTCAGTTTGAGAAATACTATATAGATAGAGTTCATATTGACAACAGGGGGTGTCAATGTGAATAGCATAACAGTGGTTACAGACAGAGGGATGTAAGCCGCGCGTGATGTATGTTATCAAGATGGATGACCACATCGCTACATAATAAAGTAACCTGGGAGACGCTAGGTTACTTTTTTTCTTGTTGAACTGCCTATTTACTTTTTTTCAGATACATTTTTAAATTATAATCCCTAGTTTTCCAATCTTATATAGAGAATTAAAACTATTATCTATATAATAGGATAAATAAGTAATTTGTGGAGGGCTTCAGATGAACATTGACCATATCGAAGCGTTTTTATATGTAGTGCATTATAAAAGTATTCATAAGGCAGCAAATGCATTGTTTTTATCTCAACCGACTGTGACGGCACGTATTAAAACATTGGAGCGAGAGTTGAATGTAGAGTTATTTCATCGTGATGGGCGAAGTGTAATATTATCGGATAAAGGCAAGGATTTTGTACCGTTTGCGACACAGATTGTGCAAACCTTCGAACAAGGAAAGAAACAATTAGAGGCAACGAAGGAGTCTGACGAGGTATGCATTGGTACAAATGGTGTCACAGCACAATATTTTTTGGCTTATGCATTGCCAAAATGGAAGAAAGACTTTCCACATTTGCGTTTTCAGATTATCACAGGTTCAACAGCGGTGATTTTAGAGAAATTGCAAAGTCATCAAATCCATCTTGGTCTTATTCAATACGTGCATAGGGAAGGCATTTGCAATGAGCTATTGCTAAGTAATGCAGTCAAACTTGTAATGCATCGCGAGCATCCCTTTATACAACAAAATCCAATGAAAGCAAAGGAACTGGCACAACAAAAAATGGTGTTTTTTGAATGTGGGGCTTTTGATTGGAATTATGTGCATAAAATGTTTGAGGTAGAGGGCGTATCAGCAAATATTGAAGTGCGAACAGATCATTTAGAAGTAGCGAAAGAATTTATTCGTACGAAAGAGTATATGAGCTTCTTACCGCATCTTTGTGTAAAAAGGGAACTTGAAAGTGGGGAATTTGTTGAGATTGATGTTAAGCATTTACTGGATATGAATCAACACATTTTTTTAACGTATAAAAATAAAGAGACACTGGCGCCAGCCTTTTGGAAAACAATATTTGATACAGCTGTGGAATTCGAAAGCATTCAAGAAAATTCGCATTGATAAAATATTTTATAAGACAGTAAATTTTTTTCTATTATGTAACCTATTGCAAATTGTATAAATGAACTGTATTATCTTCCTCAATCCTATTTTATCTATGCGCAACCATAAATAAAATATTTTTTTAACTATAAAACATACTTAACCACTATGTTTAGTAAAAAATAAAATTTGAGGAGGAACAAATATGGTGAGACAGGACAAAATTCGATTCGGGGCTATTATTCATGGTGTAGGTGGTAATATTTCAGGCTGGCGTCACCCTAAGGTGGCTAGCAATCAAAGTGTAAGCTTGCCTTTTTATATTCAGCAGGCACAAAAGGCAGAGCAGGGGAAATTTGATGTTGCTTTTATTGCAGATGGTTTGTTCATCAATGAAAAATCCATTCCTCATTTTTTAAATCGTTTTGAGCCAATAACAATTCTTTCGGCGCTAGCGGTAGCAACTAAAAACATCGGGTTAGTAGGTACTGTATCAACCTCCTATAGCGAACCATTTACAGTTGCACGCCAATTTGCCTCTTTGGATCATATTAGCGGGGGGCGTGCAGGATGGAATGTCGTAACGACCCCTTTAGAAAGCACTGCCTTAAACTACAATAAAACAATTGAGCAGCACCCTAGCCACGCAGAGCGCTATCAAATTGCTGAAGAATATTTAGAAGTAGCAAAGGGCTTGTGGGATTCCTGGGAAGATGATGCTTTCGTCGCAGATGTAGAAAATGATGTATTTTTCAATCCTGATAAGTTGCACACATTAAATCATAAGGGTAAATATTTTTCTGTACAAGGTCCGCTAAATATTGCACGCTCTAAGCAGGGGCAGCCCGTTATTTTCCAAGCGGGTTCTTCAGATGCAGGTATTCGATTAGCAGCAAAGGATGCAGACGCGATTTTTACGCACGGTGCGTCGTTAGAAGAGTCACAGAAATTTTATAAAAGGGTAAAGACTGAGGTCGCGGCGTTTGGACGCAATCCAGATGAAGTTAAAATTTTTCCAGGAATCTCTCCGATAATTGGCAATACGCCTGAAGAAGCAGAAGCAAAGTATCAGGAAATCATTGAGCTTGTTTCGATAGAACGTGCACTTGCTTATCTTGGAAGATATTTCGATCATCATGATTTTACACAATATGATGTAGATGCTCCGTTCCCAGAGCTTGGTGATATTGGAGCAAACAGCTTTAGAAGTACGACTGATTATATTAAAAAGTATGCCAAGCAAGAAGGGCTAACATTGCGACAAGTTGCGTTACGTGAAGCAACCCCGAAAACAGCATTCTTTGGTACAGCAGAGCATGTCGCTGACCTCGTGCAGGAATGGTTTGAGCTAGAGGCGGCTGATGGCTTTATTATAGGCGTTACTGTACCTGGAGCACTGGAGGATTTTGTAGATAAGGTTGTGCCAATTTTACAAGCAAGAGGGCTATACCGTGAAGAATATGAGGCAGACACATTACGAGGTAACTTAGGTTTACCATTTAAAGAAAGCCATTATGTCAAACAGTCTGTCTAAAAACCTAGTAAATGTATAAGGATAAATGTAATTGAGGAGGCAATGTATGAGCTATTCATTAGGCATATTAGATCAAAGCCCTATTATTGAGGATGCAACAAACGAGCAGACTTTACAAAAAACAGTGGCTCTAGCACAAAAAGCAGAGCAATTGGGCTACTCACGTTTTTGGGTGTCAGAGCACCACAATACAGATACATTAGCGGGGGCTTCTCCAGAAGTATTAGTATCTTATCTACTTGCTAAAACAAAGTCTATCAATATTGGCTCGGGTGGAGTGATGCTACAGCACTACAGCCCTTACAAGGTAGTAGAAAATTTTCACGTTCTCGCATCGTTAGAGCCGGGGCGAGTTGATTTAGGCATAGGGAAGGCACCAGGCGGTTTACCTCTCTCTACGAAGGCGTTGCAATATGGCACGCTCAATAAAGGAGAAGATTTTGAGGAAAGATTAACATTCTTACAGCAATTAATTGAGCAAATAGTACCAGCGGAGCACGAATTATATGGCGTACAGGCAACACCGATTCCAAAGGTAAAGCCAGCATTATTTTTACTTGGGGCAAGTCCACAAAGTGCCGCTCTTGCAGGCACACTAGGCATTGCGTTCGTCTTTGCGCGATTTATTAATAGTGATAATGATGTATTAGCACAAGCAGCTATAGCTTATCGCAAGCATCATCCAAACGGTCATTTTGCCGTTTCCATCGCAGCCCTTGCAGCCCCTACAAAAGAGGAGGCGAAAGAGCTTATTGGTGATCAAAAAATTACGAAGGTTCATTTAGCAGGTGGCAAAAGCCTAACATTACAATCGGTAGAGCTAGCAGAGAAATTTGGTCAGGAATCTGGAGAGTCATTTACGGTGAAGCAATATGATGCAGATATTTTATATGGTACTCCGGAAGATATTAAAACGATATTAGATGACTATCATGTGCGCTATCAAATTGATGAGTTTATTTTGCATACACCTGTGTTGAAGGAATTTGAACGGGAACGATCATTTGAGCTATTAAGTCCATTTAATTTACATTTACAGCAAAAAGAAGCGGTAAGCTAAGGAGGAAATAAACATGGCAAAAAATAAAGATGTAATTGTTTGGTCAAAGCAAGGCTGTAGTTATTGTGATGAAGTGAAAACATATTTACAACAACAAGGCATTTCTTACAAAATAGTGGATGTGACACATAATGACGCATTCCGTGACATCCTTGAAACAAAATATGGTGTCCGCTATGTTCCGGTTGTCGAAATTGGATCAAATGGCGTCTTTATAGCAGTAACAGAGATTGGACTGGAGCATTTAAAAGCAGGGCTTGCAGTTGATATACCGTCGCACGCATAAGAAGAGAGGGATTCTATGAAAAAATTATCATGTTATTTACTATTGCTACTAGCTTTACTTTTAACAGCTTGTTCAAGTTCTGAAAAGTCCGAAGGGGATACTAGTGAAAATAAAGCTGCACAAGGTGGAAAGGATGTTCAAAAAATCATTGTTGGTACAGGAACCCAATTTCCAAATATCTGCTTCATTGATGACAAGGGGAATTTAACAGGTTATGATGTGGAGCTTGTTCGCGCCATTGACGAGAAACTACCAGAATATGAGTTTGAATTTAAAACAATGGAATTTTCAAATTTATTACTAAGTTTAGAGACAAAGAAGATTGACTTTATTGCCCATCAAATGGAAGTCAATAGTGAACGAGAGGAGAAATTTCTATTTAATAAGGAGCCTTATAATGTATTCCCATTAAAAGTAACAGTTAATGCAAAAAACAATTCTATTCAATCCATTGATGATTTGAAGGGGAAAAACGTTAGTGTTTCACCAACTAGTAACTCTGCTGTCTATATAGAGAAATACAATAAGAAACATAATTTAGGTGCTAATATTGTCTATTCGTCCGGCTCAGTCGATGTTCACAATCAACTTGCGACAGGTCGAATCGATGCAATCATTACAACACCATTTGCTGTAAAGTACTATAACGAAAGTAATGAAGCACAGGAGAAGGTTGTAGGAGATGCTTTATTAAATTCAAAAGTTTACTTCTTATTAAATAAAGACGAGGTTGTTTTACAGGAGCGACTTGATGATGCTATTCGAGAGTTAAAGGCAGAGGGTGTCATTAGTAAACTAAGTAAAAAATGGCTAGGTGACGATTATTCGGTGGACTTCTAAACGAAACAGGAGAGGAAGAGGGAAGTATGGCTAATGACTTTGACTTCATGCTAATCGCAAAAGTACTTCCAATATTGCTTCAGTATTTGCCAGTAACACTCGAAATTTTGGTGTTCGCCATTCTTTTTGGCATGCTACTTGGTATAGTGATCGCTATACCAAAGTTGCTACACATACCAGTTTTGAAGCAAATCATAACGATTTATATTTCGTTTATTAGAGGTACGCCGATTTTAGTGCAATTGTTTTTAGTGTTTTATGGTATACCGGCATTATTAAAGCTTGTGAATATTGATGTAACAAGAATGGATGCTATGTATTTTGTGATTATTACTTATACGTTGAGCAATGCTGCATCGTTTGCTGAGATTTTTAGAGCGGCTATTTTAACAGTTGATCGTGGACAAATGGAGGCAGCTTATTCAGTTGGATTCAGTGGAATACAGGCCTTTCTACGTATTGTTCTCCCTCAGGCGATTCGTGTTGCCTTCCCAAATATGGCAAATACGATGATAAGTTCATTAAAGGATACCTCTTTAGCATTTTCAATCGGTGTCATGGATATGGTGGGACGTGGAGAAACACTTATTGCTTCAACGACAAGGGCGCTGGAGATATATTTAGCACTGTCCATCGTTTATTATGTCATTGTTATGCTGGTAGAAAAGGTATTAAAACGAAATGAACGATATCTTAATCGATATATGCCAAAGGAAGCTGCATCTAGCTAGGGGGGAAATGCTATGACTATAGATTATGCTTTTATTTTTGACGCATTAATAGAAATTAGTAAAGTATTGCCGTTAACTTTGTTCATGACAGTTACGCCTGTCTTATTGGGCATTTTAATCGGCATAATAGTTGCATTTGTGCGAATACAACAAACGAAAATTTTCGCACCATTGTTGAATTTTTATGTATCTTTTTTTAGAGGCACACCAATCATTATGCACATTATGCTTGTTTATTTTGGAATACCCATTGTAGTTGATGTCATTGCAAAAGCTTTCAAGTTAGAGTTTCAATCAAGCTCTATTCCTATTTTATTTTTTGTTATTTTGGCTTTGACGTTAAGTGCAGGAGCGTATGCCTCCGAAATAATTCGGTCCGGTATTTTAAGTGTACCTAAGGGACAGCTAGAGGCAGCATATGCAGTCGGTTTAACATTTTCACAGGCGATGCGACGCTATATATTACCTCAAGCATTTAGTAAATCCATACCTAACTTCACAAATGTTTTTATTGGGTTCTTACATGCCACGTCATTAGCTTTTTTCCTTTCAGTTAAAGAGTTAACAGGAGTTGCGAATATCGTAGCTTCTATTAATTTAAAGTTTTTGGAGGCATTTATCGCTGTCGGGCTAATTTATTGGAGTGTTTCAGCTATTGTTGAATGGTTGGCACATCGTATTGAAAAAAGAGTAACTGCCTATAGTAAGGGCGGCATTTAAATAGAGTCTAGAAAGGGGATTGAACGATGACAGTAGCTGAAATAGTGATTGAACATTTGAAAGAGGAAGACTATGCACGGTATTTAGAGGTTCTAGTAGAAAGTTATGCACAATATGAAAAAGAATATGATAACCCAGAGGACTGGGGTTCATACTTAAGTGATATTCGGGCATCTGTTGGTAATCCTAATGCAGACACAATTTTAGTGGCAAAGCGTGGCGATGAGATTTTAGGGGGACTGCAATTATTTACAGATTCTGAAAAAGCGTATGGTTTGCCAGAGCTTAACATACAGTCTACCATTGTGCGCTTACTTGGCGTGCATCCTAACGGAAGAGGGCTAGGTGTTGCTAAAAAATTATTGCATGAAAGTTTTACCTTTGCTCGCAATCGTCAGGATCAAGCATTATATTTGCACTCAGGTGATATAATGCAGGCCGCTATTAATCTTTACTTATCGCTAGGCTTCGTAAGAGATGAATCTAAAGAATTTAATAAGGGAGATAAGCTAGTAAAAAGCTTCCGCTATGATTTATAAATAAAGCATAGTATGTTGTCTATTAAGTATAATTTCTCGTTTAAATGCCATAGGAAAAGGGTTAATTCGCCCCTTTTTCTATGGATTTGCTTTTGAATCAGTGTTTTGTGAAATTTTTCCAAAGGCTAAGTGTGGGAAAAAGCCTTCAAGGAATCGCTCAGTTGCTGGCATAAAGTAAGAGCCGAAATGGAAATCAGGATCTAATGTCGTAATGATCCATGTTCCGCCGGTAGAGGCAGTATAAATATATAAAACTGCACCACCATCTTCTGTTGTTACTAAAATATCTGCATTATCAGGAGGCCAGAAAACGCCATGTTGATGCCATGTGCAGTCTGCAAGTGTTAAATAACCGTTAAACAGAGGATGTTCTGGTTTTTGTAATACTAGACCACTTGAAGCATCTTTTTCAAGCCACCACCAAAAATTTGTTGGTCGTTCTTCCCACTGTTGTGCAGGTAGCCAATTCCATGGCTGTGGTCCAAATGCAACTACAATTCCACCTTTTTCAGCAAACGAGTGTATTTTTGACACGCTAGCGAGTAAAAGTTTGTTGTTTAATTGAGAGGGAACAATCAGTACATCTAAGTCGTCGATGTCCGTTTCTAGGAAATCAGGGTGATAAATTAATTTTTTTATATATTGATTGAATTTTGGTTCATGAAATGTACGATAATGTGACTCATTACCACTATATATAACACCGATTCTTCTCATAGTTCTGTGCTCTCCTTTAATGATTGTACTTCTTCTTCAAGCCATGTTAAAAATTGTGGGCGAATACGGTCAGTTGATTTGTTTTCATTAGCATAGCCTAGTAAATCACGTCCTGCATGGACTAAAATAGTACCTTTTGTTGTTGTACGATCTACATATGTAACGGCTTTACCGTTTGAAAAAGTAAGTAATTTTTCTGCATCGTCTGGTGCATGATGAAAACCACGTGCAAAAAAGCCAGCAACTCCTTTTTTAAATGTCATATCTTCAGTAGTTACATCTTGAAAAATAGCTGAATCTGCAGTTGGAAAAACCTCATAGTCTTTATAATTACGAATAAGCTGTGGCATGAATGGACTACAACCTGGTAGCCATTCACGGAATAGATGGCCACAATACACTACGATTTTCTTCTCTTCCAAAAACGCAGCAATCTTCTCACGTTGACTGTACAAAAATTCTTGATCAATAAAATTAGGTATTAGGATAACATCCACTTCTTCTAGATTTGCGTATGCAAAATCATATTGATCAATTATTTTTGCTTCATTACCTGTATCTTTTTGCATACGACCATTCACACCGAAAGCATGTCCAGGGTCTAGTTTTAGTATCGAAATTGGGACACTCATATTGATTCCTCCAAAAGAAAAGTTAAGTACTAAATTATATTGAAAAAATATTTTATGCTCTTTGAATAATGTTCAATGGTGATATTATTCTACAAATGTCTTGGAAACAAAAGGAAGTACATAAAACTTATTTGACAATGATAATCATTATCAATATACTGTAAGATGTATTTAGATGCAAATGATAATCATTATCAATTAAAACGAAATAGAAAGAAGGGTTCTCTTTGAAACCAATTGCTTATGTTGGTATTGATATACAATTTTCGAGACTGACAGATGAGGATCGAAGGCGAGGATTAACGTTTTTATATTTATATGATTTACCGTATACCGATTTACGTGCCTATGCAGGCTTAATTATTACTAATTTAGTAGAAGAGCAATTTTTATTAGAGCATAAAAATGTTTTGGATCAATATTTGTCTCAGGGTGGCGTTATTTTTTCACTTACAGAGACATCATTACCTTGGTTAGCGGGAGTTCCTAACTGGAAACGTTCTCCGATTCCATTAAAGGATCGTGAAATAATTATAAAAGAGCCTATACATCCATTGTTTGTAGGTATTGATGCATATGACATTAACTACCGTAAAGGAGTTAGAGGATTTTTTTCTCGTGGTTATTTTGAAAAAACTCCATTACATGCTGAGGTACTTGTGACGGATCAAAGTGGTGCAACTATCATTTATGTAGATCGTGATTCGACCAATGGCACAATTTTTGCGGGTGCAGGGACGGATATTTACCGAGTATTTATTAATGAAGAAAATTCCTCGCGTTATTTAAGTTTGCAAATGCTTTCTTGCATCCGAGAAGAGTACGAGCACAATCAATTGAATGGAGTGAAGGAATAATGATTGGAATCGTAACAAATGGATTACCCTTTCAAAAGCGATTTTTTGCAGAGCAGGAATTTCATTATTTATATGACGATATTTTACATATTCGTGAATTACATCGATATAATTTAGAAAATTATGACACTTTGATTTTATCATGTCGTCTAGATATTTCTCATTTGAAGCGTTATCAATCTCAACTTCTCATATTTATTGAATCAGGTAAGCGACTCATTATTTTTGGTGAGATTTTAGATAATTGGTTTCCTACAATCGATTGGGAGGATTCGGAAGTTAATTTTAGCTGGTGGGTACGCGACGGTGGTGATTTACCAATGAGTGAGCAAAATATAACACATCCATTATTTAAATTTATAACGCTTGGTGATATGAAGTGGCATTATCATGGTTCATTTTTACCACCAGCTGGTGCCCAATCATTACTCGATATTCCAGGCGGTCGCTCTCTATTTTATATCGACAATGTAAGTTTTAAAGGCGAATTAGTTGTCACAACGCTTGATCCAATGTTTCATATTGGGCTTGGTTTTATCGATCAGTCGAAGCCCTTTTTACATGGAATAGCAAAATGGTTAAGAGAGGAAGAAAATCAATGAAAAAATATGGTTATTTAGCTACTTTAGCATTAACTGCAATGCTTGCAGCCTGTGGCAATCAAGATGGAGGATCAGCATCTAATCAATCTGCTGAAACTTCAAAATCGGAGGTTCAGACAACAGCGGAGGAAAAAATTGTGACCGATCAGCTTGGGCGTGAAGTAACAGTACCAAGCACAATTGAGCGTGTCGTGACAGGGGGTATTTTACCTTATTTCTCCACATGGTATGTCGCTACGAACTCAACGAAAGAAATTGTTGGAATGCACCCAAATTCGTATAATGCCGCGAAAAATTCAATTTTAGCAAAAATCTCACCAGATGTTTTAAAAGCAGAAACATCCTTTGTACAAAACGGGGAAGTAAATGTAGAAGAATTAATGAAAATAAATCCTCAGCTCTACGTAGAAATTGCAACAGATGAGAATTCAATTAACAAAATCTCTGAAGCTGGAATTCCTGTTGTTGCTGTAAAAGCTATTGATGCAGCAGCAGCTGAGCCTCTAGCAACATTCAATAGTTGGTTGACTTTAACGAGTCAAATAACAGGAACAACTGATCGTGCTGACCGCTTCTTGGATGAAGGTAAAAAAGTACAGTCAGAACTTAATACTAAATTGAAAGATGTTGTCACACAGGACAAGCCACGAGCAATGATTTTACATATGCATAATGATAAATCAATTACTGTCGGTGGTAGAAATTTCTTTGGTAACCAATGGCTTAATGCAACTGGAGCTATAGATGTAGCTGAAAATGATGTGGACGGAAGAAAAGAAGTAAATATGGAGCAAATCTATGCTTGGAATCCAGATATCATTTATATCACCAACTTTACTGAAACGCAGCCAGAGGACTTACTTGAAAACAAGGTGAGTGGACAGGATTGGAGTCAGGTGAAGGCTGTTCAAGAGGGTAAAGTTTATAAAATTCCACTAGGTATTTATCGCTGGTTCCCACCAAGTGGCGATGCGCCATTAATGCTAAAATGGATGGCACAAAAAAATCATCCAACATTATTTGATTATAAAATAGAAGATGAGATTAAAGCGTATTACAAGGACTTCTACGAATTCGATATTTCGGATGATGAAATCCATTCTATCTTAAATCCTTCTTCAGATGCAGCAAAATATTAAGGGTGATTGTAATTATGAAGAAATGGAAAATTGCACTTTTATGGTTGCTACCGATTTTGGTAGCAATCGTTTCTCTTGGGATTGGTCGATTTGAAGTAGGTTTAGAGCAGATCATTAAAATACTGGCTTCTAAAGTAATTACTGTAGAGCAGACATGGACGCAGATGGAAGAAACTGTAGTTCTGAATATTCGTTTGCCAAGAATTTTACTAGCTTTACTAATTGGTGGTGGTTTATCTATTGCAGGTGCGGGATTCCAAGGGATGTTTGGAAACCCATTAGTATCCCCTGATATTTTAGGGGTTTCTGCAGGTGCGGGATTCGGAGCTTCACTAGGGATATTATTATTTGGTCAAAATATTTATGCGCAAATGTTGGCACTTCTCTTTGGATTAGGAGCGATTGGTTTTACGTATTTAATTGCTGGTGCAAAAAAGAATGCCCCTATTTTTATGTTTGTGTTAGCTGGTGTTGTGACTTCCGCACTTTTTAATGCATTAATATCGTTAACAAAATTTGTGGCCGATCCGGAGGAAAAATTACCGGCAATTACTTACTGGTTAATGGGGAGTCTTAGCACGGCAACCTACAAGGATTTATTTATTGGTGGTCCGCTAATTTTAATTGGAATCATATTACTGTATTTACTACGATGGAGGTTAAATATTTTAACATTGCCTGAGGATGAAGCAAAGTCAATGGGAATTCCAGTTACACGTTTAAAATGGTTAGTCATTTTCGGAGCAACTTTAATTACAGCTGCATCCGTAGCTGTTGCTGGTATTGTTGGTTGGGTTGGTTTAATTATTCCACATGTTGCACGTATACTTGTCGGAAATAATAATCAATTTGTATTACCGGTATCTGTGGCAATTGGTAGTGTTTATCTATTAATAATTGATGATTTAGCTCGTTCATTAACAGCAACGGAAATACCTTTATCTATTCTAACAGCAATTATTGGAGCGCCTTTCTTTGCTTATTTATTACGCCGTTCAGGAGGTGGCTGGGCATGAAAATTGAAGTTATAAACGGTAATTATCATTATGAAAGAAGAAGAAAAAAATTACCTGATTTATATGCACAAGACATCAATTTCTCATTGGATCCTGGTGAAATAATGGCGATTCTAGGTCCGAACGGAGCAGGGAAAACGACGTTGTTAAAATGTATAACAGGGTTACTTGAATGGAAAAAAGGAAAGACTTTAATCGACGACAAACCACTTGCAACATTAAATCGTAAAGAACTATGGAAACGTGTTGGTTATGTACCTCAAGCACATAAAATGGTATTTGGATTTTCAGTAGAAGAGCTTGTTGTAATGGGAAGGGCTCCGTATATTAGCACGCTAGCTCAGCCTTCTGCGAAGGATTTGGAAGCTGCTCATCAAGCACTGAAGACGATTGATATTTTACATCTTGCTAAAAAATCATGCAATGAAATTAGCGGTGGTGAGTTGCAGTTAGCTTTAATCGCAAGAACTCTTGTTTCGGAGCCAGAAGTTTTGATTTTAGATGAACCAGAGTCGCATTTGGATATTCAAAAACAAATAGTTATTTTACAAACTATTAAGCGTTTATCAAAGGAACGTGGTATTTCATGTATCATCAATACCCATTACCCAAATCATGCATTTTATCTAGCAGATCGAGTCTTAATGACAGCAAAAGAAAAAGGGGTCGTTTACGGTAACGTCCAGGAAGTAATGACAGAAGCAAGGATGAAGGAATTTTTTAATATTGAATTGAAAAAAATTATCTTTGAAGAAGAAGATTATCTGGTCGAAACGATGATACCACGTGCACTTGGTACGGAGCGTAACAGTCGTTATGATAAACTACAATAATAAACACGGTCTCTCCGTTCATGGTGAGATCGTGTTTATATTTAAGTATCTACATTACATGCTGAAAATTTTCCCTGGATTCATAATGTTATGTGGATCAAGTGCGGCCTTTATGCTCTTCATCACTAATAGAGATGTACCGTGCTCTGTAGACTGATATTTCATTTTTCCAATACCAACACCATGTTCACCAGTACAAGTACCACCACGCAGCAAAGCATATTGGACAATATGTTCATTGAAGCGATCTGCTTTTGCCTGCTCCTCAGCATCGTTTGGATCTAACATTAACAAGGCATGGAAGTTACCGTCTCCAACATGACCTACAATTCCGCCTGCAAGACCAACATCCTCAAGCTGTTCACGAGCATATAAAACGGATTCAGCAAGCATAGATATCGGCACACAAACATCAGTCGACATAAGCTTTTTCCCTGGATAGGCATGGATATATGCATAGGCCAATGAATGACGCGCCTCCCAGAGCTTATTCCGTGCAGCATTATCTTGTTCAAATTCAACAGTATGACAGCCAAAGTCCTCAAAAATTTCTCTAGCAAATTCTATATCAGCATGCATACCTGCTTCATTTCCGTGAAATTCTAAAAATAGTGTTGGTTTTTCATCATAGAATGTTTCATTATAAATATTTGCTTGTTTGATAGAGGCTTCATCGACCAGTTCAACACGGCCAATTGAAATGCCCGCTTGCAACAAAGCGGTTACTGCACCGACAGCATCGCCAACTGTCGCAAAAACTGCACGTCCCGCCGTTACAAATTCGGGTATACCATAGACTTGTAAAGTCAATTCTGTAAAGCAACCTAGCGTACCCTCAGAGCCAATGAAAAGGCCATTCAAGTGATAACCAGAAGAAGATTTTGCTGCTAAGCTACCGGTATGAATGACTGAACCGTCTGCGAGTACAACCTCTAAATCTCGTACTTGATCGCGCATAACACCATAACGCACTGCTGTTGTTCCGCTGGCATTAGTTGCGGCCATTCCACCAAGTGTAGCATCAGCACCAGGGTCAACTGTGAATTGAAGTCCATGTTTTTTTAATACTTTATTCAATTGGGCACGTGTTACACCCGGTTGTACTTTCACAAGCAGATCATCTGGTCGAATTTCTAAAATAGCATTCATTTCAGAGAAATCGATAGAAATGCCATTTGCAATGGGAATTGCATTTCCTTCCAAGCTTGAGCCAACACCAAAAGGTACGACTGGTACACGTTCCGCATGCGCAATTTTCAAGATGGCACTGACATCGGCCGTGGAACGAGGAAAGACAACGATATCTGGTAAGCTCATTGTATGATGAGATTCATCCCTTCCATGTAGCTGTCGCACCGTTTCGTTTGTTGACACCTGTTCTTCAGATAAAACCTTTTTTAGTTGATTTACTATTAATTCTACAGCAACAGTCATTCCAATCCCTCCTAATTTTCTGATAAGTTAAACTTTATCATGCATTTATTGGAAATGGAATGAACCGTCTATAAAAAATTAGTGAGCAAAGGCTTTTTCAAGTTTTTGAACAAATGCATCCTGCTCAGTAGGACTAGATTGCTGCCACCATTTTTCGAAAAACACACCAAGCCCTGGAAGTAAATGCTCTTCACCACGGCTAATTGCATCTTCGACAATATCCTTAAATTCGGCCGCTGATTGACCATGTACGTTTGTCGTAATCGCATCTCTTATTTGAAAATTCATCTATTTCGCCTCCTTAGTAGTAATTTGTCCAACCTTTTAAGAAATATGTATAGAATTACAGTTAAAAGGTATGATTTTTGAAATATCATATTGTTGTTATGTATAAATATTAAAAAGGACTTTTAAAAACTTTCTCATCATATTGACAAAAGGGTTGTTCGACATCCTCGTAGTATAATAACTAAGATAGAGGCACCTAGGAATAATGGATTGTGCACAGTCGATAGGACAATAGGATGACAACACAGCATAATAAACAGTTATCACCTGACCAACCATTTGATGAAGTATTAGAATTAGTCCAGCCGATGATAACGTCGATTTTGTTAAGGTGCCACATTTATAAGGATTTTGAGTATTATCGTCATATAGCATCCATAGCCGTGTGGGAGGCTTGGCGTAAAGCAGATCAATCAAAAGGACTGTTTTCTGCTTATATTTATACAACCGTTAAAGGAGAAATTTTAAAAGAGCTTTCAAAGGAAAAGAGCTTTGAAAATATGAACACACCTATGGATAATGAAATGATAAATTATATTCGAGATCATGAAATAAGTGAAAGAAGTCCAGTTCTTATAGAATGTATTATGTCTCATTTGAAATTTGAAGAAAGAAAAATTTTACTACTTTTTTATGTAGAAGGTTATAGTTATTTGGAAATAGCTAAAGAACTAGGTTTATCTGTGGACGCTGTTAAAAAAAGACGCACACGAATAATGATTAAACTTCGCGAGTTGTTATATTCTACAGACGAATAGAGCGTTAAAGCATTAAAGGTATGCTAATTTCAAAAAAATGAATATTGGCATACTTTTTATATTTGCACACAAATTCCAATAAAAATGCTATGATTTGTAATAAGTCAAAAAAAAATACAATTTTTAATTTTATTTTTCCTTTGGATAGATCATATTGCCTATCTAATTTGATATATATCGGTATGGAGGGTTTCTGTTGGAGAAAAGGTTGAATCAATTAGAGATAGAAAAGAAAGAGATTTGGTATATAGTATTGCCACTATTGCTAGTTATGCCACTATTAGGTTTAAGTAATCAGGTATTTGGATCTTTTAAGGAAGAAAGTTACATTTGTTTGAATTTGATTATACAAGTACTAATTATTGTTTTTACAATGGCAATCGCTATTCAATCTTGGCTCGTTTTTTCACACTTATTATCGAATCAAACATTATACATAGGTAATTTATTTTTTATCATCGCCTTGTTTGAATTCGTGAACTTGGCTATCGCTCAAAATCCAATGGCTGAAACACTATATTTGGAAATATGGTTGGATTTAATAAAGCGTTTATGTTTATCAATCGGTTTTCTTTTTATTATTTTAAAGCCAAAAAAACGCTTAACGATGAATGATCGTAATTATACATATAGCAGTTCCTTATTATTTGTACTACTGAGCCTTTTTCTAGTGTATTTCTCTTCGAAATATTTTTTACTTGAAGAACAATTGTTGCTAAAAGCAAACGCTATTGTTCATTTATTGTCTGCTGTCTTACAAGGTGTAACGATAGTGATTTTAAGTAAATATAAAGAAAAGTTGCCTAAACGAGTTATGTGGCTTATTAGCGCAGCATTTTATTTAATTATTAGTGATGTTTTCTTTGCATTCATCAAAGATTTGAAATCAATTTGGGGCTTTTCAGCATTAATTTATCAATTTTTAGCCTTCTACTTTTTCCTAAAAGCAATCTACTATACAACTGTTGAAAGACCATATCAGCAACTTTTAAAAACAAAGCGAGATCTTGAGCATTCACAGCAGGAGCTTCATTTTCAAGCTTATCATGATGATATTACTAAGCTTCCAAATGAACATTTATTATTGAAAACCTTAAAAGAGGATTTACATGATAACAGTCGTCAAAAAGCAATCATTGCAATAGAGATTGATCGCCTTGCTGGTATCCGCTCATCTATAGGTATTAGCTATTCTAATACAATGATGAAGCTCGTGGCTGCGAGAATTCAAGCCATATTACCTCCTCATTATTTTGCTACAAAGCTTCGTGAGGGGCAGTTTATTATTTATATAAATCATGTGAAGACAAGAGAAGAGTTGCTACAATTTTGCTTGAACTTGAAGAGTGCTATGGAAAAACCATTACAAGTACAACTATTTTCACTCAATGGGAATCTTAATATTGGAATTGCGATGCATGAAGAAGATTGCTCAGGTGAAGAGCTTTTAATGCATGCTCAATTAGCGATGCGGGAAGCGAGTCAAATACCTCAAAGATTTCTTTTTTATAAGCCATATATGTCAAATGGCCTTGCTGATCGTTTATTGATTGAGCAAGAACTCCATAAAGCATTAGCTAATGAAGAATTTTACTTGGATTTTCAGCCTCAAGTAAATTTAAAAACGGGTAAAATTGAATCGGTGGAAGCGCTAGTACGTTGGCGTCATCCAACTCGTGGTTTTGTTTCACCTGAGTTGTTTATCCCAATTGCAGAAGAATCTGGCCTTATTATTCCATTAGGAAAATGGATTTTAGAGACGGCATGCTTTCAAGCGAATGCATGGAAAGAGCAAGGATTGCCACCAATGAAGGTTGCCGTAAATTTGTCACTTGGACAATTATTCCAGCAAGATTTAGTGCAAATGGTGCAAGAGATTTTACAGAGAACAAATTTAGAACCAAAATATTTACAATTAGAAATTACGGAAAGTATGACGATGAATATCGATCAGATGACACAGCTACTTCATGAATTAAAGGCAATTGGAATTCAAATTGCTGTTGATGACTTTGGGACAGGGTATTCGTCGCTTTCATATTTAAAAGATTTTCCGATAGATTGCTTAAAAATTGACCGGGCATTCGTTCGAAATATTCAGCATAACCCAAATGATGAGGCGCTCGTTTCCATGATTTTATCAATGGCGAAGCATTTGAGATTAAAGGTTGTCGCTGAAGGAATAGAAGAAGTGGAGCAGCTTGCTTTCCTTATTAAAGGTGATTGCGATTATATACAGGGCTATTTATTTAGTAAGCCGATTTCTGCTGAACAGATTACCAATACCTTTAACGAGTTACACATTCGAGCAAGCGATATTTTAACAGAGTTTAAATATGAAGAGGATTACGTCATTTAAAGTTGGGATTATCAGAGGTGAAAAATTGAAAAAAATAATAACGGTATAAGGGTGTTATGAAGAGTAACTATTCCATTCACTTTTGGGATGCATTAATTTTATAAAAGTTCTATGTTGTTGTTAATTGGAGTGGAAGGCTACTCGACTCCCGTGGGAAAGCGAGAAAGACGAGACCCTGCACGGAGCGAATGTTTTCCGTGCGAAAGTGAAGCGACAGCAACGTAAGCGGAGGAAGTGGCTCGGCGCTCGCCCACAGGAAGCTCTGCGCGAAAGCGAAGCGTCAGCGACAAAGCGAGTAGCCTGGAACGGAAATCATCCCCTCGATTTGCCTGAGAGCTAAAGTTTATTTAATATGACTCCCTTAATTTCATTGCCGTAATAGTTTTCAACAACATGAAAACTGCTTACTTCGCCACAGGAAGTAAGCAGTTTTTTATTTGATGATAAAGTTTAATGTACGAGGTACTCTTCTTTTAATTCTCCTATGTCCACTTCGGATCGTTCCTCTAAAGAACGCCGTAAATGGACAGTTGCAGTTTTACCATCATCATGAAGTTTGTCAATCCAAATAGATACGCCATTATAGCTTACTTCATATTCTTTTGGTGAGGCGACAATTTCTTGTGCACGTGTATAATCCACTTGAAGGCCTCCTTATTTTTTTGTCTTGCCTTCTTTAGTGACTGAATTAATCATGTTCATAAACTCTTTAGAAAATTCTTCGCTAGCTTTGTCTGGCGCTATTTTTTGGTTTTTTGGCGTTTGAGGCAATGACCCTTTGTTGGCGCTTTTACCTTGCTTATTGTCTCTTCCCATGTTTAGTTTCTCCTTTCGTTTTGATATTTCTTAATATGGCTTTGAATTGATTTTTTATCATGGGAAAAACTAGGGAAGGTAAGAATTTATTGTAGAAATGTTTAGAACTTTTTGGGTTAATAGCTCATCTGTAAATGTGCATACTAATCTAAAAAGGTGTTACTTTTTAGATTAATTGCCAAAACCATCATATCAACATTCTTTTGTCATAAGTGGCGTCGGAACGGAATTCACCCTCGTGTTAATGCTGAGACTTTATTTATAATGAAACCTTTTTGATGGAAAAATCATTATTTAATAACGCCCAGTTTTGTGGGAAAGGAAAACCTAATGCCCAATAGCTAATACCTCGAAGGTTATATTCCTTCGTCATGTCAAACTTAGCTTGTGCACTTCTAGCGTCTTCAAACCATACCTCATGATTTTTACCTTGTTCATCAACATAACGGAAATACGGTGACTGTGCGGTCCTATCATATTGAATGGTTGCGCCATATTTTATTGCTCTGTTAAGGGCTTCTTGAGAGCTGAATGTTTCTGCCTCCTGACCTTTAACATGCGGTAGAAGCCAATCGCGAGCATAAATTTGAAAGCCTAAAAATATTTTGTTAGCAGGCATAACTGATAAAGCATATTCCACAACTTTTCTCATCTCGTTAATGGGTGAAATGGCTTGTGGTGGACCAAGTCGGTATCCCCACTCATATGTCATTAAAATTACAAAGTCTGCAATTCTTCCGTGTGCTTCATAATCATGTGCCTCATATAAAGTTCCTGCCTGCGTTGCGCTTGTTTTTGGCGCAAGTGCTGTTGATACTAGGAATCCCTTTGGATGAAGACGATCAACAGCTAATTGGAGGAAAGTATTGTAATTCTCTCGATCTGCTGGAAGAACGTTTTCAAAATCAACGTTTAGAACTTTATAGCCCTTTTCCTGCATCACTTGCAAAGTATTGTTGATAACCTTCTCCCGTAATTCTGCACTAGATAAAATAACATGTGATAAGTTGGAACCGGCTTCTGTGGAAGAGAAATTCGTAAGTGTCAGCATAGGTGTAATGTTTTTTGCAATAGCTGCATCGATCATTTCTTTATCCTTTATAGACTGTAGTGTTCCATCCTCCTTCATCATATAAGCAAAGGGGCTAAAATAAGTTAGTAAATGACCAATCGCGTTAATCGACTGCACAGCTTCTTTAGGCTCTTGATACGTATAAGCATTTACTTCAATGGAAGGCTTTGCTCTCGGAATAATCAAATGTGTACCAGTATAAATCATGTTTGGATTTGGAATTTCATTTTCTAAAACAATTGCTTGCACAGTCGATCCATGTTGCGTGGCAATTTGCGATAGAGTCTCTCCAGGTAGCACAATATGTGTAGTGGGTGGAATAATTAGTCTAGTTCCAGGTGTTAAAACATCTGGATTCGTTAAATGATTTTCTGTGATAATCGATTGCATAGTCACCCCATATTGTTGGGCGATCGACCATAAGGTGTCACCCTTTTTTACAATATGAGTTGTGTAAGGAGAAGGGATAACGAGTGATTGTCCGATTACTAATTGATTTGGATTAGATAAAGTGTTTAATTGGATAATGGAATTAATAGGCACAGAATAGCTGTTTGCAATCTGCCAAAGTGTTTCACCAGCGCTCACAACATGAATAATCATTAGGACACCTCCTTAGTGGTTTCAATATAGCATCATATGTATGAATAAAGAGAATGAGCATTTATCTTTCATTTTTAAGCGATAAAAATTTCAATTTTCATATTCTTTCCAAGTGATATGCATAGGATAAAACATATGCATGGCATCATTTGAGAGAGGAGTTGTATTTTGAAGAAAGTAAAGCTCACAGGAAGAATTGTTATCCCTGAAGATCCGGACTATGAGCAAGCAAGAACAAATAATAACTTAAATGATCCAAAATTTCCGAGTATCATTGTATTTTGTCGACATACGAAAGATGTTATCAATGCATTAAAGTGGGCGAGAGAAAATAATGAATCATTTCGAATTAGAAGTGGAAGACATAACTATGAAAATTATTCATTATTAAATGAAGGTCTTGTTATAGATGTTAGTGATATGAATGACATAACAATGAACCGGCAAGATATGACAGCGAGAATTGAAGCAGGCGCTAATTTAGGAAAAGTGTATCGGGTATTATGGGAAAATGGTTTTACAATCCCGGCAGGAACTGAAGGTAGTGTAGGGGTTGTTGGTTTGACGCTTGGTGGCGGTATTGGCATGCTATCGCGTCCATTTGGGCTAACATGTGACAATTTACTTGAACTTGAAATGGTTGTTGCAAGTGGTCATGAAGGGGCAGAAGTAATCCAAGCTAACAAGCAGAAAAATAGTGATTTATTTTGGGCAAGTTGTGGCGGGGGCGGAGGGAATTTTGGCATCGTTACAGCTCTTACATTTAAACTGCATCCTATTTCTAACGTATCGATTTTCTCCATTACATGGGAATGGGAGGATTTTGAACGAGCCTTTGATGCATGGCAAAAATGGGCACCTTATACAGATGAACGCTTGACCTCACAGATTGAGCTTAAATCTAAGGAAGTGGGTGAAATTGTTGCTCAAGGTGAGTTTTTAGGTACAGCATCTGAGTTAAAGAAACTACTCCGTCCTATAAGGAAAACAGGTTCACCAACGAATATATGGATAAAGGAAGTACCGTATATTAAAGCTGTAGAATTTTTTGACTTACCGAGCGGCAACAAACCAGCCCTTCGTAAAAGGTCAGGATCCTTTATTGAAAGGCCTTTCCCACATGCTGCCATTGTAAAAATGAAAGAATTTTTATCTAACGCTCCAAATAGAGATACGACCATTTGGCAGCAATCACTTAAAGGTGCGGTAAGTCAAATTGCGTCAAGTCGAACAGCTTATTATTATAGAAATGCTTTAATTGCCCAGGAGTATAATACTTCATGGAAAAAGGCTAAAGACGAAGAAAAAAATATTCAGTGGGTGGAGAATTTAAGAAGGGCTTTGTCACCTTTCACTACTGGTGATTATGTGAATTTCCCAGATCGTTTTATAAAAGATTGGCCAACTGCCTATTATGGTCGTAATCTTAGAATGCTTAGAGAAGTAAAGGGAAAATACGATCCGTTTAATGTATTTCATTTTCCTCAAAGTATTCCACCAAATAAAAAATGGCTTTAACTTCTTTCAGCAAATGTCTTGTGTAACGAAAGCGTAGCGACAGGTACAGAAATCTCCCATCTCTATAGGTGGTGAGATGAATGCGGTTTTAAGTCACTTTTCAGCGGGTGTCCAAACCTCTACTGAAATAGAGGAACTCAGTCTAAGAACGCCACGTCCTGTGGCAACGACTGAGTGACCAACATCGTGCTGCTGACGCTTCGCTTTCGCGCAAAAAACATCTGTTGGCCTAAAGCTTCCGGCGGATGTCACGGAATCGGAAAGGAATTCTTAAAGGATGCTAGCCTGAAATCATCGCATCCATGCGATAACGGCTAACTGACCTGCATCGGTGCCGCTGCCGCTACGCTTTCGCACAAAAAACATCTGCAGGCCTAAGCACAAAGCCGATTCCGGACGTAATTATGCCGAGGCATAATTGATATGAGGGACAATAGAAAGAAAGAGCAGACTGCAGTGGGGAATCTGCTCTTTTCTTCCGCATTAACTGGCCATAGACTATTTTTCTGCAAGTATTTTATTGATAGCGGGAATATCAGCGGGAGCAAAATTAAGATTTAAAAGTTCATTTCGTGGAACCCATCTAATTTCAGTATGTTCTAGCAGGACCGGCTCTCCCTTAGTAATCGACGCTTTAAATGTCTCTAAGCGTACAATAAATTTTTCGTATTCATAAATGGTATCCTCAACCTTTTCACCAACTTGTATTGAGCAATTAAATTCCTCTAATATTTCACGAGTTAAAGCTTGTTCAGGCGTTTCACCTTCTTCGATTTTACCACCAGGGAATTCCCAATAATTTGCTAGTACCATATTAGGATTTCTTAACGCACAAAAAATTTCATGCTTATCATTTTCAATAATGGCACCTACTACATGTACATTTCTTTTCATTATATTTTCACCCTCAAATTTATTTATGAATCTTAGCCATCCCAAAAATGGGAGATGTAATGAATTTCTAAAATATTGAAAATTATAACATGTATTTCTGAATTGCCCCATTTTCTAGTGGGTAATATTTTGTCTCATATCGTGGAGTTGATTAATTATTGGTCAACAGTAAAATAACAATAAAACTGTTTTTTGCATGACTATGTAATTTGTCGTTTTCTACTGTATAATAATGAACAGTAAATAGGAAAAAGGCGGTACGAGGTACGATGAAAAGAATTGAATCTACGCAAAATGCGTTAGTGAAATATTGGAAGAAGCTTGCGACAACACGTAAAGAGCGTGAAAGATCTGGAGAATTCATAGTAGAGGGATTCCATTTGGTGGAGGAAGCATTAAAAAATAGCGAGCAGGTACTACAGCTAATTGTACGTGAAGGTGTAGATTTACCAATGCTTTGGCCGATTGATAATGTAGCCGTCGTTGAAGTAACGGCGGCTGTTGCCAAGGAGTTTGCTGAAACGGAGACATCTCAAGGTGTATTTGCAGTTTGTAAACAACCTTTATTAAAAGAAGATGTAATGGCTTCGTGGCGCAAGGTGCTACTAATTGATGCCGTCCAAGATCCAGGAAATATTGGGACGATGATTCGTACTGCGGATGCAGCTGGTTTAGATGCAGTCATACTCGGAAAGGGTTGTGCGGATTTATATAATCCTAAAACGCTTCGCTCTGCACAAGGCTCACATTTCCATATTCCTGTCCTTCGTGGTGATTTAGAGGAATGGATTGAGCAGCTACAGGATAATGGTGTACCAGTATTTGGAACTGCTTTAGATGAGGATGCAGTTGTTTATAGTGATATTGAGCATACTGGTGCATTCGCTATCATGATGGGGAATGAAGGTAGTGGCATTCATCCACAACTACTTTCGATGACAGATCAAAATATTATCATTCCAATTTTGGGACAAGCGGAGTCTCTAAATGTAGCAGTGGCAACAGGAATAGTTTTATATGGATTTGTTAAGTAATTAATAAAAGTAATTTCAATTGTGGTTATAAGTATTTGATAAAATTGTTAAAAGTAGTCTTATTACCAAAATTTGCAGATGACATTTTTAAAAATATATACCCTGTGTATTAGTTGATTGGAGTGGAGACTGGGCGACTCCTTGGGAATTAGCACTAGAGGAACGAAGGCGTTATCACATCCTGTGATAACGCCTTCGTGACCAACATCGGTGCTGCTGCCGCTACGTTAGCACTACGCTTTCGCGCAAAAAACATTTGTTGGCCCGAGACGTCAGCGGCAAATGTTTTATCTGTGCGAAAGCGTAGCGTCAGCAACAAAGCGCCCAGTCGGAACGGAAATCAACCACACGTTTTGGTGATGAGCCTAAAATTGTCAATAGAACCATCATTATCGTTAGTAATAGGCACATGGCTCTTGATTTGACTTGGTATAGTATTGTATAATCACATGTAAAATGTATACATGAATACTTAAATGCTTTGACCGGGAAGTAGTAGAGATTGTGAATGGACGACAGGGAGCGCAGGCCGAAGATTGAGAGCCAGTGCCGTACCAATGCAGTTTTGAATTCATCCCGCGAGCAGCTACCGGGACCAGCGAAATGCTGTAAAGGTATGCCGGCTTTAATCTAGTCGTTATGTCAATGAAGTGATTGCTAGGAATTTTCCTTGCAATAACTAGGGTGGTACCGCGAATATGTCCTCGTCCCTTTTTTAGGGGCGAGTTTTTTTATGCCTTCAACAAAATTGGCATGGATTTGAACAAGGAGGGTTTATTACATGGAAGAGCAATTAAAGCAATTAGAGCAAGAAGCACTTGCTAAAATTGAAGCGGCAGCAAATTTAAAGGAATTAAATGATGTGCGAGTAGCATATCTAGGAAAAAAAGGACCTATCACTGATTTATTAAAAGGGATGGGGAAATTATCAGCTGAGGAACGCCCAAAAATGGGTGCCTTAGTCAATACAGTTCGTGAAAAGGTAACTGCTGTATTAGAGGAAAAGGTAACTGTACTAGAGGAAGCAGCAATTGCTGAAAAATTAGCAAGTGAGTCGATTGATGTCACTTTACCTGGCCGTGAAATTAAAGTTGGAAATCGTCATCCATTAACACGTGTTATTGAAGAAATTGAAGATTTATTTATCGGTATGGGCTATGAAATTGCCGAAGGTCCTGAAGTGGAAAAGGATTTCTATAACTTTGAAGCATTAAACTTGCCGAAGGGACACCCTGCTCGTGATATGCAGGATTCGTTCTATATTTCCGAGGAAATATTATTACGTACGCATACCTCTCCTGTGCAAGCTCGCACGATGGAAGAGAAAAAAGGTGAATCAATTCGCATTATTTGTCCAGGGAAAGTATTCCGCCGTGACAACGATGATGCTACACACTCACACCAATTCATGCAAATTGAAGGGTTAGTAATTGGCGAAAATATTCGTATGAGTGACCTTAAAGGAACGCTTGATACATTAGCGAAAAAAATGTTCGGTGCAGACCGCGAAATTCGACTTCGACCAAGCTTCTTCCCATTCACAGAGCCATCTGTTGAAATGGATATTTCTTGCTTCAAATGTGGTGGTTCTGGTTGTAACGTATGTAAAGGTACAGGCTGGATTGAAATTTTAGGTGCTGGAATGGTGCATCCAAATGTACTTGAAATGGCTGGCTATGATCCGAAGAAAGTGTCAGGCTTTGCATTCGGTATTGGTGCTGAACGTATCGCAATGTTGAAATATGGTGTCGACGATATTCGTCATTTCTATACAAGTGACACACGTTTCTTATCACAATTTGAGCGAACAGAGGCGTAAGGGGGATAAAAAATGTTAGTATCATTAGAATGGTTAAAAGATTATGTAAGTACACAGGATTTAACGCCTGAGGAGTTAGCTGAAAAAATTACGCGCTCTGGGATTGAAGTAGACGCAGTAATTGACCGTGCTAACGCAATGGATAAAGTTGTTGTCGGCTATGTCGTATCAAAAGAGAAACATCCTGAAGCAGATAAATTAAATATTTGCCAAGTGGATGTTGGTGAAGCTGAACCACAACAAATTATTTGTGGTGCTCCAAACGTTGATGCTGGTCAAAAAGTTATTGTCGCTCGTCCAGGTGCACATTTACTAGGCGGCATTAAAATAAAAAAAGCAAAACTTCGTGGACATGAATCAAACGGTATGATTTGTTCATTACAAGAGTTAGGAATCGAAGGGAAACTTGTTCCTAAAGCATATTCTGAAGGTATTTATGTGCTTCCTACCGAAGCTGAGGTCGGCTCGGATGCCCTTGCTATTTTAGGTCTACGTGACACAGTATTAGAGCTAGGTTTAACACCAAACCGCTCAGATGCGCTGTCAATGCTAGGCGTGGCGTACGAAGTTGGTGCAATTTTATCTGAAGAAGTGAAGTATCCAGAAATCGCCTACAGCACATCTTCTGAAAAAGCAGCAGACATGTTAAAGCTTCGAGTAGAAGATTCACAAGCAAACCCAATGTATGTAGCAAAAGTTGTGAAAAACGTAAAAATCGCGGAATCACCGATGTGGCTACAAAATCGCTTAATGGCAGCAGGCGTACGCCCACATAATAATGTTGTCGATGTAACAAACTACATTTTAATGGAATACGGTCAACCACTTCATGCCTTTGACTATGATAGCCTAGCAACAGGTGAAATCGTAGTGCGTAAAGCAACAGAGGGCGAAAAAATTACAACTTTAGATGACCAAGAGCGTACATTAAAAGCAACAGATTTAGTTATTACAAATGGCAAAGAGCCAGTAGCTATCGCAGGTGTAATGGGTGGTGCGAACTCTGAAGTAAATGATTCTACAACAACAGTTGTCATCGAATCTGCTTACTTCGACGGTTTAACTGTACGTCAAACATCGCGTCATCTTGGACTTCGTTCAGATGCTTCTGCTCGTTTTGAAAAGGGTGTTGACCCTAACCGTGTATTACCTGCTGCAGAACGTGCTGCAGCACTACTAGCTGAATTAGCTGGCGGTGAAGTGTTAGAGGGAACATGCATCGTGGATGAACTAGATAAATCACCAGCACGTGTTGTCGTTTCTCCAGATTTTATTAATGAACGTTTAGGTATGAAAATTTCGTTAGAAGAGATGCTGTCTATTTTAGAGCGTCTTAAATTTGGCGTAGAAGCAGCAAATGGTTTACTAATCGTTGATGCGCCAACACGTCGTCAAGATATTAAAATTGAAGAAGATATCGTAGAGGAAATTGCTCGTCTATACGGCTATGATGAAATCCCGATGACTTTACCAGAGGGAGCAAACCAAGTAGGCCGTCTAACGCCATATCAAGCAAATCGTCGTGTAGTTCGTAGTTACATGGAAGGGGCTGGCCTTTACCAAGCTGTCACTTACTCATTAACTTCAGATGCATTGTCACAACGCTTTGCATTGAAAGCTGAGCCGGTAACACGTTTACTAATGCCGATGAGTGAGGACCGTTCAACACTACGTCAAAGTCTTATCCCGCATTTAATTGAAGCTGCTGCTTATAATGTTGCACGTAAGGCTGACAATGTGGCATTGTATGAAATTGGTTCAGTATTCCTTGGTCAATCAGAAGAGGGGCTACCATATGAAGAAGAGCATGTGGCAGCAGTAGTAACAGGAAAATGGCTTGACCATGCTTGGCAGGGTGAGAAAAAAGCAGTAGATTTCTTCGTCTTAAAAGGCATTGTAGAAGGTGTTATCGGTAAGCTTGGTTTAGAGGACCGTATTTCATTTGTGAAAGCTGAAGTAGATGGATTACACCCAGGACGTACTGCAAGCATTCTTTTAGACGGTGAACAAGTCGGCATTATCGGTGGATTACATCCAGCAGAACAAAAAACATGGGGTGTAAAAGACACATATGTAATGGAAATGAATCTAGTATCATTATTAAATGCTACTGCAAAAGAAGCACCTCTAGGTTATACACCAGTGCCTCGCTTCCCAGCAATGTCTCGTGATATTGCGCTTATCATGGACCGTACAACAACAGCTGGAGAGGTTATTGCTGCGATTCGTTCAGCAAGCGTGAAATTATTGAAAGACGTTCGTGTATTCGACGTATATGAAGGTGAAAAAATGGAGGCTGGTAAAAAATCAGTAGCATTCTCCCTAACATACTTCGATCCAGAACGTACATTAACAGATGAAGAGGTTGTTGCAGCACATAACAAAGTGTTAAAAGCTATTGCAACAATTGAAGGCACAGAAGTACGCTAATTTAATAATTATTTTGTAAGCTGTCTCGTAGTGAGGCAGCTTTTTGTTTTGTTAACATCATACAACTGCTACAAGTAGTTTTTGCAGAAAATGTGAGAGAAGTAAGGCACTGGGAGAGAAGATACTCTAAGCTAATTCTCAATTTAAGTTTTTCATCAATATTTAGAAATAACAAAAAATAAATTTTTCATCTATATTATGTGTATAGTAAGTTTTGGATAGAAAAATTTACTATGGGGTGGTAGTTATTATGAAAAATCATCGAAAAAGAAGAGGCTTTTCCGTGCGAGCCCGATTAATATGGGCGTTTACTTTGACACTTTTAATCCCCAGCATTGCTATTGGTACGTTTTCGTATTTGAAGGCTTCTGATCAATATTACAAAGAATTAAGTAAAAGCTCACGCGAAAATGTCGATTTATTAAATACACTAATTTCAAATGAGATATCACCTATTCAAAGTGATGTGGAGTATTTAGCTGCTTCTTTTAATAAGAATGTGCAAGATGCAGATGCTTTAAAGGAATTAGAAAAATATAATGCTTTACATAGCAATGTCTCTGTTGTCAATTTGGCAATTGAGGGGCACAAATTTATGCGTGAACCACAAGCTGAATCCTCAACTGATTATGATCCATTTACGCGACCATGGTACTTAACGGCTATTGAATCACCTGGCAAAAACGTTATGATTGATCCATATAAATCAACGATTACAGGTGAATTAATATTAGCAGTATCAGCTGGTTTACAGGATCGTTCAGGAGTTATTTCTATTGGTCTAAATTTAGACGGAATTTCCGAGCTAGTGAATTCAGTGGAAATAGGTGATAATGGCTATGCTACATTAGTAAATGCCAATAATCTTATTATTGCTGATCCACAGTTAGAGGTAGGATCGGAGCTCAAAAAGTCATATATAGAAAAGATGCAAGGAAAAGAAGATGGTAGTTTTACCATTAAGGAAGATGGAAAAGAGTATCAAGTGTTTTTTACTACCAATAAACTAACAGGTTGGAAAATTGTTGGTACTATGGATTTAGCAGATGTAGCAACTGTCACAAAACCAATTTTAACAAACACTATGACAGTCATTGTTATTGCTCTTATCATATTTGGAATCATTGGTGCCTTCATTATAAGATCAATCATTCGCCCATTACAAAAGTTGTCAACAGTAGCTGAGCAGGTAGGAGACGGTGATTTACGTAATTTAATTGAAATTAAAAGACATGATGAGATAGGTAAATTGGCGGATATATTCAACAAAATGATTCTATCTTTACGTGGTGTAGTTGGTAACATTGGTGAGGAATCAAATCAGTTAGCTGCATCATCGGAGGAACTTACAGCCAGTACATCAGAAAATAAACGAGCTACATCGCAAATTGTTGATTCCATTCAAACATTTGCTGAAACGGTTGATTTGCAAGCCGAAACAATTAATGATAGCACTAACGCTGTACTTGAAATGTCTTCATCCATTCAGCAAATTGCAGTAAAGTCCGATACCGTTAATGAGATGTCGCATAAAGCAATGGAGGCTGTTGTGATAGGAGACAAAACTATTCAAACAGCAATTGGCCAAATGAAAATGATTCAAAGTACTGTCCAAGCACTTGAAAACACCGTACAAACACTAAGTGAACGTTCTAATGAAATCGGACGTATTGTAGAGGCAATTACGCAAATTGCTGATCAAACAAATCTTTTAGCTTTAAATGCTGCAATTGAAGCTGCTCGTGCAGGTGAGCATGGAAAAGGTTTTGCAGTTGTTGCTGATGAGGTGCGAAAACTTGCTGAGCAATCCGCACAATCAACAATGCAAATAAAAGATATCATTGATTATATTCAAGCTGATACAAAACTAGCGGTTGAATCAATGGCTGCTGGTTCAGCTGAGGTCGTAAAGGGAATTGATGTAACAAATATGGCAGGAAAGTCATTCAAAGAAATTAGTGATAATGTACAAAGCGTAACCTATGAAATAGGACAAATTTCAGAGACAGCAAAAGTTATTTCTGAACACTCCAATCAAGTGGCAATGGGAATTGAAAGTGTGCTTCAGCGAACAAATGAAAATACAGCAAGTGCACAAAATATTTCAGCCGCAACAGAGGAACAGCTTGCTTCTATGGAAGAAATCGCTGCATCGGCTGAAGCCCTTGCTAAAATGTCTGAAAATCTACAACAAACCATTAGACAGTTTAAATATTAAGCTAAACAAAATCTGATTATAATAAGTTTTGATATAAAGAATTTCGCTAACTATAGTAGAGAGCAAGTTGTATAACTTGTAATCTGCTGGAGTATAGCGAAATTTTTTTATTGTCTAGAAGACCAATTTTATTTCATCTTTTTAGCTTTCTCAGTATTCGCAAAATGCCATTTCGTAATGGAACGTAAAAATTCCTCACCTTGTTTTCGCCAAATGCGTGCTGCTAACGCATCTACTTTCGCTGAAGCCCCTTTCAACAACACTATCCCAGCAATCTCACTCAGTCGGTCCATTTCTTTTAAAAATGCCGCACGAGCTAATATCGATGCAGTTGCTACTGAAACATGTAATTGCTCGGCCTTCGTAGAAAATAGCACATCATCTCGAACGATTTCCCGTTCATTTTTTAAGTAATTGTAATACACACCACGTTCCGCAAACTGATCTATCAATATATGCTCTGGTTTTTCGGGTACCATTTTTGACAATGCATTTTTAAGTGCTCTATTGTGCATCATAGCTTTCATCTTACCTTGAGAGTAGCCTCGTGCTTGTAATTCGTTATATTTTTCGTTGCGTAGTACAAGCACACTATGGACGCAAGCTGCACGTAAATCTGGCGCTATTTTACGCATGTAATCATCCGTTAGCATCTTTGAATCCTTGACACCAAGTTCGTTTATAAGCGCAATTTTTGATGAAGGTACGTATACCGCTGCAACTGTTATTGGACCGAAATAATCACCAGTACCCGTTTCATCTGAGCCTAGCACCGACATCGTAGTAAAACCTTCTGGCAGAACGTCGCCCTTTGCTCCTATCGACGATGATTTTTGTGTATTTGTAACTTCTACGTTTCCCCAGCGTGCAGCTTCTCGCTCCGCTCCACCCCCTTGGAACATTAATTTACCTGATTTGTACATCGTAATTGCTGTATCTGGAAGCTTTGCGGCAAAGATTACACCAGGAGCTTTACGTTCTACAAAGTGGTTTGCATAGTAAGACATCACCTCTTTTTGTTTGTTTGTTGATATGGAAAGTACAATATTTGACATTTACTCGTTCCTTTCTGTCCTCGTTGTTCACAATTTTATACCTTTCATGGTATGATAATAAATAGCTTTTTTGTGTAAGCTGCTTACAATAAAAAAATTCGTGAGTACAAAAATTTTAAAGGAGGGTGCGACTATGGAAAATCAAGAAAAGAATAAAATTTCTGTGGAAATCTACGGTCATACATATAAAATGGTCGGCACTGAATCCATGGGACATATGCGACTTGTCGCTTCGATTGTTGATGACCGTATGCGCGAAATGAATGTACATAATCCCTCTCTTGATAGCACAAAGCTTGCCGTTCTTACAGCAGTAAATACCGTTCACGATTATTTACTATTAAAAGAACAAATGGAACAATTAGAAGAAGAATTGAAAAAATTAAAGGGTTGAAGTGAATGTTAGATTTAATCATATTAGCGGTGCTATTAGCCGGGCTCATCGTTGGTGCAAAACGTGGTTTCATTGTTCAGATGATGCATATCGTTAGCTTTATAGTTGCCCTAATAGTTGCGTATATCTATTATAAACCATTAGCACAAAAATTTGTGTTTTGGGTTCCGTATCCAGGTGTAACGGATTCAGGTAGTCTTGGAGTAGTTATTGATAGCCTGGATTTAGACCGCACTTTTTACCGTGTCATTGCATTTGCAGTTATTTTCTTTGCGGTGAAAATTACAATGCAAATTGTGGCATCGATTTTTGATTTTATAGCGTATTTACCTGTGTTAGGTACAGTGAATCGCTGGCTTGGAGCATTGTTTGGCATGATTGAAAACTATTTAATTATGTTTATTTTGCTGTACATTCTTGCTTTATTGCCAGTTGCTTCTATTCAAAGTTTAATGTCGAAGTCGTTGTTAAGTGGTCTCATTTTGGAACACACCCCAATTATTACAAGTATGTTCCAAAATTGGTGGTATATTTATATGCAATAGCAAACTGTGCACTTCTCTCGGTTTTGAGGGAAGTGTTTTTACGATAGGAGGAATTCCCAATGAACAAAAAAACAATTATTCGCACATTTGAAAAAATTGCATTGTATATGGAATTACAAGGGGAAAATCCATTCAAAGTGTCTGCCTTTCGAAAAGCAGCAGCCGCACTTGAGGGGGACGAACGCTCATTAAGTGAGATGGAGGATGTCACAAAGCTTAAGGGTATAGGTAAAGGTACAGCTGCTGTTATTGAGGATTTAATGACAAATGGTGAATCAAGCTTATTAAAAGAGTTAGAAGAAATTGTACCAAAAGGTTTGCTCCCGCTATTAAAACTTCCAGGCTTAGGTGGTAAAAAAATTGCAAAGCTTCATCAAGAGTTAGGGATTGATTGTGCGGAAAGTTTAAAGACTTCTTGTGAGGAAGGTAAAGTTCGTGAGCTAGCAGGCTTTGCAGCAAAAACTGAAGAGAAAATTTTAAAGGAACTTGCAAATTTAGCAAATCGATCAGAACGTTTGCCGATTTGGCAGCTGGAGCCAGTTGTTTTACAAATTGAAGCTCTTCTAGGTAGTATGGAAGAAGTGGAACGTTTTTCTGTTGCTGGAAGCTTCCGTCGTGCAGCTGAAACAAGTAAAGATATTGATTTTATTGTTGTAACCGAAGCAGTTGAAACTGTACGTGAAAAGCTACTGAATGAGCTTTCTGTACAAGAAGTCGTAGCAGCTGGTGATACAAAAATTTCAGTTATTTTAGATCTAGATGAGCCTGTAAGTGTAGATTTCCGATTAGTAAGAGATGTTGAATATGCAACGGCCTTGCATCATTTCACAGGCTCAAAAGATCACAATGTACGCATGCGTCAAATTGCTAAAGCCCGTGGTGAAAAAATTAGTGAATATGGTGTAGAGCAGGCTGATGGCACCGTATTAACGTTTAAGGATGAAGAAGAATTTTTTGCGCATTTTGATTTACCATTTATCCCGCCGAGTTTGCGTACAGGAACAACGGAATTTGACAAAACAGATGACATTAAAAGTCTAGTGAAAATAGAAGATATTAAAGCAGATTTGCATATGCATACGACTTGGTCTGATGGTGCATACTCTGTAGCTGAAATGGGCAAGGCATTGATAGCGCGAGGCTATCAGTATAGCGTTATTACGGACCATTCACAATTTTTAAAAGTAGCGAATGGTCTAACGCCGGAGCGCTTAACAAAGCAACGTGCTGAAATTGAGACATTTAATGAAGCACATCCAGATTTCCATTTATATGCGGGGACAGAAATGGATATTTTGCCGGATGGTTCCCTAGATTTTGAAGATGATGTGCTAAGAGAATTAGATTTCATAATTGCCTCTATTCACTCTAGCTTTACACAATCGCAGGACAAAATTATGGCACGTTTACTGACGGCGATGCAAAATTCGTACGTTCATATGATTGCACATCCAACTGGTCGCATTATTGAGGACCGTAATGGCTATAATCCTGATATGGGGCAATTAATTTCGTGGGCAAAGGAATATGGTAAAATTTTAGAGTTAAATGCGAATCCATATCGTCTTGATTTATGTGTTGAGCATTTAGAAATGGCTTTGGCAGCTGGTGTGCCCGTAGCAATAAATACGGATGCCCATGATATTGCTCATTTACGCTTTATGGATATTGGGGTGCGCTACGCAAACAGAGCATGGTTGAAAAAGGATATGATTGTGAATACATGGACGCGAGAACAGTTTGAAGCGTTTATTCGACGAAATAAATAGGTTGAGGAGGTGTTCTCAGTGATCGCAGAACGCGCATTGAAAACACTAGAATATGATAAAGTACGTCAGCAAGTGGCTACATACTGTACTTCTTCAATCGGCAAATCAGCGGTTGATGAGCTTGTACCACAGACAGACTATGAAAAAGTTGTACAATTATTAGAAGAAATGGATGAAGGACTATCCATTTTACGTGTAAAAGGCAATGTACCGATGGGTGGGATTTTTGATGTACGACCAGCTGCAAGGCGTGCACAAATCGGTGGCATGCTTTCAGCAATGGAATTAATGGAAGTTTCAAGTACAATTCGAGCGAGTAGAATTCTTCGCAATTTTATTGAAGATATAGAATCTGAAGAAGTGATTGAGATTCCTCATTTCATCGCCAAAAAGGAGGCAATGCCTGTTTTGACAGGCTTGCAGCATGAAATTAATAACTGTATTGATGACAATGGTTCAGTGCTAGACTCTGCAAGCCAAACTTTGCGTTCAATTCGCCAATCTTTACGCGCAGAGGAGGCTAAAGTACGTTCTAAGCTAGAAAGCCTTATACGTGGGAGCAATGCTTCAAAAATGCTCTCAGATACACTTGTAACGATTCGTAATGATCGCTTTGTTATTCCCGTTAAGCAAGAGTATCGTCATCATTATGGTGGAATTGTGCATGACCAATCATCTTCTGGCCAAACATTATTTATCGAGCCAGATTCGATTGTACAAGCAAATAATGAAATTCATCGATTAAAAATGAAAGAGCAAGCTGAAATTGAACGTATCTTACTTGCCTTAAGTGCAATGGTTGAGGAAGTAGCTCCTGATTTATTTTACTTAGTAAAAGTACTAGGTGAGATTGACGTCATTTTAGCTAAAGGCAAATACGGTCAAGCGAACAAATGTACAATGCCTAAAATGAATAACGAAGGCTATATTCGACTTGTGCGTGCACGTCATCCACTTTTACCAATTGAAACGGCGGTTCCTAACGATATTGAATTTGGGAAAGACATTACGGCGATTGTTATTACAGGACCAAACACTGGTGGTAAAACTGTCACTTTAAAAACGGTTGGACTGTGTACTTTAATGGCACAGGCGGGGTTACCGGTGCCTGCACTTGATGGTTCAGAGCTTGCTGTTTTTAAGCAGCTTTTTGCGGATATTGGGGATGAACAGTCAATTGAGCAATCACTGTCGACGTTCTCCTCTCATATGGTCAACATAGTAGATATTTTACAAAAGTTTGATGACGAGTCACTCGTTTTATTTGATGAATTAGGTGCTGGGACAGATCCTCAGGAAGGGGCGGCTCTGGCCATCTCCATTTTAGATGAAGTACATGATCGTGGCGCCCGCGTTATGGCAACGACGCACTATCCTGAGCTAAAAGCATACGGCTATAATCGTCCAGGAGTTGCCAATGCAAGTGTAGAGTTTGATATTGAGACATTGAGTCCAACATATCGTCTGCTTATCGGTGTACCTGGCCGCTCCAATGCATTTGAAATTTCAAGCCGCCTTGGCTTACCAGAATCGATTATTGACCGTGCGAAAAGCTTTACAGGTACAGATCGCCATGAGGTAGAGTCAATGATTGCATCACTAGAAGAGACTCGTCGCCAATCCGAAGATGATGCAGAACGCTCTCATGAATTACTATTGGAGTCTGAAGAACTTCGTAAAGAGTTACAAGGAAAACTACAAGCTTACGAGGAACGCAAAGAAGCACTCGATAAAAAAGCGAAAGAAAAGGCTCGTAAAATTGTTGATGAAGCAAAAAGAGAAGCAGAAACAATTATTGCGGAGCTTCGAGAAATGCGCAAAAATGCAGACCAAGTTGTCAAGGAGCATGAGCTTATCGAAGCTCGTAAACGACTGGAAGAAGCTACACCGCTTGAAAACAATAAAGTGCTGAAAAAAGCGGCACAAGTAAAGGCCCGTGCACAAAACTTAGTTGTCGGAGACGAGGTAAAGGTGTTAAGCTATGGACAGCGGGGTACATTGCTCGAAAAAGTATCGAATTCCGAATGGGTTGTCCAAATGGGTATTTTGAAAATGAAAATCTCGGATAGTGATCTGGAGTACATTAAACCAGAAAAAGAACCTGTGCAACGTATTGCTGGTGTGCAAAATCGCAATAGCCATGTAAAATTAGAGTTAGATTTACGCGGCGAGCGATACGAAGATGCCATTATACGTACGGAGAAATATATTGATGATGCCTTGCTTGCCAACTATGGGCGTGTATCAATTATTCATGGTGTCGGTACAGGCGCATTACGTCAAGGAATTCAAACCTATTTGAAAAAACATAAGCGTGTAAAATCATTCCGTTTTGGTGAAGCCGGCGAGGGTGGCTTAGGCGTCACGGTTGTGGAATTGAAATAAGCAGTAAAGGGGACGGAGAAAATGCTGAATTCTAGCTTTTGGCGATATCCAATTATCGAAACGGCAGGATATTTTAGCGTTGTTGTGTTATGTTTAGTCGTCTCGATGGCATTGTTCGAAGTCGTAACGAAATATAAAAACTGGGAAGAAATTAAAAATGGTAATATCGCTGTGGCACTCGCAACAGGCGGGAAAATACTAGGAATCTGTAATATTTTTCGCTTTTCCATCGCGCGCCATAGCACTTTAAGCGAAATGATTGGCTGGGGCCTTTTTGGTTTTACATTACTAATTGTGGCGTATTTCTTATTTGAATTTATGACACCACGTTTTAATGTCGATCAGGAAATCGCAAATGATAACCGCTCAGTCGGCTTCATATCCTTCACTATTTCAGTCGGTCTATCGTTTGTTATTGGGGCAAGTATTGCATAGGAGTGTAATGACATGGAAAAATTAGCGAAAATACTAATCGTTGTCTGCATCGCATTTTTGGCAGTCGGTGTCTATTATATGATGACCGTTTAAACTTAGAAACGCATCCTTTTGTGAGGGTGCGTTTTTTATATTAAGGGGTAAAGAGAAGAAGGATAGAAAAGGTAAAGTGACGGAAAAAAGCCAGGGCGGCGGAAAGAAGCCGGGGTGACGGAAAGAAAAGCCAAAGCGACAGAAAGAAGCCAGGGCGACGGAAAGAAGAGCCGAAGCGACGGAAAGAAGAGCCGAAGCGACGGAAAGAAGCCAGGGCGACGGAAAGAAAAGCCGAAGCGACGGAAAGAAGCCAGGGCGACGGAAAGAAAAGCCGAAGCGACGGAAAGAAGCCAGGACGACGGAAAGAAGAGCTGAAACGACGGAAAGAAAAGTCGAAGCGACGGAAAGAAGCCAGGGCGACGGAAAGAAGAGCCGAAGCGACGGAAAGAAGAGCCGAAGTGACGGAAAGAAGCCAGGACGACGGAAAGAAGAGCTGAAACGACGGAAAGAAAAGTCGAAGCGATGGAAAGAAGCCAGGGCGACGGAAAGAAGAGCCGAAGCGACGGAAAGAAAAGCCGAAGCGACGGAAAGAAGCCAGGGCGACGGAAAGAAAAGCCGAAGCGACGGAAAGAAGAGCCAAAGCGACGGAAAGAAGAGCCGAAGCGACGGAAAGAAAAGTCGAAGCAACGGAAAGAAGCCAGGGCGACGGAAAGAAGAGCCGAAGCGACGGAAAGAAAAGCCGAAGCGACGGAAAGAAGAGCCGAAGTGACGGAAAGAAGCCAGGGCGACGGAAAGAAGAGCTGAAACGACGGAAAGAAGAGCCGAAGCGACGGAAAGAAAAGTCGAAGCGACGGAAAGAAGCCAGGGCGACGGAAAGAAGAGCTGAAGCGACGGAAAGAAGCCAGGGCGACGGAAAGAAGAGCTGAAGCGACGGAAAGAAGAGCTGAAGCGACGGAAAGAAGAGCCGAAGCGACGGAAAGAAAAGTCGAAGCAACGGAAAGAAGAGCTGAAGCGACGGAAAGAAGCCAGGGCGACGGAAAGAAAAGCCGAAGCGACAGAAAGAAAAGCCGAAGCGACGGAAAGAAGAGCTGAAGCGACGGAAAGAAAAGTCGAAGCGACGGAAAGAAGAGCTGAAACGACAGAAAGAAAAACTAAAGCGACGGAAAAAATCAAAGCGTAACCTGATAAAAAATCATAAGTTCCACCATCCTAACATCAACCCCATCATAAAATACTACTAAAACCTATTAATATTCCTTCATCTATCTAAAAAGTTAGCATTAAAAATTATTTTTTGAATATAGAAATATTAACGCAGTCCTGTACATAAAAAAAGAAAGAATGAATTAGTATTCATAAGGCGCGTCGATCCAAACTCTAAGAAATACAGTTATATAAATGTTGTGAAATGCATAATAATTAATCGTAAATGCATTTATTTTCTATTTTGTGTTTGAAAGAGTATTTCTTTTTCATTATAATTAAAATAAGAGTTTACAAAGTTTGGGACAAAGGGGAGAGGACGTATGACAACAAAACCATGGCTAAAAAATTATCCTGAAGAAATACCATCGTCTTTAACGTTTGAGGAAATTCCTGTGCAAGAGTTTTTGACACGCGCCTATAAAAAGAATCCATCCAAAGTTGCGATTCATTTTATGGGAAAGGATTTGACGTACACCGAGCTATATGAGTCAGCGCTAAAGTTCGCAAACTATTTACAAGCCCTTGGGGTGGAAAAGGGAGATCGAGTAGCGATTATGCTGCCAAACTCACCACAAAGTGTAATCGCTTACTACGGGGCAATGTATGCTGGAGCGATTGTTGTACAAACAAATCCACTTTATACTGAGCGTGAACTTCAATATCAAATGGCTGATTCAGGTGCGAAAGTTATTTTATTGATGGATATTTTGTATCCACGTGTTATGAAAGTCATAAAAGAAACTGCACTTGAAAATGTAATTGTCACAGCTATTAAAGATTATTTACCATTTCCCAAAAATTTAGTTTATCCCTATATTCAAAAAAAGCAGTATGGTTTTAGCGTAAAGGTTGAACATAGTGGTCAAAATCATTTATTTACAGAAATTATGCGCTCTGCGCCCATCAAAACGATTGATATTCCATTTGATTTTGAAGAGGACATAGCACTGCTTCAATATACAGGTGGAACGACTGGCTTCCCTAAGGGTGTGATGCTGACCCATAAAAACTTAATTGCGAATACAACAATGTGTGATGCATGGATGTATAAATGTGTACATGGTGAGGAAACCATTATGGGGATACTGCCATTCTTCCATGTTTATGGTATGACGGCAGTTATCTTATTATCCGTATTCATGCAAAATAAAATGGTGTTATTACCAAAGTTCGATGCAGAGACAGCGTTGAAAACGATTGATAAGCAAAAACCAACACTATTCCCAGGTGCACCGACTTTATATATTGGTTTATTAAATCACCCGGATATTGCAAAGTACGACTTATCGTCCATCAAAGCATGCATAAGTGGATCCGCTTCATTGCCAGTAGAGGTGCAGGAGAAATTTGAAGCGGTAACAGGTGGAAAACTTGTAGAAGGATATGGATTAACAGAAACTTCTCCTGTCACACATTCAACACCTATTTGGGGTAAGCGTGTCATGGGCTCGATTGGTTTACCTTGGCCAAATACGGATTCAATAATTTTACGTACAGGGGATGCTGAGGCGCTTCCGGTCGGTGAGGTTGGTGAAATAGCTGTAAAGGGCCCACAGATTATGAAAGGCTATTGGAATCGCCCTGAGGATACAGCAGCAGCATTCGTAGATGGCTGGTTTTTAACAGGCGATCTTGGCTATATGGACGAGGAAGGCTATTTCTATGTAGTTGACCGTAAAAAAGATATTATTATTGCAGGTGGTTTTAATATTTACCCTCGTGAGGTAGAGGAAGTACTATATGAGCGCGAGGAAATCCAAGAATGTGTAGTTGCGGGCATACCAGATCCGTATCGAGGAGAAACAGTAAAAGCTTATATTGTTTTAAAAGAAGGATATTCGATTACAGAAGACGAATTAAATAAATATTGCCGTCAAAACTTGGCCGCTTTCAAAGTTCCCCGCTATTATGAGTTTAGAGATGAACTACCGAAAACAGCTGTTGGAAAAATTTTGCGTCGAGCATTAGTTGATGAAGAAAAAACAAAATTGGTGAATAAAGAAGCAAAATAAATACGTGATAAAGTATTGACAAGCAAAGATGTAAATTATAATATGAAAATATGAATGAATGACCATTCATATTTTCATATTTTTTTAGGTTACCACGTCATATCCTTAACAATATATCAGTTTGAGATGGCTGGCCATTCAAGGATGACATCATGTATTGAGCATGAATTTAGACGTGTGCAAGTTTTTTTAGGTGGTGATATAAAAGTGAAACGTGATAAGCCAAAATATAAGCAAATTATTGATGCAGCTGTCATCGTTATTGCAGAAAATGGGTATCACCAAGCACAGGTATCGAAGATTGCTAAACAGGCAGGGGTGGCCGATGGAACAATCTATTTATATTTTAAAAATAAAGAAGATATATTAATTTCTGTCTTTAATGAAAAAATGGCTGTTTTTGTGGAGTCATTACAAGATATAATAGAAAATGGAAGTACGTCTAAGGACAAACTTTCACGAATGATAGAAAATCATTTTAATGTTCTAGCGACAGATCGATACCTAGCAACCGTCACACAATTAGAACTACGACAATCGAACAAAGATTTACGACTGAAGATCAATTCGGTGTTAAGAGAGTATTTACAATTACTTGATCAAATTTTAATTGAAGGTATGCTATCAGGTGAGTTCAATCAAACGATGGATGTACGCTTGGCACGTCAAATGGTATTTGGAACAATTGACGAAACCATTACGTCGTGGGTCATGAATGAATATCGATATGATTTGATAGAACAGGTACCAAAAGTTCAGGCGTTAATCCTGAACGGCATTAAAGCTTAAAAGGATGTGGAGAAATGGAATTTCTAAGTTGGAAAGCAGAGGATGGAGTAGCGATTATTACAATTGCACGCCCGCCAGCAAACGCATTATCTCGTGGAATCATTGCCGAAGTAAATGCTGTGCTAGATGCCGTAGAAAATGATGACACAGTACGTGTCCTCGTACTTCATGGTGAAGGTCGTTTCTTCTCAGCTGGTGCAGACATTAAAGAATTTACAGAGGTTACATCTGGTGATGAATTTTCAAAACTAGCAAACAATGGTCAACAAGTTTTTGAGCGAGTTGAATCGTTCTCTAAACCTATTATTGCTGCAATTCATGGTGCTGCATTAGGTGGGGGCCTTGAACTAGCGATGAGCTGTCATCTGCGCTTTGTAACAGAATCTGCGAAATTAGGACTACCTGAATTACAATTAGGTCTTATTCCAGGTTTCGGAGGTACACAACGTCTACCACGATATGTAGGGGTTGCAAAAGCTGCAGAAATGATGTTTACAAGTGAGCCGATTTCTGGTACAGAAGCTGTACAATGGGGTTTAGCGAATCGTGCATTTACAGATGAAGCATTATTGGAAGAAACGCTAAAGGTAGCGAAGAAAATTGCGAAGAAGAGCCCGGTTGCTTTAAAAGCAGCTATTCAAACATTGCAATATGCTAAGCATGCTTCATTCTATGAAGGTATTGAGGCAGAAGCACAATCCTTTGGCACAGTATTCGTTTCGGAAGATGCAAAAGAGGGAATTCAAGCATTTATTGAAAAACGTGAGCCTGTGTTTACTGGTAAATAATATTCCATCAGTGTCGATAGCGACTTGAAAAAGTGTTATCGACGTTATCGACACTGAAAATATATAATATTTATAAGTTTACTTAGAAATAAAAAACGTTGCAGGAGGTATGGATATATGAATATTTTTGCATTAATTAAACGTACGTTTGATACAGAAGAAAAAATTGTTGTGTCGGGTGGTAAAATCCAAGAGGATGGCGCAGAGTTCATCATCAATCCTTACGATGAATATGCCATTGAAGAGGCAATCCAAGTACGTGACGCTGCTGGTGGTAAAGTAACAGTTGTTTCAATTGGTGGCGAAGATACAGAGAAGCAATTACGCACAGCTCTTGCAATGGGAGCAGATGAAGCGGTTCTTATTAATACAGAAGACGATCTAGATGAATTGGATCAAAATGCAGCAGCATTTATTTTAGCTGAATATTTAAAAGATAAAGACGCTGATTTAATTTTAACAGGAAACGTTGCAATTGACGGAGGCTCTGGTCAAGTAGGACCTCGTGTTGCAGATTTACTAGGTATTAACTATGTAACAACAATTACAAAACTTGAAATTGACGGCACATCTGCAAAAATTGTACGCGATATTGAAGGTGACTCAGAAGTTATCGAGACATCTTTACCACTTTTAGTAACAGCTCAGCAAGGTTTAAACGAGCCACGTTATCCATCTTTACCAGGTATCATGAAAGCGAAGAAGAAACCGCTTGCAGAACTTGAGTTAGATGATCTAGATATCGATGAAGATGATGTAGAGGTTAAGGTAGAAACAGTTGATATTTTCTTACCAGCTCAAAAGGCAGCAGGGCGTGTTCTTGAAGGCGAACTTTCTGCTCAAGTAAAAGAGCTAGTAAACCTACTTCATACAGAGGCGAAAGTAGTCTAAGTCATCTGATGACACAAATCGAATCTTAAAGGGTAATGGAGGGAATATACTATGACAAAAAAAGTATTAGTATTAGGTGAAGTTCGTGAAGGAAGCTTACGTAATGTTTCTTTCGAAGCAATTGCAGCTGCAAAGCAAATCGCAGATGGTGGTGAGGTTGTTGGTGTTCTTTTAGGGGATGCCGTAGCAAACTTAACAGGCCCATTATTTGAATATGGTGCTGATCGTGTTGTAACGGTGGAGCATCCACATTTAAAACAATATACGTCAGATGGCTATGGTCAAGCTTTATTAGCAGTAATTGAGGAAGAAAAACCAACTGGTATCGTATTTGGTCATACTGCAAACGGTAAAGATTTATCACCAAAAATTGCAAGTAAGTTACAAGCAGGTCTTGTATCTGATGTAACGTCTATTGAAGGTGCTGGCGATGATGTTGTATTCATCCGTCCAATTTACTCAGGTAAGGCTTTTGAAAAAGTTAAAGTAAAAGACGGTTTGGTTTTAGCCTCAGTTCGTCCGAATAATATTGCACCATTAGAAAAAGTAGCCGGTAAATCAGGTGACATCACTTCTATTGCTGTTGATATTACAAACCTTCGTACAATCATTAAAGAGGTTGTACGTAAATCTTCAGAGGGTGTCGATCTTTCAGAGGCAAAAGTAGTTGTAGCAGGTGGTCGTGGCGTGAAATCTGAGGAAGGCTTTGAACCATTAAAAGAGCTAGCGGATTTACTTGGTGGAGCAGTTGGTGCTTCACGTGGTGCATGTGATGCTGAATATTGTGACTACTCACTTCAAATCGGTCAAACAGGTAAGGTAGTAACACCAGACCTTTACATCGCAGCAGGTATTTCTGGAGCAATTCAACACTTAGCTGGTATGTCAAACTCAAAAGTAATCGTTGCGATTAATAAAGATCCAGAAGCAAATATTTTCAAAGTTGCGGACTACGGTATCGTAGGTGATTTATTTGAGGTAGTGCCTCTTCTAATCGAAGAATTTAAAGCGTTAAAAGTGAATGCCTAATTAATGATATTTGTCGCAGGGAGGATTTATCTTTCCTGCTTTTTTTGTTGAATTTTAAAGTTATTGCAAAATAAAATGTTGACATAATTAATTTTAGAACGTATAGTGATGAATATTAATTTAACTTTTCAATAATGTTTTGAAACGCAAAGATTAGGAGTAGTAAAAGCTCATTATTTGGTGAAGAGAGCTGCGGGTTGGTGCAACGCAGTCCAATAAGACTTTGAACTTGCCTAGGAGCGGTAAGATAAATGGAATTTGCAGAATATTCTATTTGTTGGACGGTTAACCTTCGTTATTAGGTTTTTAAGCAGGGTTCTTAAAGAACCAATTAGAGTGGTACCGCGGTTTGCTTATGGCATATCGTCTCTTCTTTCATTTGATAATGAAGGAACAGATGATATGCCTTTTTTGCTTTTGCTAGGCTCAAGCGCTACATCCTCGAGGTCGTTCGATCCCTCGGGCAAAAGTGGAGGAGCACTTACTTTTGCTTCGGGCTCTCTAGCGCTTTTCGGATGTAAACGAGCGCTTTAGCGCATTTGTTGATTTTAGGAGGTAAGGAAATGGAAAATGACAATCAGAAATTAAAGAGAACGATGACCTCACGGCATATTACGATGATGGCTTTAGGTGGTGCCATTGGTGCAGGGTTGTTTAAAGGAAGCAGTACTGCCATTGATATGGCAGGGCCATCAGTACTTATTGCGTACTTAATTGGTGGGATTATTCTGCTATTTGTTATGCAAGGTTTAGCAGAAATGGCAGTCCGCAATAGCGAAGCGAGAACATTTAGAGATTTAGTGCAAGCCGTTTTAGGAAAGTATCCAGCTTATTTTCTAGATTGGATCTATTGGAAAATGTGGGTGTTAAATATTGCAGCGGAAGCTGTAGTTGCGGCAATTTTTATTCAATATTGGTTGCCGGATTACCCAATTTGGATACTTGCATTATCTGTTTCGGTGTTAGTTACAGCCATTAACTTGTTATCAGTGAAAGTGTTTGCGGAAACTGAATATTGGCTGGCGTTAATAAAAATTACCGTTATTGTGGTGTTCATCATAGCGGGATTAATTTTATTGCTTGTTACTTTTGGTAATCATACAGCTGTTGGTTTTTCTAATTTAACGGAGCATGGCGGTTTCTTCCCGAATGGATCGATGGGATTGATTGCTGCAATGCTTGTAGTTATTTATTCTTATGGTGGTACTGAAATTATTGGTATTACATTAGCTGAAACGAAAAATCCTGAGAAAGTAGTTCCTAAAGCTGTTCGCAGTACATTAGTACGTATTGTGACTTTTTATTTAATTCCTTTCTTTATTATCGTTAGCTTGATTCCTTGGAATGAAGTAAACGGGGTGCCAGAAAGTCCGTTTGTGATGGTCTTTAAAATGATTGGGATTCCTGGTGCTGACCATATTATGAACGCTGTTGTTTTACTTGCAATTATCTCATCAATGAACTCGGGACTTTATGGTTCATCACGTGTTCTGTATACACAAGCTGTAGACGGGCGTGTTCCTAAAATCTTTGCCCATTTATCAAAAAGAAAAGTTCCTGTATATGCCATATTAATGTGTACGTTAGCTTTATATATGGCCGTAATATTTTCTTTATTTGCGGGAAGCAAAACTTTTGATTTCCTAATGGGTTCACTTGGATATACCGTGTTATTTATTTGGCTAATTATTGCGATTGCGCATTTGAAATCGCGTAAAAAACAGCCGGAAAAAACAAGTACCTATGCAGTAAAATGGTTCCCGTATACAACTTGGATAGCTATTATTGCGTTAAGTGCAATCCTAATTGGTATTATTTTTACAACATCTATTATCGTAACAGGTATTACATTAGCTATTTATCTCTTTATTACATTAACGTATGTCTTTAAAGGTCGTTTTCAAGAAAATGAGGCTAAATAACAAATCAACTTAATGCCATTTTCGACCTTGTTTTTCATAAATTATGCATACTAGGCAGATTGTTCGCTCAAGAGAATTTATCCATGCTATACTACAAACATAGTAAGTTTAAGGAGGATTTCAAATGGCAATTGTACATGCAACAGATGCAACTTTCCAAGACGATATTAAAGAAGGGTTAGTACTAGTAGACTTTTGGGCTGCTTGGTGCGGACCTTGTAAAATGATTGGACCAGTTCTTGAAGAAATGGTCGCTGCAGGTAGTGCGGCTAAAATTGTAAAAGTAGATGTAGATAACAACCAAGGTACTGCAGCGCAATACCAAATTATGTCTATTCCATCATTACTATTATTCAAAGACGGTGAATTAGTAGATAAAACTGTTGGTTTCCAACCAAAAGAAGCGTTAGAAGCATTTATCGCAAAACATGCTTAATCTGTAAGAAAAAAAGAGTCAAGCCATCAATAAGATGTGCTTGGCTTTTTTTCGTTATATAATATAGAGATAAAGCGAACGTTATCCTTAGGAATAGGAGACAATAAAGGAACGAACGCTGTTTTAAGAAAAAGGGGAGCAGGTAGGCGATGAATGATTTAATTAAACGAAAGCTTGAAATTTTACCAGATCAGCCTGGCTGCTATTTGATGAAAGATCGACAAGGAACCATTATTTATGTCGGGAAAGCAAAAGTGCTGAAAAATCGAGTACGCTCGTATTTTACTGGTACGCATGAAGGGAAAACACAGAGACTTGTAAGCGAAATAGAAGACTTTGAGTACATTGTGACATCCTCCAATATTGAAGCTTTAATTTTAGAGCTTAATCTTATAAAACTACATGACCCGAAGTACAATATTATGCTGACGGATGATAAAACGTATCCGTATCTAAAAATTACAAATGAAAAACACCCACGTCTTATTACAACACGAAAAGTGAAAAAGGATAAGGCAAAATATTTTGGTCCATATCCGAATGCGTATGCAGCAAGTGAGACGAAAAAGCTGCTAGATCGTTTATATCCTCTGCGAAAATGTGTACAACTCCCTACCAAGGTTTGTTTGTATTATCACATGGGACAATGTCTAGCCCCTTGTGTGAAGGATATTGATGCTGAACTTTACCACGATATGATTGAGGATATGACAAAATTTTTAAATGGTGGGGTTGAGGAAGTCAAAAAAGAGCTAGAGGTAAAAATGCTAGCGGCCGCTGAAAATTTAGAGTTTGAGCGTGCAAAGGAATTTCGTGATCAAATTGCACATATCGATACAGTCATGCAAAAGCAAAAAATCGTCTCAAGTGATACAACTAACCGCGATGTATTTGGCTATGCAGTCGATAAGGGCTGGATGTGTGTTCAAGTTTTCTTTGTCCGTCAAGGAAAACTCATTGAGCGAGATGTCTCGATTTTCCCAATTTATCAAGAGGCAGAAGAGGAATTTTTAACGTTCGTTGGGCGATTTTACGAAAAGTTAGAGCACATTAAGCCTAAGGAGATCTTTATCCCACAATCTATTGATGCAGATATTTTAACGGAATTATTAGAAGTTAAGGTACTGACACCAAAACGTGGGCAAAAAAAAGAGCTAGTTGAATTAGCGACGAAAAATGCTGAAATTGCTGTAGCAGCGAAGTTCCAGCTTATTGAACGTCAGGAAGAACGCACTATAGGAGCATGTGAGGCGCTTGGTGAAGCTATGGGCATCTCTACGCCTTTACGGATTGAAGCTTTCGATAATAGTCATATGCATGGGACAGATGCTGTATCTGCAATGGTTGTATTTATTGATGGAAAACCTGCGAAGAAGGATTATCGAAAATACAAAACACGTACTGCTGCCAAGCACGATGATTACGGGGCGATGCAGGAAGTAATTCGTCGTCGATACACACGCGTATTAAAAGATGGTCTACCTTTACCGGATTTAGTACTAATAGATGGTGGGAAGGGTCAAATGGAAGTCGCACGAGAAGTGTTAGAAGATGAGCTTGGCCTTGTCATTCCAATTGCCGGATTAGCAAAAGATGAAAAGCATAATACGTCACAGCTTCTATTTGGTGATCCACCTGAAGTAATTGCGTTAAAGCGAACAAGCGATGGATTCTACTTATTGCAACGAATTCAGGACGAAGTACACCGCTTTGCTATTACCTTCTTACGACAGCAGCACGAGAAGCATGCTATACAATCTGTCCTCGATCATATAGAGGGCATTGGTCCAAAGCGAAAACAGCAATTACTTAAGCATTTTGGCTCTGTCAAAAAAATTCGTGAGGCAAGTATGCAGGCATTACAGGAAGCAGGGATGCCATCTAATCTAGCTAACAATATCTATGCTTATTTTCATTCAGTAGAAGACTCCCACCTCTGAAGGTGGTGAGAAAAATGCAGATGGAGTTCCTTTTCAGTGGGTGTACAAACACCTACTGAATGAAAATAAAGCCTCCGGACGCATTGTTTATCTGTGCGAAAGCGAAGCGACAGCAACAAATGTTTTCTGTAGCGAAAGCAAAGCGTCAGCTACAATTACGCCAAGGCGAAATTGATTTTTAACAAGAGACATTGTCAAAGGATTAGACATATGCTAAGTTTGTATATAACATTGCCCTTCAATATAGCAATGTTGTATACCGTGCCTTAGTTTTTCAGTAGTTTCTACTATTAAACTGGAAATTTCTTCACTAAGGTTAATTAAATATTTTCACTATTTAGTGATGATAGAGGTGCAAGGTTCAAGAGTAGTACGTTCGAGGACGAACAAGTCCAGTGAAAATGTATGAAAGGGAAGCTTGCCGAAGTGGAGCATCGTTGTTTCCGATGCTGTGCTGGTTTTACATTTAAGAGATGTAAGATTGTCGATACTAATCGTTTCGGAGAGCTATCACACATGCGCAAGTTACTTTTATTGTACATGTTATAGGCAGCTTTCACGTTATGTGAGAACTGCCTTTTTTGCTTTCTAGAGACAAACTTTTTTCAAGGCAATTACCCCCTACCTGAGAGGTGGTGTTAAAAAAATGGAGCGGAGGAAAGTGAGTGCTCGTGTCACTTTGATTTTGCTGCAAAAGTATAGCTACTTTATAATCAGCGAAATGATTGAATACGAAGGAGAATGATAAAGATGGCGAGAATTGTGATGAAATTTGGTGGTGCTACATTAGCATCAACAGAGCACATTCAAAATGTTGCGAAAAAGGCGATTGCAGAAAAGGAAAGAGGTTTTGATGTTGTCGTTGTCACTACAGCTATGAGGGGTATGGCTAAAGAATTAGCAAAGATGGCTCGTGATCTATCAGACAACGCATCTAAGCGTGAACTAGACGCACTATTTTCAACAAGCTCACAACTTACAAGTACATTAGTGGCAATTGCTTTACAGGAGGAAGGATACGATGCAGTGTCATTAACAGGCTGGCAGGTAGGCATTGAAACCGATGCTATGTATAGCAATGCCCGTATTGATGAAATGGATGCTAGTCGAATAGAAGAGCATTTTGTACAGGGGAAAATCGTAATTGTTGCTGGGGGACAGGGTATCGATAATTCACGGAATATTACGACGTTAGGTAAAGGTGGGGTGGAAAGGTCGGCTATAGCTATTGCAGCAAAATTGAAGGCGGAGCGGGTAGATATTTACACTAATGTGGATGGAGTCTATACAGCTGATCCAAGTCATGTTGCTAGGGCACGTAAGCTAACAGAAATTTCCTACGATGAGATGCTAGAGCTATCAAACTTAGGATCACAAATTTTACACCCACGAGCTGTAGAGTTAGCAAAGAAGTTTCAAATCCCAGTTATCATTCGGTCGAGCGAAATAGATACAGTAGGTACTTTATTGAAGGAGGAAGTTGAAATGGAGAAAAATTTAATTGTACGTGGTGTTGCCTATGAGTCAGACGTTATTCGCTTAACAGTTGGTTATGATGCTTATTCCAATGCTTCATTAGCAGATATGTTCACAATACTTGCAGAGAATCGCATAAACGTCGATATAATCGTACAAGCAATAATTGATGGCTTAAAGCCAACTGTATCATTTACTATTTTAAAAGAGGAGTTCGCTGAAGCATTACGTGTCCTAGAAGATAGTAAATTATCATTAGGGTTTAGTTTTGCTGATTTTGAAATCGGCTTAGCAAAAGTCTCTATTATTGGCTCAGGAATGGCATCTAATCCAGGAGTGGCTGCCCGAATGTTTGATCGTCTACGTCGTGAAGGTATCCCTGTAAAAATGGTTAGTACTTCTGAAATAAAAGTTTCTGTCGTTGTTCCTCAGGACGAAATGATTCATGCAGCAAATGCATTACATGATGAATTTAACTTAGAACAAGCGCTCTATATTTAATATTGAATAGGATGGGTCAGCAAAAGGCACATTGTTGTTGAAAAATGGCTCTATGGCAAAACGAGGGGTTGATTTCTGTTCCGGCTGGGCGCTTTCTTGGGGGCGTCGGGCTAACACGATGTTAATCACGAAGGCGTTATCACAGGATGTGATGGTTTTAGCCTTCGTTCCTCTATTGCTGATCCCCAAGGAGTCGCTCAGTCTCCACTCCAATCAACTACTTCGCTTAAAATGTATCTTCTGGTATGTCTCTCTAATTTATAGTGATAAAACGGAATTTCAGCAACAAATGTTTTATGTGCGAAAGCGCAGCGTCAGCAACAAATGTTTTATGTGCGAAAGCGCAGCGTCAGCAACAGATGTTTTATGTGCGAAAGCGCAGCGTCAGCAACAGATGTTTTATGTGCGAAAGCGCAGCGTCAGCAACAAATGTTTTATGTGCGAAAGCGTAGCGTCAGCAACAACAACATAAGCAGGAAGCGACTCGACGCTCGCTCACAGTAAAGAGAAAAGTCTGAGACGAAAATCACCCTCATTTAAAGCTGCACAACATTACTAAAATCTCCTCGACCATTTTGTATTTCAACACTATGAATGAGATGTGTCAGTAATGGACGCATCTTTTATTTGTTCACATCAATTTAATATTTTATCCAATTTTATTGTTATATAATAAAATATGACATGTTTTACCAAGGGGAAGGTGGGGGTTTGTATGGTATTATTCGGTTTATTTCAAAAGCCAATGGATGAAAGCGTTGATAGAGACAACGATTTAGAAATACAAATATTAAAAAAACGAATTCTGGAATTGGAACTTGAGCAGGAAAGCATTGATGTGAAAAATGCGATTTTAGACTTTGTACTAGCGCATATGGAGTTAATTAATTTTCAAACGGCATTAAAGGTTCAAAATGTCTCAACGAGTGTAGGAGATATTTCCGCAATGAGTGAAGAAATGTCGTCAAATACAGAAGAGATGCTTGCGGTTGAGCAAAATGTTAATGCAAACATTCAAGAGATAAAACAGCATTCCATATTACTTGTAGAAGAGATGGAATCGTCCATTACAAAAGGTGAAATGGTTCAGGAGTTGTTGGCTAAAGGAGCTAATTCAACAGAGCAATTGAATGATGAAATGACTAAAATGGATGATATCGGTAAAGGTGTAACCGGGATTGCTGATCAAACACAACTACTATCCTTAAATACCTCAATTGAAGCCGCACGTGCTGGTGAGCATGGAAAGGGCTTTAATGTTGTCGCGATGGAGGTAGGAAAGTTAGCCAACAGCTCGAAAGGTTCATTGCAAGAAATGACGAAGATTCGATCAGTCATTGATAAGAAATTACACAATACAATAACAAATATTAAACAAGTCGAACATTATTTAACTGATTTTTTAAGTATCATGAAGGATAATATTGCTAACCTGACTGTAACAAGTAAAAATATTGAAGAAGCAGCACATGGCATTCATCAAATAACAGCTGCATCAGAAGAAAATGTAATAGCAGTAGGTCGTTTAGCGGAAACAACGACGGAACTATCACATACTAGTGACTTCTCGGATATAATACAAAATCAAGTATCTGAAATTTTAAAAGCTATTGTACCGACAATCAGAAAGCCCTCAGAACAAACGGTAGTTGGCCAACTGGCGGCAAGGTTAATGGATCATGCTAGCTTTTTGCGAAATGCTATTCAAAAGGCTGGCCATAAAGAAACTTTAAAGACGCATCATCAATGTATGTTTGGGAAATGGTATTATGGACATTTTGAGGAATATCAGAAATTACCAGAATATCGTCATATAGAACAACCTCATGAATTAGTACATATGGCTGCACAAAAATTAGTGAATGAACTGTCAATTAGTAACTTAGAGGAAATGATTCAACACTCACTTAATATTTTAGAAGCATTTATTTCGTTAATAGATGTGCTCTTAAAAGAAAGACATGCACAACTATAAATATAAAAATGATTCGTGATCATAACGAGGGGGTGATGTCTGTTCCGTCAGGACGCTTTCCTGGAGGCGTCCAGTCTTCACTCCATTAATCTTATATATTTAGCCTACATAAAAAGGATTGTCATCCATAAATTTTGGATGACAATCCTTTTCGTTTTATTCTGTAGGAACGGTGTTCATGATTCTTTCTTTGACGTCCCATTTTACTGTAAATGTAACATTCTGTTGCTTTTCATGTTTTTCATCGTAGCATTCTGTTAAATAACCTTTTGCTTGCTGGATTTGTTCAGCTATAAATCCTGCTTCAAGTCTAAAGCTACGAAGACCGATTTGTAACAGTTCTGGATCATTTGTCAACTGGAAAATACGTCCATCCTTCGTTTCTTTGATAAGCTCTAAATTACCCCAACAGGCATCTGCGAAAAATGCGATAAGTTCATCTTGACTTTTACATGGGAACTTCCGTGCTAGGTCTTTTCCTGCCCAGTAAAGGACATCACCTTCATGTTTACCAAGAATAGAAGATAAAATATAGTCGCGAATTATCTCATAGCCAAATGCTGAGATTGTAGGTGATGAAGTGTTTAACATTTAAATCCTTCTTTCTTAGAATTTTCTTAAAATTTGACACTGATAAAGTAAAGATAGACTTTTCGAGAAAAAACGATGCATCACGTACTAGATTGTTTCTTTAATAAGGATTGTGAAAAACTCTTAGTTGCCTTGACGCTCGTAGCTCTTGAGAGTACAATAAACATGTCATAATATTGTACCATGATGAAATACACAGTCAATGAAGTATCAGTTACAAAATGATGACTTCTTTGTTGTGATATTTTAAGTACTAAGGGGGGTAACAGTCTTGTCGAAAGATCGAGAGTTTTTATGGCGTCGCTTACATTCTCTACTTGGTATCATTCCAGTAGGTCTGTTTTTAACGATGCACCTGTTAATTAACTTTACAGCAACAGGCGGAGCAGAAAGTTACAACGCAGCTACCGCAAATATGGAAAAGATTCCATTCCTTATCCTAGTTGAATGGATTGTCATCTATATTCCATTAATGTTCCACGCATTTTATGGTGTCTACATTGCATTCACTGCTACACCAAATACAGGACGTTTCAGCACATACCGTAACTGGATGTACTCATTACAACGTTTCACTGGTGTGTTCTTAGTGATCTTCATTGCATGGCATATTTTCCAAACTCGTATTCAAAAAGCGCTTGGTACAGAAGTTGATTACGACATGATGGCGAATGTTGTTTCTAATCCATTCATGCTTGGATTCTACATTGTTGGTATTATATCAGCAACTTTCCACTTATCTAACGGTTTATGGGCATTCCTAGTAAGCTGGGGTATTACACAATCTCCGCAGTCTCAAAAGATTGCTACTTATGTAACAAACATTATTTTCGTAATTCTAAGTGTAGTTGGTGTGGCTGCTATTTTAGCTTTCGTTTAATTTAATAGAAGCTACTATAGAGTACATGCAATCATTGCAATTTTTTAAGAGGAGTGAGAAATAATCATGGCGAAAAGCAAAATAATTGTTGTCGGCGGCGGTCTAGCTGGTCTGATGGCAACGATTAAAGCAGCTGAAGTTGGTACTGAAGTTGATTTATTCTCATTAGTTCCTGTAAAACGCTCACACTCTGTATGTGCGCAGGGCGGAATTAATGGTGCGGTAAATACAAAAGGTGAAGGGGATTCTCCTTGGATCCACTTTGATGATACAGTTTATGGTGGGGACTTCTTAGCGAACCAACCACCTGTTAAGGGTATGTGTGATGCAGCCCCTGGTATTATTCACTTAATGGACCGTATGGGTGTAATGTTCAACCGTACACCAGAAGGTCTTCTTGACTTCCGTCGTTTCGGTGGTACTTTAATGCACCGTACAGCCTTCTCTGGTGCAACAACTGGTCAACAATTACTATACGCACTAGACGAGCAAGTTCGCTCTCACGAAGTAGCTGGTTTAGTGAACAAATATGAGCACTGGGAATTCCTTGGTGCAGTAGTCGATCCTGACGGCGTTTGTCGTGGTATCGTAGCGCAAGATATGCGTACAGAAGAAATCAAATCATTCCGTGCAGACGCTGTTATTATGGCGACTGGTGGCCCTGGTATTATCTTCGGTAAAACAACAAACTCTGTTATTAATACAGGTTCTGCTGCTTCTATCGTTTACCAACAAGGTGCCTCATACGCGAATGGTGAGTTCATCCAAATTCACCCAACAGCGATTCCTGGAGATGACAAAAACCGTCTAATGTCAGAATCAGCTCGTGGTGAAGGTGGCCGTATTTGGACTTATAAAGACGGTAAGCCTTGGTACTTCTTAGAAGAGAAATACCCTGCATATGGTAACTTAGTACCACGTGATATTGCAACACGTGAAATTTTCGACGTTTGTGTAAACCAAAAGCTTGGTATCAACGGCGAAAACATGGTATACCTAGATCTTTCTCATAAAGATCCACATGAATTAGATGTTAAACTAGGTGGTATCATCGAGATTTACGAAAAATTCGTAGGGGATGACCCACGTAAATTACCAATGAAAATCTTCCCAGCAGTTCACTACTCAATGGGTGGATTATGGGTTGACTACAACCAAATGACTGAAATTCCTGGTCTATTTGCAGCAGGTGAATGTGATTATTCTCAACATGGTGCAAACCGTCTTGGTGCGAACTCATTATTATCTGCTATCTATGGCGGTATGGTTGCTGGACCAAACGCAGTAGATTATGTTAAACATCTTAAAAAGCATGCTGAAGATATTCCTCAAGAAGTATTCGATGCTCGCGTTAAAGAAGAGCAAGCTAAGTGGGATGCTGTCATGAAAATGGACGGCACAGAAAACGCTTACTTGCTTCATAAAGAGCTTGGTGAAATGATGACAGCTACTATGACAGTAGTACGTTACAACGACCAACTTGAAGATACATTGAATAAACTTGATGAATTCCAAAAACGTTGGGAAAACATTAACATCAACGATACTCAAAAATGGAGTAACCAAGGTGCTCACTTTACGCGTCAGTTGAAAAATATGATTTACCTAGCGAAAGTAATGACAAAAGGTGCATTACTACGTAACGAATCTCGCGGTGCTCACTATAAGCCAGATTTCCCGAACCGTGATGATGAGAACTTCTTAAAAACAACAATGGCGAAGTTTGACCCAACTACTGGTAATCCAATCATCACGTACCAAGAAGTCGACGTTTCTTTAATTCCACCACGTAAACGTGACTACTCTGCGAAAGGAGACTAAAAGTTATGCAAATCGCAGCAAATACTGGAAGAATGGTCAAAGTGGAAATTTTACGTCAAGATACAAAAGGCGGCAATGGCTACTGGCAAAAATTCCAAGTGCCTTACCGTCATGGTATGAACGTAATTTCTATTTTAATGGAAATTCAAAAAAATCCTGTTACTGAAAATGGTGAAAACACTTCTCCAGTAGCATGGGATATGAACTGTCTTGAAGAAGTTTGTGGTGCATGTTCAATGGTTATCAATGGCCGCCCACGTCAATCATGTTCAACTCTTGTTGACCAATTGACTGAGCCAATTAAACTTGAGCCTATGAAAACTTTCCCAGTTATTCGTGACTTACAAGTTGACCGTGAACGTATGTTCAATGCACTTAAAAAAGTTAAAGCATGGGTTCCAATCGATGGTACTTATGATTTAGGTGAAGGTCCACGTATGCCAGAAGGTAAACGTCAATGGGCTTATGAATTATCTAAATGTATGACTTGTGGTGTATGTATGGAAGCTTGTCCAAACGTGTCTGAAAAAGCTTCATTCATCGGACCAGCACCATTATCACAAGTACGTCTATTCAACACTCACCCAACTGGTGCAATGATTAAAGACGAACGTTTAAATGCAATCATGGGTGATGGAGGCCTTGCAAACTGCGGTAACTCACAAAACTGTGTAGCTGCTTGTCCAAAAGGTATTCCTTTAACAACATCTATCGCATCATTAAACCGTGCAACTTCAGTGCAAATGTTCCGTAACTTCTTCGGTTCTGACCACTACGTTGACTAATAAATAGTACAAGCTTTACTCTTAAACTCCCTTACACTCAATGTGTGAGGGGGTTTTTTTATGTAAATAATCAATTATGCCTCGGCATAATTGCGTTTGGAATCGGCTTTGTACTTAGGCCTGAAGATGTTTTTTTCGCGAAAGTGCAGTGCTAACGTATTAAATAATTTTGTAGATTAACTGCTTGTAAATGCCCGGACTATTAGTTAGTGAAGAAAGAACACCACTGATTAAAGTTTCATATGATAGGGAGTTTTGAATGGGGTCATTTTCAAGAAAGAGTAATAGACTAAATATGATGATTTCAATACAGCATAAAAAAATAGAACGGGGAATGTCGAGTTTTTGTGAAAAAAGGAGATTTTGGATAAATCGAGGAAAAATCTGAATTTTCTATGATAATATAGTATTTTCCTTTATAATGAATATATATTCATTTAAGATTCGCTAATTCCATCTGTTGTTTCGGGAAGAAGCGAGTGAAAATTAGGGGGATGGTTAAGATGAAAGCAAATTATATCGGAGATTTTCAGGAATGGGCAAAGGATTTTGCATTTTTTATCGAAGTCCGTGTACGTTTTTCAGAAACGGATATGTATGGTCATATGAACAATACCGTTAGCTTTACATTTTTTGAACAAGCACGAATCGATTATTTCCGTCATTTAGGTGTTCTAATGCCATCAGCAATTGATGAAAATGTAGAGGGGATTCCGATTGTAGCCGACTTACAGTGTGATTACGTGAAGCAGGTTTTCTTTGATGATGTGCTAAGAATTTATGCGAAGATAGCGAAAGTAGGAAACTCATCAATGGATATTCATTACTTAGCGAAAAACCAACATGATGAGGTTTGCTTTACGGGGCGTGGTACGGTAGTGCAAATGGACCCTCGAACTGGGAAGAGTGTACCTCTATCTGAAGAAGCAAAAACTCAGTTAGCAAATTTAGTGTTCATATAGGATAGGAAATGGATCGCGAAAGTTGTCTGTAGAAAGATTTAGTGACAGTATAATTTGCGAAAAGTCCCTCGGGAAAAGAAGTATAAACAATGATTTCGATGGTTGAAATTGCATTTTTACATAAAATTCATTAATGTATGGAAGCAATTTCCGATTTTTTTAAAGAAACACGAGATATTCATGAAAATAGCCGTCACCGCTCCCCATTCCTTAACATAAGTTACAATACGTGCGGGGGAGGAGGGTGTAACTGAAAATGAATGGCTCTCATCATCGTTCTCTTTTAACGAACCGAGAACGTGAAATATTTGCGCTTTTATTAGCTGAAAAAACAACGAGGGATATTGCAGAGCAACTTGGTATTAGTGAAAAAACAGTGCGAAATCACATTTCCAATACAATTCAAAAGTTAGGTGTAACGAATCGATCTCAGGCGTTAATTGAGCTGTTACGCTTAGAAGAATTCAAATTAGACTAATTGGACACTTGCTATTTCAGAAAAAAAACGACAAAATAGAACTATTCAACGTATTTTTAGGAGTGAAATAGTTATATGTCGGATGAAGTAACAAAGCACTCACCTGAAACCGTTGCAACGGTTGAAAAGGAATTACGCTATATAGCGGCGATTGTGAAGCAAAAAGGAAGAGAGATTGTTTCACAATATGCGATTACGCCGCCACAATTTGTTGCATTACAGTGGTTAGAAGAGCTTGGAGATATAACAATTGGCGACCTGTCAAATCGATTATACTTAGCTTTTAGTACAACAACAGATCTAGTGGACCGAATGGAGAAAAATGAATTAGTCAAGCGAATGCGTGACGAAAATGATCGTCGTGTCGTTGTTGTTCATCTTCTCGAGAAGGGCGAACGTATTATTCAAGAGGTTATTGAAAAAAGACAGCAATATTTGCAAGAGAAACTTGTTGGTTTTAATGAACAAGAAGTCGCGCAATTATCAAGCTATTTAGAAAAACTACATGTACACATGAAACAGGATTGAGGCGGAAAGTATGAATGCCCCGATAGGCGTTATTGACTCAGGAGTAGGCGGTTTAACCGTAGCAAAAGAAATAATGAAGCTATTACCAAATGAAACAATCTATTATATTGGTGATACAGCAAGATGTCCGTATGGTCCAAGAACTCGTCAGGAAGTAAGGAATTTTACTTGGCAAATGGCAAAAGCACTAGAGAAAATGAATATCAAAATGCTCGTCATTGCTTGTAATACAGCGACTGCAGTAGCACTCGAAAGTTTACAAAGAAATATGCCTTTTCCGGTACTAGGCGTTATTAATGCTGGCGCACGTGCAGCTGTAAAGAAAACGAAGCGACATGAAGTCGTTGTGCTTGCAACAGAAGGAACAATTAAAAGTGGGGCGTATGAGGAAGCCTTACTTTCACTGAATACGTCAACTCATATTATTCCACTTGCTTGTCCTACATTCGTACCACTTGTAGAAAGTGGCGAATATAAAGGTGAATTTGCAAATAAATTAATTGCGGAAGGCTTAAAACCGTTAAAAAATGAACAATTTGATACGGTCATACTAGGATGTACGCACTATCCAATTTTGCAAAAACAAATTGAAGCTGTTGTAGGAGAAGAAGTTTTTGTGCTATCTTCCGCTGAGGAAACAGCAAAGGATGTTCAAGAAATGCTTGCGTATAATGGTACTTTGGCTGACCCAGACGCTGTGCCTGCTCATAAATTTTATGCAACTGGTTCTGTTCCAATTTTCCGTTCGATTGCTGAAAGTTGGCTTGAGCAAGGTACTCTTCATATAAAACGTATTACATTAAAATAAAAAATCAGCTTAGCTAGGGGCTAGGCTGATTTTTGCCGTTTTTAGCATTGTACATAAGGGACTGAGCACTTTTTTGAATGTGAAAATTATGTTAAGATGAGTGCGCGAAAGATTTTAGGAGGAACGAAAAATATGACAAGATTTGATGGAAGAAATATAGATGCACTGCGTCCTGTGAAAATAGATAGTGAGTATCTATTGCACCCAGAAGGCTCAGTGTTAATTCAAGTAGGCAATACGAAAGTAATTTGTACAGCAACGATTGAGGATAAAGTTCCTGGGTTTTTACGTGGACAAGGCAAAGGGTGGATCACTGCAGAATACTCAATGCTACCTCGTGCAACAGCACAGCGTACAGCACGTGAATCATCTCGTGGCAAAGTCAATGGCCGTACAATGGAAATTCAACGATTAATCGGTCGTGCATTACGTGCTGTCGTTGATTTAGAAGCACTTGGTGAGCGTACTGTGTGGATTGACTGTGATGTGATTCAAGCAGACGGAGGGACACGTACAGCCTCAATAACAGGAGCATTTGTAGCGATGACACAGGCAATTGCTAAGCTTGCAGAAGAAAAACAATTAGCAAAATTCCCGGTGACAGACTATTTAGCTGCAACGAGTGTTGGTATTGTAGAGGATCATGGGGCAATTTTAGACTTAAACTACGTTGAAGATGTCGCTGCTGCTGTAGATATGAATATCGTCATGACAGGAGCAGGACGATTTGTTGAGCTACAAGGGACAGGTGAAGAAGCAACCTTTTCTCGTGAAGAGTTAAATGAACTACTGGCGTTAGGTGAAAAGGGCATTCAACAATTGATTGCAATTCAAAAAGAAACACTAGGTGAATTGGCTAACAAAGTGGGAGGAAATGAATAACATGAAACAAGTAGTCATTGCAACGAAAAATAAAGGGAAAGCAAAAGATTTCGAAGCATTATTTGGTCCACTTGGTTATGAAGTAGTAACGATGTTTGATGTTGCCCCAGAGATGGAAATAGAAGAAACAGGCACTACTTTTGAGGAAAATGCAATCTTAAAGGCAGAAGCATTAGCAAAAGAGCTTGGCACAATTGTTATTGCTGATGATAGTGGCTTAGCTGTTGATGCATTAAATGGTGAACCTGGTGTTTATTCCGCACGTTATGCTGGTGATCATGATGATGAAGCAAACATGGTTAAGTTGTTAGAAAAACTAAAAAATGTCGAAGAAGAAAAGCGTACAGCACGCTTCTGCTGTTGCATCGCTATTGCAGGACCTGGTTTTGAAACGACAACAGTTTTTGGTACTTGTGAAGGTGTCATTGCACACGAAAAACGTGGTACAAACGGATTTGGTTATGATCCAGTCTTCTTTGTCCCAAGCTTAAACCGGATGATGGCAGAGCTAACAGCCGATGAAAAGGGAGCAATTTCCCACCGCGGGAATGCGATTCGTAAGTTGAAGGAACAATTGCCAAGTCTTATAAAATAAGAGGTGATATCCATGCAAATACTGGTCATGAGTGATACACATGGCGATAGTGATGTGATTGAAAAAGTTCGTAGCTTTTACCCAAATGTTGATACTTTGATTCACTGTGGAGATAGTGAGCTTCCTTTCTCACATAAAGTACTGGATGGCATGAAGAAAGTACGAGGAAATTGTGACATCGATAAAGCCTTTCCTGATGAAGCAGTATTCGATTTAGAGGACGTAACAGTCTTTGCAACACATGGCCATTTATTCAATGTTAAAACTTCAATCTTATCATTATCATATCGTGCCAAAGAGGTAGACGCACAAATTGCGTGCTTTGGTCACTCTCATATTCTTGGGGCGGAAATGATTGATGATGTGTTATTTTTAAATCCGGGGAGCTTATTAAAACCACGTGGTCGTAAAGAAAAAAGCTTTGCCCTTGTAGAGGCTGAAGACACGTGTTTTGAAGTAAAGTTCTTTACGGATGATAATGACTGTATTTCCACCCACAAGTTTATGCGGAAATGATGTAACAAAAACGCTTAGGTTTTAGAAACTCTAAGCGTTTTTTGTTTTATCTTGGCTTGATTGGTGAAGATTAAATGGAAAAAATGGCTATGAATTGTTTATGATGAAGTAGAAAAAATAAATATAAACGGAACAAAGGAGAAAACATGGACAATACAATAGGATGGAATTTTGATAATAGCTATACCTGCTTACCAAGCATTTTTTATACATCAATCAATTTAAATCCAGTTCGTTCACCAAAGTTAATAATGTTAAATGAATCAGTTGCCAATTCACTTGGATTAAATGTCGATGCTTTGCAAAGCGAGGAAGCGGTAGCAATTTTTGCAGGTAACAACAATCCGACTGGTGGCATGCCCATTGCTCAAGCTTATGCAGGGCATCAATTTGGTCACTTTAATATGCTTGGAGACGGAAGAGCACTGTTATTAGGTGAACAACTAACATCAACTCATGAACGCTGGGATATCGCACTAAAAGGCTCAGGAAGAACGCCTTATTCCCGTGGCGGAGATGGTAGAGCAACACTTGGTCCAATGCTACGTGAATATATTATTAGTGAAGCCATGTATGCACTTGGTATTCCAACCTCTCGAAGTTTAGCTGTCGTAACTACAGGCGAAATTGTCCTCCGCGAAACCGAGCTTCCTGGCGCAGTTTTAACGCGTATTGCAAGCAGTCATTTGCGAGTTGGGACTTTCCAATTTGCAGCGAACTTTGGATCAGAGGAGGAGCTAAAAGCTTTGGCGGATTATGCTTTGGAACGTCACTTTCCTAATGCTGATGTAGCTCAAAATCGTTATCTGACCCTTCTTCAGGAAGTTATTAAGAAACAAGCATCTCTCATTGCAAAATGGCAGCTAGTTGGTTTTATTCATGGCGTCATGAATACAGATAATATGACCATTAGTGGTGAGACGATTGATTATGGTCCTTGCGCTTTCATGGATACGTATGATCCAGCGACAATATTTAGCTCTATTGATAGACAAGGTAGATATGCTTATGGTAACCAGCCTAATATTGGAGGATGGAATTTAACACGACTGGCTGAATCATTAATACCGTTAATCCATGAAAATCAGGAAGATGCTATAAACTTAGCTCAAGACACACTACAGCAATATCCGCAGTTGTATTATGCAAATTGGCTAGCAGGTATGCAGGCAAAGCTTGGGATATTTAACGAAGAAGATCAGGACGGTGCACTAATTGAAGAGCTTCTGAAGTTAATGCAACATCATCAAGCAGACTATACGAATACATTTATCGCATTAACCTTCGATAAATTTGCTGACTCAACGTTATTTAGTACAAATGAGTTTAAAGAATGGCATAAGAATTGGCTCGCAAGGCTAGAAAGACAACAAGAAACAAAAGACATGTCTCAACAATTAATGCGCGATTATAATCCAGCAGTTATTCCGCGAAATCACCGTGTAGAAGAAGCATTAGAGGCTGCTGTTGAACAGGGAGACTATAGCGTAATGGAGCGCTTACTAAATGCTCTTGCTCATCCTTTTGCACACACTAAGGAGCAGCAGGAATACGCGACATTACCAACACCATCTAACCAGCCATATCGAACTTTTTGTGGCACATAAGTTGAAAAGGGGGAGAATTTCTTCGTTTTCATAGTGTAGAAAAACACATTATCCAAGGAAATCAACCTCTCGTTTTGCAAAAGGGCTATACTTAAATAGGACACTATAATTTCATTGACGTAATAGTTTTCAACAACATGAAAACGAAGGATAAATTCTTCGTTTTTTTTATTTTGAAAAAATTGTCACTACATAAATTCCTGAGCATACGCTATGTATGAATAGTAGTGAAGGGAATGTGTAAAGTGCATAAGTATTCAAAAGGTTGGTTTGTGAAGCAACTTCGAGATCATGGTATTTTGGTGCATCCACAATATAAAAGTCATTTAGGCAATTATAAAGAATCCGAATTGCGCAATTTATATTACCAATATGTTGAAAAAGAAACGTTAGATTCAGAACAAAAATAGTCATTTTCGTTTGAATAACTCCTTTGTAGGAAAGAATTTAACTACAGAAAGGAGTTATTTTATGTGGAGTAAATCGTGGATGTTAACGCAAATATGGCAAGACGTGTTGTTTCTACATTGGCCAGTATCACCTAAGGATTTAGAGCAGTACATTCCGCAAGAGTTGCAACTGGATCTCTATGAAAATAACGCTTGGCTTAGTGTTGTCCTTTTTAAAGTAAAAGGACAACGACTGAGATTTCTACCACCATTACCAGGAGTAGGTTCCCATTTGCAGCTTAATGTCCGGACATATGTTACATATAATGGAATGAAAGGTATCTATTTCTTCAACTTAGATGTTACGAATCATTTTATTGTACAAATAGCTACAAAGGGCGGTTTATCATATCGCTATTCAAAAATATCTTTAAAACAAACAGGGAACAATTTTTCGTTTACAAGTTTATATCATGGTGCACTAGATGAGAGGTTGAAAATGTCATATCAACCGACTGCCAGTGAAATAACTAGTACGACCCTTGATAAATGGTTAGTGGAACGTTATCATTCTTGGTCAAAGTGGAAGAGTTCTCTATTTCGCATAGATATAGATCATATGCCATGGCAGCTACAACGAGTTCATATTAACATTGAAAGCAATACACTAGCTCCATTTGTGAAGGAATCTATACAAGGCATTCAACCTATTGCTCATTATTCGAAGAGTAAACAGGCTAGAATTTATTCGCCAAAAGTAGAAACCAGATTCAAAAAAGTTTAGTGAATCTGGTTTGCTTTTGTTCGTTGATTGAGTAGTAGTTTGACTTATTCTTCATACATCATTTTCTTTGTCATCCCACCATCCACTGTTAGATTAGTGCCTGTCCCTTTAAGGGTGGGAGTCTCAAGGAGCTGTTCATAATCACCTGTTTCAATCCAACCAGGCGAAATACAATTAACCGTAATATTATCTGGACACCTAAAGAACGCGCTAAAGCATGTGTTACTGCGACGATACCGCCTTTTGTTGCTGCATAGGCTTCTTGTATGGGGCTCAGACATCTCAGCGCGTGTAGAGGCTATAGAAACGATTGAGCCGCCATTGACAATAGCTCGCATAACTTTTGCAGCCTCCCTTGAACACAAAAAGACACGCGATTAATTATGCCACGGCATAATTGTGTCAGGAAGTTAAATTTGTTTGAATCGTATCGTTCCATTCATCCAATGTTACGTCATAAAGGGATTTATGTTGAAATTTACCCACATTATTCATTAAAATATGGATAGTACCAAAATGATCAACCGCTTTTTGCATTAAAGAAACGATTCCCTGTTCTTTCGTAACATCTGTTTGAACAAAAAGAACAGAATAACCTTGCACAAGTAAATCTTTTTCTAATTACTGCCCTAATTCTTTATTTACATCGGCAATACATTGGAACCATTTCGTGCATACGCAAGTACAATACCTTTGCCATCCCTTGCGCACCGCCAGTTACAACGACTACTAAATCTTTAAACATATTGATTCCTCCAGTTTTATTGCTTTTCATTATTTTAGCAAAAGTGGAGATTAGGAGGGCATAATGGGGTACAGGAAATCATATAATATTAATATTGAGGCAAACCTTGCCTTCATAGTTAAATTAATGTTGACATTATGATATAAAGAACATATAATAAATATTGTCCTTGATATGGACTGCATAAGAATAACATCATGTCTCAGTAGCTCAGCAGGATAGAGCAACGGCCTTCTAAGCCGTCGGTCGGGGGTTCGAATCCCTCCTGGGACGTCTCAAGGTTCAGATAGAATAGGCTTGAACCAATTGAAAAGCGCTTCAAATCCTTTATTATCAAGGATTTGAAGCGCTTTTCTTTTTGAGAATAAGTTAGAAAAGGATGGAGAATGAAAAGTTTCTACACATTTTCTACATAAGAAAATGTTCATAAAAACGCTAGTTTATGTTCTAAATCGAATCCCTTTTTCTTATACCGATTCCATCACCACTCGAATATGATGAAAGGTTCGTTTAATGTTTAACATTGAAATGAAAACAAAAAAAGTTTGGCCAAACATATTCCGTGGTGTCAGATAAACCTCTTTAAAAAAAATGTGTTTTGTTGCATTTAACCTATGCACTTAGTCATTCCTCGCAACTTACGAGGGGGAGTGCAATGAGAAAATATCTATTTTTTTCACAGAAGTAGCAACGTCAAGTAAAAGACTAAGCTGGGATATGCTACTTGATAAAGTATTGGTTTAGTTTAAGGGTTAAATTAACTTGACCAACATTTTGGTCAAGCAAGAATATTTCAAATTGAGCTGATTTATGATTTAGCGATTATTTGCGACCTGCAATACAGGTATTTAGCAGATACGTATACAAAGTACGAAATGATATATACATTTGCAGAATATAATACTCCCAAAATTAAAGTAAAGAATTTGAATGAAAAATAATTCAATATACTCGTGTGGATATCAGGGGGGATTTCTTACAATTGAAATACACCTTGAAAATCAAGCTAACATCAATTCTTTAGAACTTTTAAAGTTAGAGAATTCAATAGAAATGAATAGTGAGATTTATATTCGTGATGTTTTTTTAATAAAAAGCTTAATATATATTTTTTTAGATGACTCTGTAAAGTCGAATATTACTTATCTTCAAGAAGATTTTTTATGGAGAAATGTATCATATCATCTAAAGAAGGAAACTTGACGGATTGTAATATTAAGTGCAACACCCAGAAGTCAATATAAAGGAAGCCCATAACGACCTCGTGTAGAACGTAGTTACCACACCAAATTCAAACGGAGGAATCGTTATGAGCTATACCCATCTTACCATATCAGAACGTGTAAAAATAGAAACATACCTGGAACT
>NZ_JBNNVG010000016.1:0-114279 GCF_050280425.1 Lysinibacillus sp. NPDC093190 | reverse complement strand
GAGTCACAGTGCCAAATGAAAAAAGCGAGGTATTCAACGATTTACTCGTTAAATACCTCGCGATGTGAGAAGGTATAGACTTTTTCAGTGCCCTCATTTCTGAGCGGTCTACTGTAATCATATTTCCTTACATCATTTACGTTGTCCTCAATGTCTGGATTCACGTTTGTTTAATTTTTTTGGGAATTCTAAATCCTAAAGCTATAGCTGCACCTATACAGCTAGATAGACATCCTATTATCAAATATATTGAAAGAGTTGATTCACCAATTAGAACAGAGGCTATACCTCCAATAACCGGAAATAAAGCAACCATGTACCCACTTTTGGCAGCACCTATTCTTTCAACAAGCTTTAAATAAAATAGCCACGCTAGGAAAGATGCTATCAATGTTAAGTACAATAAAGCAGAGATATATGTAATTGATGTAGGAATGATGATCTTTTGCCCTTGTAACAAGACAATGATTGACATTAAAATACTTCCTACAGTAAAACCAATAGCATTCGAATAAATAGGGTCAATCTTTACTCTGGCGTTTCTTGCAGAGCTTACATCTCCAATAGCTGTAAGAACTGTACCTAAAAGAGCAATCAAAATGCCTTTTAAAACACCTGTGCTAGACAAACTACTTAAAGAAGGATAAATGAGAACACAAACACCAAACACTCCTAGCACTCCTCCAGACCAAACACGAGGATGTAGTTGCTCTTTTAAGAAAATACGAAGAGCTAGCGGCGTCAATATCACTTTTAACGAAAAGATTAATGTTACAATTGCTGCTGAGCTTAATATTGTTGCGTAATATAGGCATAAATAACTTAAAGCAAAATTACAGACACCAAACACAATAATAAAGGGTATATCTTTTCTGGAAGGTATCCCTTTTGGCTTAAGAAATAATACTAGAGCAATAAATAAAAATGCAGTCATAACTAGCCGATAAGTCAAGGATAATTCTAAGCTTACTGGGGTTCCTTGAATTTTTACTGCAATAAAATTAAGCCCCCACACTATTAAACAAAATACATACATTAGATTTGTCACTATATTACTATACCTTCTGTCGTTCTTTAATTAACGAAATATCTAAAGAGAATATCCAGTAGCCTAGGAAAGAATTATCTCCTCTTGAAATAATCGCCTAATATATAGTATCATCGCGTATCAAGTTTGTAAAAAGGTTTCTTCCAAATCCTGCATCTATTATAAGAAGAAATACGCGACGCGATAATTAAACTCCATAATCCAGATCCAACTAAAAATTTTTAGCGAGAAGATATCGATAGCGTTCTCTCTAAGAATATGAAAATAACATTAAATAACGGTATGATTAATATGGATAAAAATAGAAAGAAACAAAGTACAATGAATATTGAGTGCACACGATTTCGAGTAAAACAAGGTAAAACAGAAAAAGTTAATGAGTGGTTAGCTTTCTTGAATGAAAATATGGAAGATGTTCTAGTTACCCTTGAAGGCGAGAAAATGTACGTTGAAACGATTTTTCGAGAAGTGTTAAATGGAGAAGAATATTTGTATTGGTATGTTGTTCAAGGGACAGGTGGAATTGATGTCGATGAATCAGAACATTGGATTGATAAAAAACACATTGAATACTGGGATGAATGTATTGATGAAACCTTTAAACCTGTAGATTTAAAAACTGAGGTAGTGATGATTCCTGAAAAAGTACAAAATTCTCTGAATTAAGCACTACTTAACTAACGGAGACTTTCGTTTAAGAAGATTAGGACTTGCGTTTAGGATTGAATTTCCTAGCTGCCAGTCCTTTTTGCACATTTACCTTTCCTCTACCAACTCACTTTCTGCCTTTGCCATTTACTTTTCTACTTAATAGCCTTTTTCTTATTATCTCCGCACAATATACCTTATGTAAGGCTTTTAAATCGATTGTTCTAATAATTGATGAATAAATCTTTTTATTGTGCGTTCTGTAGATTTAATTTGTTCAATATATTTTTCGGGAACTGTTGAAAAATACCCTTTTGCAACCCTCTAGCCTTCCCAATATTACACACCGTCTAATACATCTTGGTTATTAAATTGCAAAAAGGCAGTTGAAAATCAGATTCAATCATACTTTCAACTGCCACTCAAATATTGGATTTTTATCAGTGCCTTAAATAGTCCAGAGCAGTTTTTTCAATTACATTTTTTTCTTTGAACAGCTCTTTTTATTTGTTCCGCTCCTCTAAAAACTAGATCAAGGACTAGTAGGAGGAGTAAGCCCTGTAAGAACTGGAGTTATTACAGTACTACCAGCTCCAAGGCGAACTTGTTGAACTTGCAGTACTTTTACAGTAAGTTCAAGTACGATTTTTTCACGCAATGTGCTGAAAGTACCTTCTGGTGCTGCCATAACTGGTGAAAAATCAAGTTCAAAGAAGTTTGCAGCTACTAACTCGCCAAATGGTTGCTCATTGTATTTAACTAGATTTTGGAAGAAAGCTTTATCCAATCGAGCATCCATTTGCGTAGTTTCATTAAGGAAGTTCGCTTCGGCAAACTCGGAAATTCCTAAGATCGGAGTAGGACCTCCAACTGTTTGTGGGAAAGTAAGGTCTGTAAAACCAGAAAACTGAACATCGGCAATTCTATCTTGGAGTGCCCCGTTACATTCTGCTGAAGCATATTCTATATTTTTGCGAATATGTCCCGCTACAAATAATTTTGCTCTTGTTACTCTAAAAAAGTCAGTGCCGGCAATACGTGCAAAAGCAACCGGCACTAGTTTAACTTGATTTAGGAATACATTTTTTTTCACTCTTTTGATTTCAGTTGCTGCAGGATTGAGTGTAATATCTGCCTCCACAGCGATTTGAAGTGTTGGTTCTGCAAGTACAACTGGAACTTTAATAGTTGGAGTTGTAACCGGTGTAGCGACTACTGGAGTAATTTCACTAGTTAATGGGATTTGTTCAGTTGATGTTACTGGACAAGGGTCGACTTGACTAACTTGATTATCTAATTGATCACTCAAAAAATTCCCTCTTTTCATTTTTTTAGTATTAGAGAGCGCTCTCTATATTGCTAGAATATGTAGCGATTAATTCTATGTATGGATGTGTATACTAGTTTTTTTCTGATTTTTAAAAAGGGATCTTTGAAACGAAAAGATAAGTATCAAATGAGCCCACTGATAGTCCAGATAAAATAACATTTAAGCCTTGGTTCAATGCAGATAAAAAATAATAAGACATTTCACATCGTACAGTTTTTTACTAAACAAAAGTAGGAAAATACATGGCGTTAAAAAGTATTTTTACCACGGCAGTTAAGTGGCAGGTAATCGAAACGAAACGAATCCAATGATTAGTGTGAAAAGACCTTCTCAATCTAAAAGGTATAAGGAGATTGAGTTGAATGCTTAAATTTTAAAAACAATACCATACTCATTGACTCAACCCTTCAATATGATAAAGAAGAAAAAAATTTTTTCTTAGGCCCTACAAAAACCAAAAGGTCACGTACTGTCCATGTACCAGTTGAGTTAATGAGAGAAATAAAACAATACGCAAAGGATCATAAGAAGTTACAGCTTGCATTAGGTGAAGCTTGGACACCTACGAAGGATAATGAGGGCAATCAAATAAATCTACTATTTACGAAAACAAACTGCTTTCCCTCACATCCTGATAGTATGTCTGGAAAATGGCGTGAAATTGTAGAAAGACACAATAAACCGAAACTAACATTCCATAGTCTTAGGCATACCCACGCATCTTTTATGGTTAGTAAAGAACAACTCGGACATGTAAACATTCAAGAAACAATTAATACCTATAGTACTTAACCATGAAAGATAAAGAAAAAGCAACCGACTGCTTTGCCTCCATTTTATAAAATGGTCGGTTTTTGGTCGGTTGCTCTTATTCTCAATGTTTTAGACTCGCCATAAACGTTGATAAATCAACTACTCTTGAATTGCCGCCTCTAAAGCAACAACGATCATATCGTTGAATGTAGTTTGGCGTTCTTCAGATGATGTTACTTCGCCAGTTAGAATGTGGTCACTTACTGTTAGGATAGAAAGTGCTTTACGGCCGTGTTTTGCTGCTAATGTGTAAAGTGCTGCTGATTCCATTTCTACAGCAAGTACGCCGTATTGAGCTAATTTTTCGTTTTGATTCTCATCAGAATAGAACATATCTGCTGTAAAGATATTGCCTACTTGTAAGTTTAAACCAGCTTCTTTACCTGCATTGTATGCTTTTAATAGTAAATCAAAGTCTGAGATCGGTGCGAAGTCGATAGCGCCGCCCCAAATAATTTGGTTCATACGTGTATCAGATGTTGCTGCTTGCGCTAAAATTACGTCACGAACTTTTACATCTTTTTGAATTGCACCACATGTACCTACGCGGATTAATTTTTGAACATCATATTCTTGCATTAATTCTGTAGCGTAAATCGAGATTGAAGGCACACCCATACCAGTACCTTGTACAGAAATACGTTTACCTTTGTACGTACCTGTATAACCAAACATATTACGAACTTCGTTATAGCAAGTAACATCTTCTAAAAACGTTTCAGCAATATACTTTGCACGTAATGGATCTCCTGGAAGTAAAATTGTGTCAGCGATTTCGCCTTTTTTTGCATTAATATGAATACTCATACTGCAATCCCTCTTTTCTGTCAGTCTTCACTATAAATAATACTGTGTTTCTCATATTTTCGCAATGCTAGACGTCTAGCAACTTGAAATAAAAAATATTGTTTCAACTTATATCATGCTTAATCTAAATATAATGCCCACAACTCATCAAATACTTCTATTTTTAAGTTGTCTGTGGCATATGATTCAACATACGAAGAAAGCTCATCAAAGTCTGTGCTCTGCTTCGGAAAATTATGTTCATGGAACATTTCCTCCGCAAATCGCACCTTTGAGTCTGACCAATCCCCTCCTCTGAATGTTAGTACATACAAATAAAAGCTCTTTTTCATTCTTGAAATCCCCTCTTTACTCTTCTGCTTTCCGCTAGTTTATCAAAAAATATCTTCTTCGTCACAAAAATATCTTTTAATCATTTTCTCCTACTTTTATTAATAGAACCATTTTCGCAAGTTCCTTAGACTTTCGTCGCAGAAAAATAATTTTCACTTTTGTCTGAAAAGTGAAAATTATTAGAAAAAACGATAGAAATACCTAGAAAAATAAGGTAAAATTTAAATCAACTATTCAAAAATAGGAAGGTGATGGCGATGAAAAACTCTCATAAACCCAGGAACTCCGTACAGAAACGCCTGTCTCTCTTTAAAATTAGCTTTTCTAAAAAGAAAGCAAATGATTTAGAGAACGATAGGCATAATCTCCCTCCTACTAAAGAAAAACGACAACGTTTTTACCATTTAATTCGAGGCAAAGTGCTTATTATATTTTCTCTCATTATTGTTATTAATGGCACAATGGGTTTATTATCGTATATCAATATACAGAATCTGCAAAGACAAATGAAAGATTTTACTGATAAAAACGTCCAGGAACAATTAACTGTCAACCAACTTGCGTACGAAATTGCGAGGCTCACAAATTTAGAACAAGCCTATTTAATTACCGGGAATGGGAGCTTTGCTACTTCATATAATATGAAAATTGATTCCATCGATAAAAAAATAAAAGACTTAGAAGAGCAGTTTACAAAAAGAGAACTAGAATTAGGTTATATACAGGCGATCGATCAATATTATAAAAATTACCTTGAATACTCTAAAAAGGTCATGACAATGCGTGATGAACTTGGTCTCGAACAAGCTCGCAAACTCGTGATGAGCGGTACTGGAGAAACAATGAAGGTGTATATTGATAAAAATATTGAGTCCATTAATTCGGTTATGGATGATGCTAATAAAGCAAAATTAGATAAACTTAACAAGCAAGTTACACTATCAATTACTTCTTTCTTCTTCATTTCACTACTTGGATTTATTGCAATTATTATTTTTGGTTATATGTTATTTAAATCATTAAGAAACAATACACAGGCTATTAACCATTCCATTCTCGATATAGCACAGGCTGGTGGCGATTTGACCCGACGTGTTCAAGTTCGTAATCATGATGAATTCTCAACTATTGCCGCTTCAACCAATACGCTTATTGATTCTATATCTAATTTGATTAAACGTGTCAGTAATCTGGCGGACCACGTTTCAGACAGTAGCCAGGAGCTAATGTCATTAGCCGATGAAAATGCTCGTACAATACAGAATATTGCAGATGCTACAGCAGATATCGCGAGTGATAGCGAGAATACGATTTCTAGTATGACTAGCGCACAACAAAAAATGAGTGATCTTGAGCATTCAGTACACCAGTTAAATGAGCAAGCAAATGCTGTTCAGCGTGCATCATTGGCTATGCAGCAAGCGGCTGATGAAGGCAGTCGCTCCGTTCAACAATCTTCATTAGTCATACAATCTATTGAAGAAACGATGGCCTCCACGACTACCATAGTCGAAGCACTCGGTCAAAAATCCGCCGACATAACATCTATTATCGGCACGATTACTGCTATTTCAGAACAAACAAATTTACTTGCCTTAAATGCTGCGATTGAGGCAGCACGCGCTGGTGAGCACGGACGAGGCTTTGCCGTTGTCGCTGATGAAGTTCGAAAGCTAGCAGTGCAATCGCAAAATGCCGCAAAAGAAGTAACATCCATTGTAACGTCCATTCAAGACGAAGTAACATCCATCATCTCTCAAAACCACGAGGGTGTATCGTCTGTTATTCGTGGTGTTGAAGTAACGAATGAAACAAACCAATCTTTAACCAATATTTTAACGCATACGAAAGAAACGACGACAATTATCGCGACTATGGTGGAGAAGATTGCATTAACACTTGATTATAGCAATGCTGTAGCGAATGATTTTGTCCATGTGAATGCCTATGCTGAACAATCAGCAACCAACACTGTCACTTCCGCTGCTGCAGCAACTCAAGGATCTGCATCCATGCAGGAAATTAATGCCGCTGCCACAGAGCTTGCTCAACAAGCAGATAGTCTGCGAAATCTTGTCAGTGAATTTAAAGTTTAAAGTGTCTCAGAATCTACTATATGTAGTTTTTAAAAAATAATAAACTCGTTTAAAAGTAGTTCATTATAAATGAAGCAGATACATGATCTAGCGCCGGAGTTTATAGAATGAGCATTTTAAAATAATTCATTAATGGAGATCGTAGTGTATAAAAACAATAGGTTAAGATTTGGAGAAGACAATGTTAACTAATTTAACCCATTTCTTAAAAGAATTAATGGTGTATATTCCTGACGGAGAAATTCGCCTACGAGATTTTCGAAACGAGCAAAAATGGTAAATTTGGAATGCCGGGTAAAAGAAAGAATTTAAAGGAAGTTAATTGGAATGTTGAGATACAGCCATTTTATCTTGCCAAATATACTGTGACAGAAGAACTTTATGCAACTATTATGGAGAAGAAATTTTTAACAACAATAAATGATCGAAAACCAATTGTTAATGTTTCATGGATAGATGCAGTGAACTTTTGTAATTCATTGTCTGACGCTCTAGGCTATAACAAGTTTTATGATTGTGATCAGAATTGTAAATCAGTTGTCTGCAATCATAGTTCTAATGGTTTTCGATTACCGACAGATGCTGAATGGCAATATGCATGTAAAGCAAAATCAAAAGGATATCGGTATGGCGAAATTGATGAAATTGCTTGGTATAAAGATAATTCCAACGAACATGTACACAAAGTTGGAGAAAAAGTGCCTAATGAATGGGGCTTGCACGACATGATAGGAAATGTTTGGGAGTGGTGCTGGGACTTATACGATGAAGATATGTTTGGCAATTATCGATAGACAATTATGATGTTCTATCTAGCGATTTGATGGGGCTTTCCGTCGTTTCGATGGCTCATTCCGTCGCTTCGACGTTTCTTTCCGTCGCTTTGATGGCCTTATCCGTCGCTTGATTGGTCATCCGTCGTTTCGATGACTTTTTCCGTCGCTTCGACGTTTCTTTCCGTCGTTTCGACTGATCTATCCGTCGCTTGATTGGTCATCCGTCGTTTTGATGACTCTTTCCGTCGTTTCAAAAGGTCTATCCATCGCTACTTATACAAAAAAATACCTTAAACCATAAAAAACTCCTAGCACGATCTATCCTGCTAGGAGTTGTTGTTATTTAAATAATGAAAGGTATTCTGCATAGCCTTCTTTTTCTAAATCCTCTTTTGGTACAAAGCGGAGTGCTGCGGAGTTAATACAATAGCGTAAGCCTCCAAGTTCACTTGGTCCATCTGGGAAGACATGTCCTAAATGGGAATCAGCTTCTTTGCTTCGAACCTCTACGCGACGCATCCCGTGAGATGTATCGAAATGCTCTGCTACTTCTTCCTTTTCAATTGGCTTTGCAAATGCTGGCCAGCCACAGCCTGAATCGAATTTATCTAATGAGCTAAATAACGGCTTCCCTGAAACGATATCTACATAAATACCCTCTTCAAAGTGCTTATCATATTCATTGCGGAAAGGTGGCTCTGTTCCACTTTCTTGTGTTACATAATATTGCATGTCCGTTAACTCTTTTAAACGTTGTTCTTTATTCATTTTTCAAACCCCCAGTGTGTCTCCTGAAACGCTTTGCGACCAGACCCGACGGCATAGCGCTCGTAGTGCATTGGATTTTTCTTATAATAATATTGATGATAGGTTTCAGCTGAGTAAAACGAACTTGCTGGTAAAATTTTCACTGCGATCGGTTTATCGAATTTACCAGATGCCTGTAAATCTGCTTTAGAACACTCAGCCAAATCACGTTGCTCATCATTGTGGTAAAAAATCGCGGTTGTGTAGGACTCTCCACGATCATAAAATTGTCCTCCAGCATCTGTTGGATCAATTAATGTCCAAAATGTCGCGAGTAATTGCTCGTAAGAATATAACTCATCATCAAACGTAATTTGAACCGCTTCAACATGCCCTGTAGTTTCAGAGCATACTTGTTCATATGTTGGATTGACAACATGTCCACCCGTATAGCCGGAAATTACTGATTCAATGCCAGGTGTTTCGTCAAAAGGCTTGACCATACACCAAAAACAACCTCCTGCAAATGTTGCATATTGCTTTGCCATTTATCTCACTCCTTATGCACCAGGAACAATTACTTCCAGTAAAATCTTATCCTTTGGTAAGTCTAATTCTTTTGCTTTGATACGAGATCCTGAAGCAATGTTAATGCGCGATAAGTCAATATAGATTTCTGCCTTATTTGGATCAATTGTAATCCAAGAAGGGAATTCCACCGTGTCTCGCATAATTTTCATCGTTGTCTCAGGTGGAATATTTAACAGCCCAACATTCATCCCTGTCTGTTTTAAAATAATATTCCCTTTCTCATCCACTATCGGATCGAAGTTCATAGAAATAGGGATTTCTGTATAAAACACCTTTAATGTACTTCTTAATTGAATATCATCACCAATCGTAAAATCCAACGGTAATGGTGACCCCGCATCCTTTAAATACTTTTTCGAAATAGATTCTAATTCCTTCGTTGTCGTTTGGACAACGAGTACATTTCCTTTTACTTCACTTTCACCTGTTGGACTCTCCGCAAAATTTACTCCATCTACTGGTCTAGTTGCTAAAAAAACGACGAGGAGGATTGCAAAAAGCACTGTGCCTGCTAAGGCAAAAAATGCAAATTTCCATTTATTCATTTTGTCACTCCTCGAAGCCTATTTCCTTGTTAATCTTTTGTTCCATGTTACATTTCTCCATTGCTTTTAAAATTCGATCTGTCATTTTGTCATAGCCTTTTGCATTTGGGTGGAAGAAATCCGTATGATAAACGAGCTCTTTATTTGAATCAAACAAGTCCTCCACTGATACATAGCACGCATTAGTATCTTTCTTTGCTATGTCTTCAATGACTTTATTCCACTCGGTAATAATTGTATCAAATTCATTCGCTTCATTTGTCACGATTGAAAATGGGTTGTAAAAACCGATAAGTAATAAAGGCACTGTTGGATTTTTTGCTCGTATACCTTCAATAATTTTACTATAGCGTTTCTTATATGCCTGCAATTCTTTATCAAAAGCATCGCGTTTCAAATTAAACAAATCGTGTCTGACAACCTTCATGACATCATTTCCACCCATTGTAATCGAAATGAGCTGTGCTTTTTGCAACTCTTCATCATAATGCCCTTTTTCCACTAATTTTAATAGCTGATCACTACGTCTTCCTCTTTTTCCTCGATTATCGACTTCAACATCCGAAATCGAGGGCCAAGCTCCCAATGAATCTGCTAATCTTCCAACAAAACCGTCTTTACTATACTCATCACCAACACCGGCTGTTAAAGAATCTCCGAGTGCTAGGTATTGTAGTTGCTTTGCGTTTTTATCATCAATTTTCCGTAAATCCTCTGGTGATGGCTCAAAAAAATGTTCAAAAATTTGCGTCAATACATTCTTTGAGGTTTTTTCCTCATTTTCTGTTTGTTGCTCATCCTGTTTCATATCTTGCTCCGTCCCTGCGTGCTCCCCTTCCGGTTCTGCTTGCGGATTCGGTTCATCTATTGATATTGCACAACCACATAGTACTAAGACGGTCAAACATGACAAAACTATTATTCGCCAAATACTCATTTGACCACCTTCCATCATTTGCTTACTTCTATTATAGAATAGTTCGTACTGCAATGAAAAGTGACTATACCTAGGTATTCTTTAAAAAGTGTGAGTTTACAGCATTTTTCTGATTGTATAAATAAGTATTCACTTTTCAACAATAAAAAGCCACTACAATTATTTATGTAGTAGCTCTCATATATTATTCTGCAAAATAAATAAAACCGATTGCACCTGGTCCAGTATGTGTTGAGATGATTGGTGAAGTAAAGGCAATTTCTACTTCATTAAAACCTGTTCCCTCGATTAATTCTTTTAAAGGTCCACCCATCGTTGTTAGACCCTCGGCGTGAGAAATCCCTACTGACTTAACTGTTTTTCCAGCAGTGTCAGCTTGGAATTGTTTAAATAAGTAGTTCACTACCTGTTTATGGCTACGTACTTTGGATACAGGGTTGTATGCGCCACCTTCTAAGTTTGCAATGACTTTTATGTTCAGCAATGAACCGATAAAGCCTGTACCTTTCCCAATTCGTCCGCCTTTAATTAAATTTTCAAGTGTGTCTACAATAACATATAAATACGTATTTTCGCGCACTTTCTCTAGACGCTTAATAATTTCCTCGACAGTAGCGCCTGCATCGCGCATTTTAATAGCCTCACGTATTTGAATAGCTAAACCGATGGCAATAAAACGTGAATCGATCACAGTTACATCGGAATCTGACATTTGCGCTGCCTGACGAGCTGATTCTACTGTTCCGCTCATACTGCCTGTCATATGAATGGAAATAATTTGATCTCCATCTTTACCTAGCTCATCGTATAATTCTTTAAATTTTCCCGGTGCAGGCTGTGAACTTTTTGGTAAATTTTTAGCATTTTTCATTAAACCTAAAAAAGGTTGTGGCTCTAAATCAATACCATCTATATAAGTTTTATCATCAATTTGAATCGTTAGAGGCACAATATGTATACCGTGCTGTGCTACTTCTTCCTTTGTTAAATCACAAGTTGAGTCCGTTACTATATGAATTCGTCCCACTTCGACACATCCTTTTACTTCATTAAAATTTATTATATAGACTAATGAATCATTATGTAAACATGACATTTGTCATTAGGTTTCACTCGTTTCAGTCCATTTGTATCCGCTACCTTGGATACTATAGCGCTTTGTCGATTCCTTGTCTAACAAAGTCCCTCAATCATTTCAACATTTATATGACACTTTTGATGTTGAAAACATGACAAATGTAAATACCAGTATGAGAATTATCGGGGTATAGTAAATGTATGCACGAAAGGAGTGTTCGATATGGTAGATTCTTTTGACTACAAAACATGGAAGGAAGAGTTGTGGAATGCCATTACACATGGCATTGGATTTATCGCAAGTATTCCAGCACTAGTTATTCTTATTTTAGCAGCTGTACAAACCGGAAGTGCGCTCCAAATTACAACGTTTACCGTTTTTGGTGCCTCTGTGATTATTTTATTTTTAATGTCGACGCTGTTACATAGCATGCCGGAAAAATACAAGCACTTTTTCGCCATTCTTGACCATTCTTCTATTTATATTTTAATTGCAGGAACGTATACACCTTTTCTTTTAATTGCAATTGGTGGCACACTAGGTATTACTTTATTATGTATTATTTGGTCTCTTGCCATACTAGGCGTTATTTTTAAATGTTTTTTTATTAATCGATTTGAGAAACTTTCATTAATTTTTTACATCGGTATGGGCTGGCTGATTATTTTTGCTGTTAAACCTGTCTATCTTTTCTTAGGCTTCCATGGCTTTGCCTTACTGTTAGCAGGTGGGCTTTTCTATACGATTGGAGCTATCTTTTACGCATGGCGTTCACTTCCCTATAATCATACAATTTGGCATCTATTTGTGTTAGCTGGTTGTGGATCGATGTATGCTTGTGTTTATTTTTACTTATAAATATTAACTAAAAAATCGCCCCCTATAAAGGAGCGATTTTTTATATTTTTATTGGGAACCGCCTGTTAGTTTCATTGTTAATGCCTTTGCTGCACGCATCACTTCTAGTTTATTTTCTTCATTATTCATTTTATTTCTCGCATGAAGTAGAACTGGTCTAATTGATTCTACGGAACGTCCAAATTCGTGCATCCATTCATAGCGCGGCACCATCCACGTATGGAAATGATGTGTCGTATCTTCATTGTAAAAATAATAAACGTACTCTATACCCAATACTTCCCTTTGAGCCTTTCTGATTTTCGATAAGAGGTTTATATAATCCATTTTTTCCTCATCGTTGAGTTCATCAAAGCATTTAATATGGCGCTTAGAAGCTAGGATGATTAATCCCTTTATCGGATAAGCAACATCTTGATGGGCATGAAAATAGTCCGTTTCAATGACTACTCCTCCATCTGGTTCAACTTCCTTCAACAGGTGTTTGGACACCCGTTGAAGGAAGTTGAAGCCTCCGGCGGATGTCACGGAATCGGAAAGGAGTTCTTTGTGCAAGCACAAAGCCGATTCCGGACACAATTATGCCGAGGCATAATTGATTGAACCCACTAGTTATTGCACAGCTCAAACATTCGACTTCTACCGTTTCTCTATTTGATAAGGTTATTTTTCTCACAGATGTTCCCCCTTTTGTTTGAATTTAATATTGGAATTAGCAGCCTTAATTATAAGGTTAATTGTATAAATTCTTTGAAAATTTTAATCAGAAACGTAGCCCTTTAGCGCAAGCGAAGCGACTTATCTGCTTGCCCCAAAGATCGATCCGTTGTTTCGATGGGTCTATCCGTCTCTTCGACTTTTCTTTCCGTCGTTTCGATGGATTTATCCGTCTCTTCGACTTTTCTTTCCGTCGCTCGATTGTTCTTCCGTCGTTTCGATGGATCTATCCGTCGCTTCGACGTTTCTTTCCGTCGCTTCGATAGCTCCTTCATTCGCCTGGCTAAAAAAACTTGCCAGAAAATGATAACGACGATAGACTTATTGAATTTATCCCGCTCAGTCGGAACGGAAATCAACCCTACATTATAGTGACGAATCGAATCTTATAATTATTTATTCTATAAATATTTCCAATCACCTTCCATTTCACATGAAAAGAGGCTGGGACATAACTAATTGGTTCCTTTATAAAGCCGAATAATCTCTAAATTAACAAAACACGATAAATAGAAAAACCGAACTATATCGAAACATTTCATGAGCGTTTCATTGGATAGTTCGGTATTTTTGCTGGCTGAAACACTTTTGTCCCAGCCTCTTCGTTTACTTTATGATTTAGTTCTTACGTTCAAAAATCTGATATTGGAATGTGTAACCCTCTGGTGCTGTTTCTGGCTCCACTAAGGATACTTGTACAAAATCCTGCTCATATTTCGGGAAGTATGTATCCCCATTAAACGAATGATTGATTTTTGTAATATACAAGCGATCTGCGATATCCATGGATAAGCGGAAAATTTGCTCGCCGCCAATAATCATTATTTCTGGAACATCCCCAGCAAGGGCGAGGGCCCCCTCTAAGCTTGTCACCACTTCAATCCCATCCGCCTGATAGTTTTCATCACGCGTAATTACAATATTGCGTCGACCAGGAAGCGGTCTACCGATGGATTCGAATGTTTTACGCCCCATAATCATTGGCTTCCCCATCGTTTTCTCCTTAAAATATTTTAAATCCCCAGGCAAATGCCATGGCATGCCATTTTCATAGCCAATCACATAATTATTATCATGTGCCACAATTAAAGAAATCATATTGTCCCTCCAAATACTTTCGTTCATTATATTATAAACATAATTTTACTTTACAATCAGATAATTTCAGCTTAGAAATCAAAATATTTTCTTTTTCGATATTAAATCCTAGTAATTTTATATGAATAGTTTATAATAGATTTACAAAAGCAATTAAAAAGGATTGATGAAGATGACTAAATTAAGAGATGAAGCGATCCGTTATATAAAAGCAAGTGATTCTTCTTTACAATATTATGATTTAACACCACAAGAAGCGAGAGCCGTTCGAATAGTGCCAAAATGGACGTCACCAAATAGCCCTCAGCTTGCGGCAATTGAGAATAGAAAAATAACAGTTCGAGATGGAGCACAAATTAATGTGCGTATTTATAGACCTGTTTTAAATAAAAACCTTCCTGTCATTGTTTATTATCATGGAGGCGGTTGGGTATTCGGAAATTTAGATTCTACGGATGCAGGGTGTCTGCTATTAGCAGAAAAAGCCGAAGCAATCGTTGTGTCGGTTGACTATCGCCTAGCACCAGAATATCCATTCCCTACCCCGCTCTATGATGCTTATGACAGTTTCATGTGGGTTTACGAAAACATCGAAAATTTCGGTGGAGATACAGCAAATCTTACAGTCGCTGGTGATAGCGCAGGTGGAAACTTAGCAACAGTGGTCGCCTACTTATCTGCGACATTAAATGGACCTGCGATTAAAGCACAGGCACTTATTTATCCTGTAGTCAATGTTGATTTTACAACGATTTCTTACAATGTTTACGGGGAACACTATGGCTTAGACAAACAAGGGATGCAGTGGTTTGCGGGTCATTACACAGATCAACTAAACTATATGGATCCTCTTGTTTCCCCACTTCAGATTGAGGATTTAAGTGTTTTACCAAAAACGATTATCATTGCTGCAGAGGCAGACGTCCTCTATGATGAAGGTCTTGCATACGCACAAAAGCTTACAGATGCCGGAGTGACTGTTGAACATGTAAATATGACTGGTTTAATCCATAGTTACTTTAGTAAAATGAATTTTTTCGAACAAGCTACTATTGAAACAGCTGAAAAAATTGCTAATTTCGTGAAATAAGTTTGTCTATCAGCATAAAATAGTGCGATAATAGAGCAAAATGTTTTTTTAAAGGATGACAACATGACACAAACTATTGCTTTACAAATTAACAATCCCTTTTCTAATCAATTAAAAAAAGGCTATCCGCTCATTTCAAAAGATGCAGTTGATGCACGCCACCTTCCTAACGAAGAAGGTGCACTTCTAAGACTAACGGATATTCATAACCGTTTTATTGGCACAGGATACTATGGCTTACAAAACAAAGGTATTGGTTGGGTATTAACAAACGATGCTAACGAAATAATAGACCAATCCTTTTTTATGAAAAAATTTAAAAAAGCTATACAAAATCGAGAATCATTTTTCAACAATCCTCACACAACAGCATTCCGAATCTTTAATGGCGAGGGTGATGGCATTGGCGGTTTAACTATTGACTTTTTCGACGCTTACTATATGGTGAGCTGGTATAGCGCAGGCATTTATTCATTTAAAGAAATGGTATATGAAGCACTAGCAGAGACCGTAGATTACAAAGCCATTTATGAGAAAAAACGTTTCGATACGAAAGGACAGTATATGGAACAGGACGATTTCGTCATGGGAACACCTGGCGAATTTCCGATTATCGTAACGGAAAATAGTATGAAATACGCCGTCAATTTAAATGATGGAGCCATGACAGGTATTTTCCTCGATCAACGAGAAGTAAGACTTGCCATTCGTGAACGTTATGCAGATGGTAAAAATATGCTAAATACGTTCTCCTATACGGGGGCATTTTCTGTTGCAGCGGCACTTGGTGGAGCAATAAAAACAACTAGTGTAGATGTTGCGAAGCGTAGTTTAGCCAAAACAATTGAGCAATTTAGTGTTAATAGCATCGACTACGAATCACAGGATATTAAAGTCATGGATGTCTTTAACTATTTTAAATATGCTCAGCGCCATAATTTAAAATTTGACCTTGTCGTTTTAGATCCACCTAGCTTTGCACGTACGAAAGAAAGAACATTCTCAACTGCGAAGGACTATCCTAAATTACTCGTAGATACAATCGCCATTACGGAGAAAAACGGTGTTATTGTTGCTTCAACGAACAATGCTAGCTTTGGGATGAAAAAGTTCAAGAGCTTTATTGACCAAGCATTTAAAGAAACTAAAACAGCCTATAAAATTGTTGAAGAATACAGCTTACCAAAGGATTTCCGTGCCCCACGTGAATTTCCAGAATTCAATTACTTAAAAGTTGTTTTTATTAAAAAACTCAACTAAATGAACCGAGACAGAATCACCTCCAAGTGATTCTGTCTTTTTGTTTGGGAGAAATATTTAGATCCCCGCATTTCATTGTTAGAATTTTCCGTTTACTATATAATAGATTCATCTCATTCCTAAAATTTGGCATGAAATTTTAAATTTTTATACCATGTAAATGAGTTGATTGGAGCGCAGTGGCTCATCGGTCGCCCCCAAGAAGCTTTGCTCTGTGCGAAAGCGTAGCGTCAGCAACAAATGTTTTATCTGCGCGAAAGCGTAGCGTCAGCAACAAAGCGACAAAGCGCCTAGTCGGTACAGAAATCACCCTACGCTATGGTGAGAATATTGATAAATGGAGATGATAGAATGGGATATGTTCGTGAAAAGTTAATGATTACTACAGAAAGACTCGTTCTTAGATTATTTCAAACATCTGATGCAGAAACGGTTACAAAGCTTTGCAATAACTATAATATTTATAAAAGCACTATGTATCTACCTTATCCATATAGTTTAAATGACGCATTATCATGGATGGAACATCATTACGATCATTTTATGGAGGATATTTCGTACGAGTTTGCTGTTACAGATAAGGAAACTGGTGAATTATTTGGAGCCATTGCATTATCGAATAATAAACATTTTAATCAAGGTGAAATAGCCTATTGGATTGGCGAGGAGTATTGGGGAAAAGGCTATGCCACGGAGGCAGCACAATCGATTGTACAATTTGCTTTTGAAGAAAAGAAACTGCACAAAGTGTTTGCCCGATATTTTTCAACAAACCCTGCTTCAGGAAAAGTTATGGAGAAGATTGGCATGAAACAAGAAGGAATTTTAAAGGACCATATTATCAAAGACGGTAAATACGAGGATTTAGTATATTATGGAATAATCAATAAATAGCCTAGTTTCTCAAAAAGACGTTTCCGACGATTTAGTTCCTTCACCTTAATTCTTTTTGATAAGGCTGTTTTCTAAAAGATTGTTGCTGTTAATACCTAAAAACAGAGTTACTCTACAAAATGTGTAGAATCAACTCTGTTTTTTGGTTTGATATTTAGTATAATACTGCATCTGAGATAGGGTCTTCTTCGTGAATACATATCCAAGATTGATAAGGCTTTTCAAATGTTTCAAGCTGTTTTAATAATTTATTATACAAAGCTATATGGGCTTTAATATGTTCTCTTCTTACTATTTTTACCAATTCCACAAAAATCAAAGTACGAATTCATATCGAATTGTATATCACAAGTCTCTACTTCTCTCCATAAATTTTGGAAGTATCTATTTTTCCCACGAAATTTTTTCAAAATATTCCTCGTAACAACCAGTAAAACCCGATTTAATTATATTAACTTATTCAAATCCTGCTCCGTTAGTTGAATAAGAAAATGATGGGGTCTCTGAGGAATCCCACCTTGAAGTAAAGCCCCCGATAGTTGAAGAAGGAAGTATTTAAAATTCAAAGTTTCAAACCACACCAAGGACAAAAATCAATGCTAATAATCGACTCACCACCATCATGTATTATCAAACCGTAGTCATTATTTTGTTCATAAAAAATGATTATTTTATCAGGACATTCAAACGGATTCTCATGTATTTCACACTTGAAACTTGCATGAAAAATCATATCCTCACAACAATGATTTTTCATAATTTCATTTCCCCTTATTTAAGTAAAGCTCCCGTTAGATTAAGTGTACAACATCACAAATCTGTATCATTTACAATTAATTATATCGTCTTGGCATCTATCTAACGGTTCATCAATAAATAGCCAATCCTCATTATTAATACCTAATTTTTCACAGTATTCTTCTGCTTCTTCTAAAACTTCAAAACACATATCAGCAAAACAACCAGTATCTTGTAATGTATTATATAAAAACACGTATGTTTCATCGGGCGATCCATAAATCATTACTTTACATATTTCATCAATCTTTTCCTCAAGAAAAGCATATTTCCTCATTATTTCACCTCTTTACTATTAATCCACTGATTCCACCTTATACAGTTAATTCCCTGCATTCCCTTCTCCGTTAGCTCAATAAGAAAAAAGAGCTGCCTATGCAACTCAATGACCTTCAAGTAAAGCCCTCCATTAGTTTAAGTACATTCTTTCACAAACATTATTGATTTAGCAAAATTAAACAGTTTATATATTACAGAAATGCTACTTTGTTAGCAGCCTATGAAAAAGCAATCCATCATAACGAAGAATTACTTCTTTTCGTTTCATATTTACTTATTACTTTGGCTGTTAGTATGTCCTTGCTTGCTAAATACTCTTATAATTAATTGCCCTAAAATATAAATAATTGAAACAAATATAATGGCGGCATCTCTGCCAAAAGGTTTAAACCAACCTCCATCATCAACTATAAAAAAATAGCCAAATATCAAAGAAATAACGGTCATAATAAAATTCAAGCCAAAGAACAAAGGAAATTTAATGTTTCTCGATGATATACCTACAACAATTATGAACACTAGAAATACCGGAAACAAAAAATCAGCGTGTTGCCTAGCAAGATGACTATTATATTCGTAAAAATGAAATAAGAAAGGAACTGGAAATAAAGACAAAATACTTATAATAAACCTCTTCAATTTATATATACCCCCCATATTAAATTGATAAGGAAAAACCACCATATAGTGTAATTTTACACTATATGGTGGTTTTTTCAATATACTGTAGTTTTTTTATTTCTAATTCTTATTGAACTAACCTACCCTTTAGTTAAAAAAAGGACCATTATAAGACTGTTTCTATACATATTTATGCTCAACTAAGTGGAAAGCTCAGAAAGGATTTTAATCAGAAGTATTTTTTATTGCATCCCATTCTTAAAGTACAATTCTTCACAAACATTGTATTGTCAATTGGAGGACAGTTCAATTTAGCTAGCTGTTTCAATATATATTCTTTATATTATAAATTAATTCTTATGTTTTTACTCGGGTTTAAAATTGTAGAGTTTTCCTTGTTCAATACATCACTCGTAATAATATTTATCGTATTAATTTCACTAAATGGAACTTCTAAAGTGGGAATAAGATAAATCCTCTTATCGACTACTTTATTTATAAAGGTTTGCGAATCAGATGTTTGATGCACATAATCCTTCGATTTAATTTGAGTTTTATTATTAATTGTAAGTGTATCAACAGGGTAGAAAACTATATCTTTATCGGTTGTATTTTCAACTTTATAAGATATTTCAATTAAATTTAATTCATCATTGAGATCTTTACCATGTTTCTCTTTGATTTGTTTTATAGTAAACTCAGGTAAATTTGTCAATTGTACGAAATTGATGGATTCAATAGTAAATTTAATTGCACCCATATCATAGGTTTTGTCTACATTTTTTATATTAACTAATGTAGATTTATAACCAAGACCTATAATTTGCCACTGACCTACTTCTGTAAGTGGACCGTTTGTTGGTTCGCTATTTTTGACACTTAATTGGACCACCTCTGTTTTCCCTTTTTCTTCATTTAATTCCGTATTTTCATTCATCGGGTTAGTCGGTTTATCTACACGTGCATTTACTAAAGATATAGATGAGACAGCGATTAAAGTAGCAACGCCAAATACAGACCAACGATAAGAGTTTTTGAATTTTTTTATCATAAGGATCCTCCTTTTCAAAGTTTTTTTATTCCTACTTAAGTTTGCTAAACTTGGTATTTGATAAAAATTTGAGTAGTGTTCTAAAAGGCTAATAATAGTATGACCGTATGCAAGTTGCTCATCTGAATTTATATATGTAAGAGCTAATGAATCACAGGCTAATTCCTAATCTTCTCTCATACATGAGTAGGCATACCAAAGAATAGGATTAAACCAATTTAGAATGAGTAAGCCATACATAAGCCAATTCACCCCAACATCTCTTCGTTTGATGTGGGCTAATTCGTGATGAAAAATGTATCGTAGCTGTTGCTCATTTAATACTTCCGAGTGTACACCTGACAATAACACCTTTGGCCTAATAAATCCGACCACAGTTGGACTTGAAATATTTCCAGCAAAAAAAAGTGGGATTTCCTGTTGAACAGACATAGATTTTTTACAATTCTCAAAGATCGTGACAATCCTCTGATCTGTAATCATAGGCTGTTTTTTTATGAAGTGAAGTAAACGCCTATTTATAATGATAGTAGTAAAGCCCAAAATGATAACCCCAGTAAGCCAAATGTATATAAGGATTGAATAAAAAGAAAAAGTCTCATCATTTTGATTTGCATTATTGCGACTCTGTTTCTTATTTTCCTCAGCTACTTGGGTTGAACCAGTTGCAAAGGAATCTTCTTTAATAACCAACTTTGAATTGTCTATATCTGTCAATTCTTTCATATGTTCTTTTGAAGAAGAAACAGTTGTAACAGCAGTCCCATTACTGTATGAAAAGATAGAATAGATACTGTAGGTACTATTCAAAGACCATGGCAATAAAAGTCTTACAATTAATATCATCCAAAGTAGATATTGCCATCGTGGATTTAACTGATTTCTAAACAAAATTTTTACACATAAGATTAGAACAACTAGAATACTTGCCATAATTGAGGTTTCTATCAACCAATTAAAAAAATGAGGTAGATAGACGTTTATAAGCTTATCCATCATTATTAGCTTTCCTTCCTCTGATTTTCCTCAGTCTTCTCATCCAGAATACGCTTAAGTTCGTTAATATCTTCTGAAGACAACTTTTCTTCTTTTAAGAAGTTCACAAAAAGAGGTTTAAATGCTGCGCCATAGAAACGTTTAAGTAATGATTCTGTTTCTACTTGAAGATATTTATCTTGTGACACTAAAGGAAAATATGCATATATACGCCCCGTATTTTGATGGTAAGAAATGGCTTCTTTTTGGACTAATCGATTAATAAGTGTTCGAATTGTCTTCGGTTTCCAATCCGTTGTTGATTCTAATACTTTAATTACTTCATTTGCTGTTTGCGGGGATTTTGACCAAAGAACTTTCATAACTTCCAATTCAGCTTCGGATATCTTAGGTAATTCTTTCATAATATATAACTCACCTCCCTGTATTACAAATGTAATCCATATACAAATATTACGTTTGTAATCAATAATTGTCAATCTAATTTTAATTTTTAAATAGATGCTCACAATACGCTCATGCATTAAAAGAACATAGCATTACACAAAGTATGTCTCGTAAAGGAAACTGTCTCGATAACGCAGTAATGGAGAATTTCTTCTATATCTTAAAATCAGAATTACTTTACTTACAAGGCAAGAGTTTTAAATGGAGCACTTCATACAAGAGATTGGACAATATATAGAATAATCACAAACAAATAAAGCCAAAATTAAAAGGATTAAGTCCGGTACAATATCGAACTTAATCCTTACAATTTTGCTTAATTAATATGTGTCTAACTTTTGAGTACACTTCACACTGAGTGGTCTTTTACTAATAAATTAACGATTTGGATTTCGGTCAGTAAATTCCTCAATATCATCAGCTAATCTATAAACGAGATAGAAATAATGTTTTTCCGTCATTACACCTTTTTTCTCCACTTTTGCATTTCTTCATAGTGGAAATGATAAAATTCCCTACATCCCATCTTAAAACATTCTCACTTTGTGTATTTTCAAAATACCAATCAAAAGGTTTCTCAGACAAGGGAGGTTAATAAAAGAAATTGATTGCATTTCCAATCGCGATGGCTTCAGCACATACTGTAATCAAGATAACCTAGTAGCATTTTATTAGGTAGGTTTTACCCGAACCCAATACAGGAATATTACCATAAGTATGAAAAAATTAAAAAGATGTTCAAAAAGGAGAGCCTTTTTGAACATCTTTACTTTATTTCAATGGAATATTCAGTTCAATATTTTTTCCAATAGGATTGAAGTAATAGCTAATATATAATTTTGCTTTGCCATCATAATTTTCAAAGTTCTCCGTCTCAAATAGGTACTGCTCATCATCTGAGAACGTGCTACCTTTATATTTTAACGTCGTGCCATCTGCTTTTACAGCATCATTTAGAAACGAATGTGCCCATCTATCATCCCATTTCTTTGCAGCAACCGATACACTTTGCTGCGCTACAGAAATGTTCCAATCCAAATATTCAGGCTTCGTGAGTACTTCTTTTGTACCAAAATCAACTTCGATATAATCCTCGCCCTTTGGAACGGCATGAACAGCTCCAATTAATATTTTGAGTGAATCTGAATCATGGAAATAATTACTTTGTAAATTAAGCGTGAATTTGCCGTCGCGAATATCACCACCTAATGACAAGCCATATTTAATGCCTTCTCTTCGCTCCCCATTTTCCGTCTCGACCGCAATATCATCAAGCGCTAAAATTTGCATCGTATTCGCTTCATCTAATTCAATATCGATTGCCGTTCTTAGTGGAGAACGGCGAATTTGTGTAATCGTAAATTTCTGACCACCGACGTCTACAATACGATTCGCAGTAATAATTTTTTCCTTTGCGATTTCGTTTTGTAGTGAAAACGGTATCGTCATTTCAATGTTCCCCTTATCTTTTTCATAAAAACGAAAAACCACTTTAAAATCCTTTGAAGTATAAGCGAAAGGCTCTGAAAAACTATAGTCAACTGAAGAAGAGATGCGCGTTTGATGTGATTGATGACTTGTAAATGAACCTCCGCCTTTAATTTCTTCGTCTCCTTGGAACAATTGAACTTCCTCCAAGTGTAATTCCGACATATCAAATGTTGCATCGGCGTCATAGTAAAGTACTAATCCCGAATTATCTGCAATCACGCCTTGCAATGTAAGTGATAGACCATTTTTAGACTGCGTCGTATTGATTTCTTCATAGTATCCATTGTCCACAATATCTTTTATCCCTTTATCTCTTACAACCGCTAATACAATTGGTTGAAAGCCAGGGATTTTTGCAACATAGCTAGCAATCGTAGGAGAAACACGAATTGAAAATAAAAAGCTTAAGCAAAACAAAAAGGCTATTGCAACCGGAACAATGCGCTTCTTTGCTCTTTTTTCTCGTTGAACTTTACGAAACATATCCATCCTAACTTGTTGAAGTTTCTCCTTTGGAACGTCAATCGGTAGTTTACTCATAGCCAGTCCTCCTTTTCTCCAGCGAAGTTTCTAAGCTTCTTTAGTATGTGATGAAGCTTAGACTTTACAGTACCCTCCGGAATTTGATTTAGCTCGGCAATTTCTTTGTTTTTTAGTTGCTGAAAATATTTCATATAGACGAGTTGCTGCTCCGATAAGGATAAATGTTCCAATAACCGCTCCATATCAGAGTAGATGACCCATTCAACTTGGTGATGTTCTTGTATTGAAATAGTTGGTTGACGTTTTCGCAAATGGTCTTTACAACAATTGATTAAGACGCGCACGAGCCATGTTCTGGCATATTCGTGTTGTTTAACGGTATGCATTTTTTTTAGTGCCTTGTAAACTAGGTCCTGCATCACGTCTAAAGCGTCTTGCTCATTTTTCAGATATGTAAAAGCCATGCGATATAAAATATCTTCATCCATTTCAATAAGTGAAAGTATCGCTTGATGATCCCCTCGAATAGCACGCTGCACGATTTCAAATTCCATCCTTTTCGCCTCCTTCCTCCATTAGACGGAGCGATGCTTCATTTCGTTCAAAAATTTTAAAATTATTTAGGAAACTGTCTATGGGATTGTCTTTACTCTTTGCGCCAAAGATGTTCCTTTGAAGATATAAGTTTTTAATTCCTTCTTCAACGAATCTACGCCGTTAGCTGAAGAGCAACTATCTTGACGAAAACAGCCTTTGTTATGTAAAAATAATAAGTGGCAAAAGAAGTATTTTCACTTCTTTTGCCACCTATATTTATTTTATAGATATTTCACAAACCAATCCCTAATATATTCTAGTCTATTGATTCTTAACGTTGGTTTTCCGCTCCTAGAAAGTTCATGATTGGATTCTGGGAAGCGAACAAATTTAGTTTCTTTTTTACGATGTTTCAAGGCAATAAATAATTGCTCTGCTTGTTCAATCGGACAGCGATAGTCTTTTTCGCTGTGTAAAATTAACAGTGGCGTCTCCACATTGTCTACATATTTAAGTGGCGAATGATTCCATAGTTTCTCTATATTGTCTAGTCCCGCTTGAATTTGCCAGTCATTGAAATAATAGCCGATATCACTTACGCCGTAAAAGCTAATCCAGTTAGAAATGCAACGTTGCGTAACAGCTGCTTTAAAGCGATTTGTATGACCGACAATCCAGTTTGTCATGAAGCCCCCATAGCTCCCACCTGTAACTCCGAGACGGTTTTTGTCAATGAAATCATAATGCACCAATGCATAATCAACAGCGGCCATTAGATCATTATAATCATTGCCGCCATATTCACCACGAACCGCATCAACAAATTTTTGACCGTAGCCATGGCTTCCGCGAGGATTCGTAAAGAGAACCGCATAACCTTGTGCAGCAAGGATTTGGAATTCATTAAAATATGAGTTGGCATACATAGCATGCGGTCCACCATGGATTTCAAGAATAAGTGGATACTTTTTCCCTTCCTCAAATCCAATAGGCTTCATCATCCAACCGCTTACTTTCCAACCATCTGCCCTCTCATATTCAATTGCTTCTGGAACAGATAATTCTCTCGACTTTAAAAATTCTTCATTAACTTTTGTAAGTTGTTCCTTTTCACCAGTATTTAAATTTACGTGAAATAGATCGCCAGGATTTGTAGTAGTGCTGATTGCGACTACCGCTTTGTCATTCTTATAGTCAAGTGAAAAACCATAGACATACTGATCATCATTAATCGCTGGATATAATTCTCCAGATAGATTACCAAAATAAATAGCTGTATTTCCGTGATCTGTCACTTGGAAGTAAAAACTTTTATTATCCTCCAACCATTGGACACGAGGAGCAACTACACCTTGCAGGAAATCACCAACAACATAATCACCGACAGGCGCGTCAAATTCACTCGTTATACACGTCGTATTGTTATTTTCCAAATCATAAATCCATAACTTTGCTTGTGTCGCATTTTCAAATTCTCTTTCACTTCCAATATAAGCTATGTAGCGGCTATTCGGAGACCATGAAGTAAGATAGAACATACCCGTTCCTTCCGTTAGCTTGCGACCATGTTTTGTCTCTAAATCCAATAAGTAAATATCACTTATGAATGAAAAATCTAGATCCTCTGTTAAGTCAGCAATGTAAGAAAGGTATTTTCCGTTTGGAGACCATGTACCAAGTTGTAAATTATGTTTCCCTTCCGTAACTAGCTCTAATTCTCCAGATTCAAGATTGACGATTGCAATTTGAGAAAATTGCTCCATATCAATAAACCCAGCAGCATCTGACTTATATTTCATCTTTTCTATTACAAGTGGTTTAAGTACTTTATCATCTTTCTTATCATTTTCAGCTTTATCATAAATGCTTTCATTTTTACCTAGCTTTACTGCAAATGCAATATTCTTACCACATGGAGACCAAACTGGTGATGTCGCACCGTTTTTACAATTAGTAAGTTGTTTCGCTTCCCCACCTGCTTTAGAAAGCACAAAAATCTGTGGCTTGCCATGTCTCGTTGATACAAATGCGATTTTACTGCCATCTGGAGACCAAACTGGTGAATTCGTTTTATCTTCTCCAAATGTCCATTGTTGAGTCTTTTTTTCATGCAAGTTTATGTAAAATAAATTAGACACGTAGTCCTTTTTCTTCTCATCAATATGCGTCTCTACATACACAACTTCTGTTCCGTCAGGTGATACTTGTGGATCTGCCACTGATTTTAATTGATATAGATCTTCTGGTTGAATCCCTTGTTTCAAAGTCATATTTTAAATCCCCTTTGTGTTAAAATTTCATTACTTATGTAGAATATTTCGACGCCCTAAGTATTATTCCTGCTTTTAAGGAAAAATTGTTTTTTATCTCAGAGAGGATTTTACAGTGGTGAGATTCTAACGGGTGACTTACTGCATCAAAAAAAAAACGTAGCTGCTTCGCAATAATGACGAAGAGCTACGGATATCATTTATTTCAAGATTGATTCTGGGATACGCGGTTGTGCACCCATTTGAGTAACGACATAAGCGGCAACTTTCGTGGCAAAAACGATCGAACTTCGAAGCGACTCCCACCCTACATAGTGCTACTGTCAAAGCTCCATTAAATGCGTCTCCCGCACCAGTTGTATCGATCGTGTCAACACGCAACGCATAAACCCAGCCACTTTCTTCATGATTCATATAATAAGAGCCTTTAGATCCAAGTGTAACGACTACCGTTCCGACCCCTTTATCTAACAATGACCTACATGCGGAGCGAATATTTTCTTCTGTTGTCACTTCAATCCCCATCAACTGTGCAAGTTCTGTTTCATTCGGAGTTATAAAAGTAATATTCTTCAATAAAGAATCTGGTAATTTTAGAGATGGTGCTGGATTTAGGATGATGATTTTTCCATGTTGAGATGCGATTTCCACTGCCTTTTCAACTGCATCTAGCGGTATTTCAAGTTGAAGAAGAAGTGCTTTGCTTGAAGAAATGATAGTAGCTTCCTGTTCAATTTGTTTAGGAGTAACTAGAAAGTTTGCACCAGGAAACAAAACAATCGCATTATCACCGGCATCTGTCACTTGGATTATCGCTTGCCCAGTAGCTCCCTCCTTTCGAATGGAATCAACATAAACGCCTTTATCTTTTAAATTTCTTATCGCGTGCTCCCCGAAATCATCTTTGCCTTCTTTTCCAATAAAATGAACATTTTCTCCTAGCTGACTTGCTGCTACAGCTTGATTAGCACCTTTTCCACCGTAATAAACACTATGGAACGCACTGTGAAGCGTTTCACCATTATTTACAATATAAGGAACACGAAAGACAAGATCGATATTAATGCTCCCAACTAATGAAATATGCATGCCAGTTATCATCCTTTCATAAAATCTCTTTTCTTTAATACGGATAATAATTGGCCTTTTTAGCAACTGCAGGCGGCTTCAGTATACTTTCTTCTACTATCACAGGATTATAAAAAATATGTTCTGAAACATCATCTGCAATAATTTTACGATTTGCCATTACAACAATTGCTGGATCTATACAATAAAGAACCTTCTAAATCTTTCTAAAGAACTAGTTGAACTTTTGGGTCAGTAGTAAATCAAATCCACCTTCAATAAAGAAGGCACTCTTATTAACCTCAACTTTTTTGGAGCAATGCTATATTACATAGGCTATAATTAAAATAGAAAAATCTAATTAAAATTGATTTTATTAGGAGATAGATATATGGATTTAAAAGCATTAGAGCTATCTTTTGTGTTTGGCATTATTTATTTCTTTTTCGTAATCTCATTCTTTTTTAGAAAAAGAGGAAAAATAATTTTGTATAGTTTTGTAGCTATTATCCTTTTAAGCTATGCAGTATTACTAATTGTTCGTCCATATATACAGGATGCAAAATATAATAAATATACTCAAATGGTTGAAGAACATTTAGAAGAGAAATACTCAAATGCATCTTGGAAAATTAGTGTAGACAAAGATTCATTGTCAACAACATCAAATAGATACGAAATACAAGTGAAATTTGATGATGAACCAACAGTGCTTTATGGATATAGAGTAGAAAATGGTAAAGTCATTCAAGCTTACGTATCTTTCGAAAATAATGCATATCGGAACGGAAAGTACTTAGAAAATTAGGTTATAGATACTTTACTAAATACCAAATTAGAAAACCATGCAATTGAAATGCCTACAATTTATTTCTGTAGGCATTTTATTGCGGTAAAACGAGATGATTATGAATCTAGGATTAAGTCTTACTTTTTAATAACTCCCAATAATCAGCAGATTTTGTTCTGCGATAAAATTTATAAAAAGGTTCATTCGGACGAGCGTGTTCCTTATAGAACTCAATGATTTGCCTTAAAAATCCTTCAACCTGCTCTACTCCTACCCTTTTTGCAAACAGCGTTCCGGCTTGTGCATTCGCCCCCATTGGTACTGCTCCTAAATAGACGTCAAAGCTATCCTTTTGATAGACAAGCCCAATATCATCATAGACCGCATTATAACAGGCTGAGGCACAGCCATTGACATTTAAACGTAATCCTGTAGGGACCGTTATTCCTGCTAATGCATGATATAGCTGTTCAGTAATCGGTGCTGCCTCCATCTTATCACCGTCACAAAAATCACAGGCCTTCATCGCTACAATTGGCCCTTGCTTTGCCACATACAGACCAGCATTTTCTAGCTCCCCAATCGTATTTGCTACATCTACTGTTGGAATAGATAATAATATGCTGAAAGAGGCAGAGTATTTGATCGCACCGGTCTCCCCTACAACCTTCGCTATTGTTTGAAATTGTGCAGGCGTATAATGTTTATTAATAATACCAGGACTTACGGCAAGACGAGTAAAACCCCCTTTATTGTTTAGCTTTTCAAAGGTTTTGTCCGGTATATTCGTACGGAATGCATTCATAAATAATTCTCCTTATGAAAAAGGAGCTAGCAAAACGCTAGCCCAGATTATTTCTAGTTTTTAAAGCTGTCAGGATAGAAGCCTTTTGCTAATACTTGAATGGCTTCTGCAGCACGAACTCCTTCTGACGCAGCAGAAAGCGGTAAGATCACAAAGCGTTCATTTTTTACTGCTTCCGTTTCCTTTAAGGCTGGATCATTTTTTAAGAAATTTATTTTTTCTTTCGCCGTTGTTTCTCCGTAATCAACGACAACAACAACTTCTGGATTTCGTTCTACTACATTCTCTTTTGATACCGTAGTCCATCCTGATTCTACATCACCAAAAATATTTTTACCGCCAGACATACTAACAAGCTCATTCATAAAGTTCTGTCCAGCAGTAAAGACATCTTTATCACCACTATCAAACACTAATACCCGCAGTTCTTTCCCATCTTGCGGTAATTTTGCTCGTACTGCATCTACATCCTTTGTCATTTTCTCAATTAAAGCTTCTCCACGATCCTCAACGCGGAAAATTTTTGCGATATTTCGAATATCTGTGAAAATATCGTCTAAAGTTGGTTTCGTCATATTTGAGGCAGTATGTAAATAAGTGTGAATCCCTAAGACCTCAAGCTCTTCAGGTGTACCAACACCTTTCTCTCCAAAGGCACTTTTCCAACCACCGTATAAAAAGTCTGCCTCAGCATTAATAACCTGCTCCTTTGAAGGATACTGTTCAGCTAACACAGGTACTTTATTGTAGGCAGCTTGCAAGGGCTCATAAATTTTGTCATCTAAGTATGCCGTCCCTACCATTGAATCTTCTAAACCTAAAGCCAGCATAATTTCTGTCACGTGTTGATTTAAGCTAATCGCTTTTTTTGGTGCTTCCTTATATACTTGTGTTGTTCCATTATTTTCAATCGTTACTTCTGTCGTTTCAGCATGTGAAGGCTCTACCTTCTCATCTTTTGCTGCAGATTCTGGTTTGTCCTTTGCGTTACACGCGCCTAGTACAGCGATCAATGCTATTGCAAAGACAAGCCATACGTGTTTCCATTTCTTCATGTCCTCTTCTCCTTTGATGTTAAATATATAGAAAGAAATCATTAGACTTCTTTGCTACCGAGTTAAGTTTCTAGAAAAGGGCATAAAAAAATCCCCTTGTTTCCAAGAGGTTAGCATAGCGAAAGAAAGGTTCTTCAACCTGTTCACTATCTCCATCCTCGTGGTTTAAGTAAAAAATATATATTGGCAGGTATCCTGGCTTAGGTTCGTCATCTATACGCCTTCCCATAGCGTAGCTACAGTGGCATCTCGTATAGACTCCCCATTTACAGTTGCGGGACAGCATCGGATTTGCACCGATTTCCCTTTTAAGCAAATGACAAAATCATTTGCACCAATACGTCGTTTTTATTTTGTTGTAAATAATCAGATTCACAATCTCACAAATAAATCATAATAATAAATATATTAAATATTTTAACACTATTGCGACATAAACACTACACGAAATATTTTTTTACCCAATTCTGTTACAATGTTGATATGAATTAATAGAAACGAGGATTTTTTATGAATGTAACAATTGGAGTACTTGCTCACGTTGATGCAGGAAAAACAACATTTTCTGAGCAGTTACTATTTCATACAAACAGTATTCAAGCCCGCGGGCGAGTAGATCACCAGGACACATTTCTAGACAATCATGAGTTAGAGCGTCAAAGAGGCATTACGATTTTTGCGGAGCAAGGTCGCATGACGATTGGAAATGATACATATACGTTAATCGATACACCTGGACACGTCGATTTCTCGCCAGAGATGGAGCGTGCCATTCGAGTTATGGATTATGCCATTATTATTGTTAGTGCGGTTGAAGGACTACAAGGTCATACTGAAACAGTGTGGCAACTTTTACGCCAATATCACGTCCCAACCTTCTTCTTTATCAACAAAATTGACCGTGAAGGGGCAGATGTTGAAGCCGTTATGGCACAGCTTCAAAAGGATTGCTCTGAGGATGTACTATTCGTAGATGACCCGCTCCGTTCTGACTATGTTTCCAACCACATGATGGAGTGGCTTGCAGAACGTGATGAGCAGCTTCTCGATGCTTTTCTTAATGAGACATTGGATAGCTCTAGCTGCCTTACTCATTTACAAACGATGGTTAAACAGGAAAAGGCCTTTCTATGTTTTTCTGGCTCTGCCTTGAAAGATATTGGGATAAAGGAATTCCTAGCACAGCTTCTCCTACTTACAGAGATACATTTTCATAACAATGCCCCGTTTCAAGGTGAGGTGTTTAAAATTCGTCATGATGGACATCAACGCTTAACTTTTTTAAAGGCATTGCAGGGAACGTTACATGTGCGTGATGAATTTTCCTTTGGAGATGTAACAGAAAAAGTGACTGAGATTCGACTATACAATGGCAGCCGTTATGTAACAGTTCAAGAGGTCGAGGCTGGGGAGATTTTCGCAGTTAAAGGAATTAGTGAAGCAAACATCGGAGATATCATTGGTAATTCAGGTAACCCGCAGCCCTATGAATTAGTACCGACATTACAAGCGAAAGTACAATATGAAGGCGATCAGCATATAAAGGAAGTATTAAAAATTTTCCGCATACTCGAAGCGGAAGAGCCATCATTACGTGTGCTGTGGCATGAAAAATTTCAAGAAATTCATGTACATATTATGGGTGTCATCCAACTCGAAGTTCTGATCGACGTGCTTAATAAACGCTTCTCACTAGACATTTCATTTAGCGAACCACAGATTTTATATATGGAAACGATCGCAACAACGGTGACGGGCTATGGTCATTTTGAGCCATTAAAGCATTATGCAGAAGTACATTTATTGATGGAGCCAAATACACGCGTTACTGGCAATACATTTGTCAATGCATGTCATGCGGATGATTTATCGGTCGGGCATCAACGACTCATTGAAAAACATTTATTCGAGCGCGATCATCATGGGCTGTTAACAGGATTCCCCGTGACAGATGTTCGCTTCACTCTTTTAACGGGACGCGCACATATTAAACATACTGATGGTGGCGACTTCCGTGAAGCAACATTCCGAGCATTACGGCAAGGGCTGGAGCAAGCAGAAAATGTATTACTAGAGCCGTATTACCGCTTTAAGCTAAAAGCTCCTAGTGATTTTATCGGCCGCATGATGACCGATATTCAACAAGCTGCTGGTACATTTGATGCGCCAATTTTAACTGAACATGATGCGATTTTAACTGGTCGAGCCCCTGTCGCAACATTTATGAGCTACAGTACAACCTTTGCCGCCTACACTAATGGTAAGGGCGTACTTTCTCTACAATTTGATGGTTATGATATGTGTCACAATACAGAAGACATTATTGCGCAAATTGACTACGATAAAAACGCCGACCCCGAATATACATCCTCGAGTATTTTTTGTGCAAAAGGCAAAGGCTACTCCGTTCCATGGCATGAGGCAGCGGCAGCTATGCATTGTATTGACTAAATTCATAAAAACAGGACATGATTTTATATCATTGTCCTGTTTATTATGTTTCGTGGGGATTTACTATGCTATTGCGGGTAATCTTGCTTTGCACGGGTATTTGCTTTGCTTCCGCGTGTATTTACTCTACTTCGCAGGTATACCACTCCAGTTCACGGGTATTCTTCTTCACCCCGCGCGATTTTTTTTATAAAGCTTGTACTGTTTTCTGTGCTTGTTTAAAAATGCGATATGAAGGTTCCACCACAACGTGACTATGGGAATTAGAAAAATCAATTAAAACCTTGCCCGGTCGGCTTCTCAAAAGTTGCAAATTATCAATTAATTCAAGCAATAGTTCATGACCGTTACCACGTGGGTGCCAGTTTAAATGATAATCATTTAGCTCCTTCACAGCTTCTAAAAATTGCTGATACTCTCGCTCTACAAAATTAATCAGTTGTTTGTCTTTATGAGCTACCTGTGATAAATCCTCTAAATATGTTTCATAAAAGCGCATTACTATCGAGCACAATAAATCATTGACCCGAGCAGCACTTAATATTGGATTAGGATCTTGGGAAAGTCGCTCTAAATTTGGTTTTGCACGCGTCGAATCAATCCGTGTAATTAAATGATAATGCTCACCATTCACCTCATACACAATTGGATTTGTCGGCATATACATCATAAAACTATTTGTTTTTGTTTTAAGCTGATCTGTCATATCCGCCTTTGCAAAAAGGTGCCCATTAATATTTTCATTTTGAATCCAAATAATATCTTTGTTATATAAAATTTGCTCAAATAATCGTTCATTACTAATAAGATTACTAGCTATTAATTGATCAACAAGTGATTCTATAACCATTCTTGTTGTAGCTTTCTTAGTAACTTCAGTGCGTGGCTGCTTACAAATTTTCATATCTAAATATTGCGAATCCTGTGCTGTATATACATGAATATTCGTCATACTTGCATCCTCTTTTCGTACATATTTTCAAAACGGAAGTCATCAGTAAAAAAAGGATTTCCTATTAACGCGAGGAAATCCTTCATTCTATCTTTTTCGTTCATCATATAATGTCAAACAATGCCCAAATATCAAAGAATTAGCTCGATTGCCAATACCTTCTTTTATTTTGGGCGTTTGACGTACAGTGACGAACAGAGCATTCTGTTTTGTCAACATGCCACCTCCTATTCCTCGTAGGGTTATGGTGTGTACTCATAATAGGCAGGTATCCTGACTCATGATCATCGCTACTTTTCCCCTTCCCGTCGTTAAACAGTGGTATTTGAAAAGTCGCTCACATTTACAGTTGCGGGACAGTGTCGGATTTGCACCGACTTCCCTTTTAAGTAAATTGCACGCAATTTACACCTATTACTCCACGCTATTCAGTTGTCATAGGAATCTAGTATTCCTATTAGATTATTAAAATCAATTGTATAGGAGTGTATTTCCAAAGTCAAATAACACAATATATTCCAGTTTCTTATGCATTATCTTCTAGACTTTTTAACTCGGATTGTAAACATTAAACTAAAGCCCAGTTAGTTTAAGTGCATTTAATCACAATTACAAATAAATAATACACCCTTTTTCTTCTAGTTCTCTTAACCACTTTGGTATGTTTAATTGGTGGTTCCATCTAAGATCCAAACGTTCTAACCCCTCCATTTCCAGCAATGATTTTGGTAATTCCGTTAGAAGATTGCTTCTTAGATCAATTTCTAATAAATTCTTCAATTGTCCAATCTCTTCAGGTAATGTGGTCAATTGATTATGTCTCAAATTTAATCGTCTTAACCTTAAACATTTATGTAAAGATTGAGGTATATCTTTTAATTGATTATCTTCTATATCTAAAACACGCAATAATGACAATTCCCCTATATTTACTGGAAGAGTTGTGATTTGATTATTTTTTAAATGTAATTCCTTCAAGTTACTTAATCTACAAATACTGTACGGCAACTCTTTCAATTGATTATTCATTACACGCAGTTCTATAATATTGGTCAAATGTCCAAGTTCATCTGGTAATTTTAATAATTGATTATCACTTAGATTTAAATATTTCACTTTGACCAGCTTAGAGATCTCAGGTGGAATGGACTTTAATTTATTATTATGAAGGTATAAATAATCCTCCAGATTATGAAGGGATCCAATTTCAGGAGGAATAACGTCAATTTCATTATGCCCTGCATCCAACATTCTAAGATCTGTTAAATTGCCTATCTCCGCAGGCATTTTTTTAATCTTATTAACAGATATATTCAAAATTTTTAATCTGCTCATTTTATAAATTTCGGAAGGTATCGTTGTTAACCTATTATCAAAAAGGTTTAAATTTGTTATTTCTTTTATGGGTACATCTAAATTAGGTAAAGAGTCTAATTTCATATGAGGAAAATTTAGTTTCATTTGTCTGCTCCTTTTTCGAAAATACAATGTATGTATATTCCTCCAACTTGAATTTTTTGCACATTGTTTGAATAACTCTACTTAAACTACTTGAACTTCTTCTATAACATACCTGTTTATTCAACTAACCTGTTCCGTTAGTTGAATAGTAACAATATTTCGGAAAAACATCTATTATTTTTCAAGAAGAAAAAAGTTGTGCGCAAGGTCGGAACACCAGAAAGTTCCACTCAGAATCGTAGGCTTCGGGGTCATGCACATTCAACGCAAAAAAAGAACGCCCAACAAACGAATTGAATCGTTGTTGATCGAGTTTATTAAAATACTATGTGCATTTACAGTTGCGGGGCAGTGTCGGATTTGCGCCGGCTTCCCATTTAAGTAAATTACACCGAATTACGCCTATTATTCTATGCTATTTAGTTGTTAAATTAGCCATTTAAAGATGTAAGAAATAGTAGAGTAAATATTCCTTACTGACTATCAAACTAAATTGTAATGTGTAGTTTACCTACTGTTAAGAAATTGGAAAGGAAGACAAATAAAAAAGACTACCCAGTGAAGGACAGTCTAAATGTACTTTATTTACATGCAGGTGGTTGAGGATTATGACCTTTCATCGCTTTCTCATAATCCTCCTTAGTTATATGAATGATTTCTAATAGCTTGGTATCAAACCCACCATACACGAGAATAACCGGGTCACCATCTTTGATGTTTGATAAAGATAAATCACCACCATTTACATTTTTAGCATCTGGCGATCAAACATTGTTAAAACTTGCAGACCTTTGTTCACCAGTAATCCAATCTAGATTTATGTTTTTAAATGCATAAATTTTTATATCTTTAGGTAGCCAACTAGAATTTAGATTCATTTCATGGTCTGTTCTTTCTTGGTCAAATGTTGTAACGTAGAATACTAGGTTACCTTGTTTTACAGTATCCCAGTTAAAATACGCTTGGATTTCTGGCAAGTGCGAAAACATTGGATAACCTAAATCACTTTTATTAAAGAATGTTGCCGCATCTGCTGTATTCTCTTCTTCTTGCATTCCCGTAATATATCCGCCTGTAGTTGCTATTGAAAGTGCTAAAACGCTTGCTAGTACTTTACCTTTGATGTTCATTAAAATCATCCTTTTATTTGCGTTATTGTCTTACAAGTAATAACTTAATATAATTAGTCAAATCTTTTTACTATTAAATAAATTTCACCATATTTTAATTGGTGTTTAGTGTCGGATTTGCACAGAAGATCTTAATACAACTTCGGAGCTTTTCGTAGTTTAGTTGCTTGCTCAAATGAAAATGCAAGTTTTATTAGAACATCTTCACTAAATGCAGTTCCTGCGAATGTTATGCCAAACGGTCTCCCATTTTTCATATACCCTGCTGGGACGGCAATAGACGGATATCCAGCTTTCGCACTAATTGTCGAACCTATATAGGATGGAAAGATAATCGCATCTAATTCATATTTTTTTAATGTATAATCGATCCCTTGTTCTTGTGAAAAATACAAATCCTCTAGTTTTGCGTTTAAATATTCAGAATCTCTTAACGTGTTCGGTAAATTCTCTCTCGACTCCAATTTATCCTGCCCATATTTCAACGACTTTTCTTTTGATCGAATATTAAATTGAATTAACTCAGAGATAGAATGGACAGGCATGTGGGAAGGTAGATTGACAAGAAAATTATTTAAACTATGCTTTAATTCGTATAACGGTACTCCCCATTTCCAGTCTCTATGAAAAGTAGGGATTTCGATGCCTTCAATAATATCGGCTCCTTGCTCTCTCAAAACCTGAATTGCATTATTAAAAAGTGTTTCGTCATATTCCCCTGAGTCATAATAAGCTTTTGAGGCATTATTATAAACACCAATTCTAGCACCAATTAATCCTGCGGCATCTAAAAATTTGATGTAATCCTTATATAACCTTCTTTCACTTTTATATGTAGCGACGTCTTCTTGATCTACTCCTGTTAACGCTCCCAATAAAATAGCTGCATCTGTTACTGTTCTAGCCATTGGTCCTGCTGTGTCTTGAGAGTATGTAAACGGAATAATGCCCTGTCGACTAATGAGCCCAACTGTCGGTTTTATGCCAACTACTGAATTTTGAATAGCTGGACTTAAAATCGAGGCATCTGTCTCAGTTCCAATTGATAAAACAGAAAAGTTTGATGCCACTGCTACTGCCGAACCCGAACTGGACCCTCCTACAAAAAGTTCTGGATCACCATAAGGATTTAGTGTTTGTCCACCTCGAGAACTATAGCCTGCCCACATCGTACTCGACATACCGTTTGCTAATTCAGTCATATTCGTTTTTCCTAAAATAACAGCCCCTGCTTCACGGAGCTTTTTTACTAGAAATGCATCCTGCTTTGCTAAATAATTTTCTAATGCTATTACGCCCGCACTAGTATGCATAAAATCTTTCGTTTCGATATTATCTTTTAAAACTACCGGAATTCCGTGTAGAGGCCCTCTAGTCCCTTTTGTTAGTCTTTCTTCATCTAAAGCTTCAGCAATAAATATCGCTTCAGGATTAATTTCAAGCATAGAATTAATTCTCTGTCCATCTTGATCATACTTAGCAATTCTGTGTAAATAATACATAGTTAATTCTTTTGATGTTATATCACCATGTACCATAGCTGTCTGAATATCGATTACTGACAATTCTTCTTTAAGAAAACTATTAAAATTTATACCCATTCATATTCCCACCCTTCTTTCAAAATTATACCAATAAAATCAATTAATACATAAAATATCTTTTAGTGTTTTCAAATAAATTTCAAAGTCTCCTCAGGCTCCCGCAGTCGGATACTTATGTATGCTAACTCAAAGCTCTGCATGTAATTAACGTATAAACTTAAATGTTAAACTGCCCTCACATATCAATCTAAGGGCTTTAGTGTATACATTTTCATATTTTTTATATAACTGGTAATTTCGCTTGCCGCTCACCCCCAATTAATTACCAAATAATTATCAACTGTGCTACACTCTCTTTACAGATAAAATTTTCAGTTAGTTTAAAAAGGATGGGTGGAGATTATATGAAGATGCTTAGAGGCATTTGGGGTGTCCTTATGTACATATATGGCGTATCTTTATATATCAAATATTTTCAAAAAGTCAGCGAAGGATGGAATATAACTCTTCATGTTTTATCAGGGAGTTTATGTATTATAGGAATTACATTAATTGTTCAAGCAATAAGAATACATAAATAATCTAGAGCTACGGTCTCTTTCTTTTTGTAAAGAAAAGATCAGGTTGAGAGGTGAATGAATTGAATCATATTAATATTGAACTAAGGACATTAATACTTTTTCTTATTGGACTACTTTTAGTAATTAGTACTTTTGGATTTGTCATTAGAAAGCTGCTAGGTGTCGAAAGAAAGAAATGGTTTTCTTATAATCACCTTAACGAAAGACATAAAAAACTAGATTGGACTGTACGAATAATTTTTACGAGTCTATTTTTAATTAGTTCGTATTATACGATTTACAATGATTCAGTTGGAACTCCTTGGTATTTCGGAACTTGGTTTATCATAATTGTCTTTTTAATAACATCTGAAATGTTACGAGCATTTATGGAATGGAGATACGCGGAAAATAAAAGGGATTTTGTTGCTACTATCGCAGAAATGATGTTTATGATTAGCATAGTATTGTTGACGATAAAAACTGATTTTTTCGGCTTATTTAATATTTAATTTCGAGGCTAAGCGTCTCTAGAGAATAGACCGGGGCGGAAAAGTTGATAACAACGGTTAATCAATGCACTTGATATAAAATAAAAAAGGTTATTTCGCAGAAAATTAATTCCTGCAAAATAGCCTTTTTTAATGAATACTATATTTCTTTCAATTAGTGTCTACTAAATCTCTGTGTCAGCTTTTGTAAATTTTCAGCTTGTACACATAAGTCTTGTGATACTACCATGTTGACCGCTTGCATGGAAGCGCTTTGCTCATCAACTGACTGCAGAACGACCTCTGTATTATTAGATAAGCTATCCATTCCATTTGCGATTGTCGATACTAATTTTGTCACCTCATTCGCACTACTTGAAAGCTCTTCAGCTGTTGCAGAAATATCCTCTAGCTGGTTCGTCATTTTGCTAACATGCTGAGAGATCGTACCAAACGACTTTGTAGCCTCATCAATAACATAGACGCCCTGTTGAACGTTTTTCAAGTCCTCTTCGACAGAGGTAGCTACTTGTTTTGTATCACTTTCAATGCCCACTACTAGCTCGACAATTTGAATAGCCGAATGCTTAGATTGCTCTGCCAATTTTCGAACTTCCTCCGCTACTACTGCAAAGCCTTTACCATGCTCTCCGGCACGAGCTGCTTCAATCGCTGCATTTAATGCAAGCAAATTCGTCTGATCTGTAATAGCCGTAATCATGTCTGTCATCGATTTGATATCTGTCATTTTTCCAAATAATTGCTGCATTAATTCACTTGTTTTTTCAGTAGAAGTTGAAATAAATTCCATCTGATTTTTAGCCACATGTAAAATTTCCGCACCGTTGCCTGCAATGTCATTTGCTTCTTTTGCATGATCAAATACATCTTGCGTTGCCACGGTAATACGTTCAATGCCATCAGCAGTTTCCTGCATAGCAATAGCACTTTCATTTGCTGATTGTGCTGCTTTCTTAAGACCCTCAGTCGTATTCTCCATTTGTGAATCAACTTCGTTAACTGCATCTGTAATTTCATTTGTACTTGCTGATAGCTCCTCTATGCTCGCAGATAAATCTGTTGAACTACTCGCAATTTTTTGTGTCATCGTATGTAATTGTTCCTTCATCTCTAAAAACGCTTTAGCTAAGTCTGAGATCTCATCATTGGAATTAATTTCAATCGGAGCTGTACGCAAATTCCCATCAGCGATTGCTTGAGCGGATTCTGCTAATTGCTTAATAGGCTTAATAATTTTAAATTTTACATAGAAAATACAAGATAATGTCATAGTAATTCCCATTATTGTTAATAAAGTGGATAACCATTTTAATGAAGTTACATTTGCTAGATCTATAATTAAAATGACACCCATGAGAACATTTAAAGTAGAAAAGCAAATTATACTTTTTTTCCGTAAACTCATACTAAATTCCTCCAACTATAATATTACTCCAACGTAGTTATTATAGTTTAATTCTCCTGAAATTCATAGAAAAAAGCCCAACTTTTGTAAGATAAATGAATTACAAAAGCGAAAGTGCTTTCGTAGTATCGAAAACCATTGTGTCAATGAAGATGTGATATAAAAGTATGACTCCTTAAATTTATTGACATAATAGTTTTTACAAAAACATAAAAGCACTTTGCCTTAGACAAAGTGCTTTCATAATCAATTATTTTAATTTCATAATACTTGATCCGGCAATACCTGGATGTGTCATCTCATATGGATCTAGAATTAAATCTAACTGTTCTTTCGTTAGTACACCCTCTTCAAGGCAAAGCTCACGAATTGAACGACCAGATAGAATTGCTTCGCGTGCAAGTCGTGCAGCTACTTCATAGCCAATATGCGGGTTCACTGCTGTTAGTACGCCAACACTTTTTTCCACATATTCTTTCATGCGGTCTTCGTTTGCTTCAATATCCTTCAAGCAATTTTGTGTAAATGCTCGGAACACGTTATTCATAATGCTAATAGATTGAATTAAGTTAAAGACAAGCACTGGCTCCATAACGTTTAATTCTAATTGTCCTGCTTCAGATGCTAAAGAAATCGTATGGTCATTACCAATTACTTGGAAGGCCACTTGGTTCAGTACCTCTGGCATAACAGGATTTACTTTCCCTGGCATAATGGATGATCCAGGTTGACGCGCTGGTAAAATGATTTCCCCTAATCCAGCACGTGGACCAGAAGCCATTAAACGAAGGTCATTAGCAATTTTCGACATATTGATCATACAGATTTTTAATGCGCCTGATACTTCTGTATAAGCATCAGTATTTTGTGTTGCATCTACTAAGTGAGTAGCGCCTTTAAGTGGCAATCCTGAAATTTCAGCAAGATGAATATCAACTGATTGAATATAGTCAGGGAATGCATTTAATCCTGTACCTACAGCTGTCGCTCCCATATTTACATCATATAAATTTGGACGAGTTTGGCGAATGCGCGCAATATCACGAGTGATTACACGGCAATATGCTTCAAATTCTTGCCCTAATCGAATCGGTACAGCATCTTGTAAATGAGTACGACCCATTTTGATAACATGTGCAAATTGCTCCGCTTTTTGGTGGAACACAGCTTGCATGTTTTCCATTGTAAGAAGTAGTTCATCTATCAAATTCAACACAGCAATATGAATAGCTGTTGGGAAAGCATCATTTGTTGATTGTGACATATTTACATGGCTGTTAGGGCTAATTGTATGGTAGTCCCCTTTTTCTTTACCTAAAATCTCTAAGGCACGGTTAGCGATAACTTCGTTGGCATTCATATTAATTGATGTGCCAGCACCACCTTGGATTGGGTCAACGATAAATTCAGCATCCCACTCGCCATCAATAACTTCTTGTGCAGCCTCGACAATTGCATCTCCGATTTCTTTTGAAAGTAGGTGTACCTCCATATTACTCAAAGCAGCTGCTTTTTTAACAATACCCATTGCTTTAATAAGTGCTGAATGAATTGAATACCCTGTAATCGGGAAATTTTCAGTTGCACGAAGCGTTTGGATACCGTAATAAGCAGTGCTTGGTAAGGCACGTTCACCTAAAAAGTCTTTTTCTATACGTTGTGTGGACATAATTGTCGTCTCCTTTTATGTAATACTCACACTTGATAGTAGCTAATAACTGCCTGATTGTAAACAGTCATTTGTCTGTAAAATGAAAAATAATAATAACCGAGCGCAGTTTTTACGCTCGGTTGATCATTATTTATTAGAAGTCACTGTAAAACGGCTGTTAACATGCTTTGGATTTTCAATTTCATCAAACACTGCAACGGCATAATCTGCATAGCTCACATAACTTTCACCAGCAGCATTAACTAATAAATGATCTTCTCCAGTAGTATAGCTACCTGTACGTGGACCTTCTGGATCAAAGAAAGCAGATGGGCTTAAGAATGTCCAAGTAATAGTTGATTGTTGTAAGTCACGTAGATTTTCACCTTGGTTTTTAGCTGTCGCGTAAAACATTTCTGGAAAATCCGGTGTATCCATAACCCGTACAGTTTTCTCTGGGTCTACAAACAGACTACCCGCACCACCGACAACAAATAATTTTGTATGAATACCAGTGAAAATCTCAATTAAATGACGGCCCGCTTTCACATGTAATTCCTCCTGACCAAAAGGAGCACCAAACGCATTTACGACTACGTCAAAACCTTTCACATCTTCTTGAGATAATTCAAAGACATCCTTTTCAATTACAGGAATATTTGCTGTTACTTTTGAAGCCGATCGTACAATTGCAGTTACATCATGACGACGTTGCAGTGCCTCCCCTACAATTTTTTGTCCCGCTTTCCCTGTTGCACCAATTACTGCTATTTTCATATTAATAATTCCTCCTATTTTTGTGTAACCATTTTAGTTACAGGTTAGATACAAAAGACCGACTTCGTTGATGTTAACGAAGTTGATCTAGCACATCCTGTAAAGTTTGTGCTTGTAGTTGTTCTTCCATTGCATGCCAGACAGATGTATAAACACCTTCCAATGTCCGTTGGATTTCTCGACCAACAGTACATGCTGGATTTGGCTCATCATGAATCGCAAATAGCTGCTCTGGCCCATCAATCGCGTGGTAAATAGCTAACAGCGTTAAATCTTTCGGCTCCGCTAATAGGTCGTAGCCTGCAATACCTGATTGCGATGTTAACAAGCCCGCTTTTTTTAGCACACCTATCATTCGTCGCACGACAACTGGATTTGTATTCACACTCCCTGCGATATACTCAGACGTCAGCTGGCTTTTATCAGATGTTGTTGCAATGAGAGAAAGTATATGGATCGCTACCGAAAATCGACTGTTCACCATATGTATCACCACCTGTTGTAACTATTATAGTTACAGGTTTAAATAAAAGCAAATAAATTGCCTTATTTACACCTGTTTTTATTTTTTCCATTTTTCTGAGTATTATACGATGATTATACTTTCTTTACGTAAATGACTAATTCTTGTCGTAATTCTCCATCTTGCTCATAAAAGTCTAAGTTATGGAATTCATACTTAAAATGGCCAACCGGAAACGTCACACTTTCGCCCTGCGCCGCTGCTAATATACCTGCCATATCATGTGACACCATTTGTAAAAGCTCTGTACCTAAAACCGAATCTACAAATATCACGTTCATTCTATAACACCTCCTCAGCTATTATAGCTTAGAAGGCGCTTACATTTATAGTCTTTCTTTATAACGTTTCAGGCGAATTCCCTCAATGACTTGCATCATATTATGTATTTGCTCCTGTGTTAATTTTGTAGAGATGTGTGGTAGCTTAGACCCCTCTGTTGGTTGAGAAGTATTCATAAGCAATTTCGTCCTTAAACGTTGCTCACGTTCTCTTCCGTCTATTTGAAAAATCAATGATCTCCTCACATCATTCACCTCTAAATTTTTAATAGGACTTCCAGATTAAAACTTATATCGGAAAAATTTTCATGAATTTAAACATCCTTCATATAATTGCTAGAAAATTTGGCTCTAGATTAATCAATTTGGCTCTTTCTGTTGCTTTGGCGGTTCTATCCGTCGCTCTGCTAGTTCTTTCCGTCGCTTTGGCATTTCTATCCGTCGCTCTGCTGGTTCTTTCCGTCGCTTTGGCATTTCTATCCGTCGCTCTGTCTTCTTTCCTTCGCTTCGGCTTTTCTATCCGTCGCTCTGCTGGTTCTTTCCGTCACTTTGGCTTTTCTATCCGTCGCTCTGTCTTCTTTCCTTCACTTTGACGTTTCTTTCCGTCGCTTTGCCTCTTCTTTCCGTCGCTCTAACAAATCTACCCGACGCTTTGTTATTAGTTCGCTAAAAAAAACAGCAGCCAAAACGGCTGCTGCTTCTGTTTAAACGGCAATTGGTGCTTTAATTGTTGGGTGTGGATTATAGCCCTCAATAGAAAGATCTTCGAGCTCTATGTCGAAAATTGACGTTTTATTTGGATTAATTTTTAAGGTTGGTAGGTCCTTAGGCTCGCGTGAAAGCTGTTCTTTTACTTGTTCCACGTGATTTACATATATATGAGCATCCCCAATGCTATGAATAAATTCGCCAACTTCTAAACCACATTCATGTGCAATTAAATGTGTCAGTAATGCATATGATGCAATATTAAATGGACAGCCTAGTAATGTATCAAGGCTTCTTTGCATTAGCTGACAGCTCAATTTACCATTTGCGACATAAAATTGGAACATCACGTGACATGGAGGTAATGCAGCTTTACTGCCCTTTGCTCCAGCATTGATCACATCCTCTGGATTCCATGCATTGACAATAATACGTCGTGAATCTGGATTGTGCTTGATTTGATCGATTACATCTTGCAATTGATCGATACTTTCCCCTGTTGATGTTGTCCAATTACGCCACTGCTTGCCGTAAACATTTCCAAGCTCGCCGTATTTACGTGCAAATTCATCATCTGTTAAAACACGCTCACAAAATGATGCTAACTCTTTTTTGTAGTCAGCATTGAAAGACTCGTCCACTAAACAACGACGACCAAAGTCTGTCATATCAGGACCTGTGTATTCGTCAGACTCAACCCATTTTTTAAAAGCCCATTCATCCCAAATATGGTTGTTGTTTTGCAGTAAATAACGAATATTTGTATCCCCTTTGATAAACCAAAGTAGCTCGCTTGCTACAAGCTTGAATGGTACACGTTTAGTCGTTAAAAGAGGAAAGCCTTTGCTTAAATCAAATCGCATTTGATAGCCAAATACACTATATGTACCGGTTCCTGTACGATCTTCCTTTTTAACGCCATTATCTAATATATGTTGTAGTAAATTTAAGTACGCGATTTCTGGATGCGCCATGTTAATAAACAGCTCCTTCAAGTATGCTGTTGACCATTATAACATCTAATAACTACATTTGGACGCCCAAAAATAAAAACAATATTTACATGTCAGAGCCAAAGGAATTGCTTTCCAGCTCTTTTGAGATTTCATTCTCAATCGTGACAAAAAACATTGGCAACAAAATAATATTAAATACAATAGGTCCAATAATAAGCAAGATATCAATCCCTGAGGAGAAATAGAGACCAAAAGCAGTCAGTAACCCTGACATGACAAGAAAAACAATTTGCACACCGATAATCATTAATGGAATGATTTGGTACAGATAGTTAAGCTTTCGGAACTGATGCATGTTCTCTGGATCTTCAATAATTCTCTTTTTTAAACGCCTCGATAAAATTATACAGGCAATAAACTGTGCAATAATAAAGCTAAAATAAATAACACTTTGTAGTACCATTTGCCCTTTCATAACCGTGCCATTAAAATGTCCTACCCGCTGCTGAAGAAGCTCGTTGACCTCTCCCTCATAAACATATTCCTGTTCACTAAAATAAGTGGGCGGTGCCACAAAGCCAAAAGTTGCCCAATCCTTTGAGTTGGCTTTCCAGTCGATTAATTTGCTAGCCAAAATGCGTAATTGAATGGCATCATTTTCACCAAACATACCTACTAAAAAAGTATATGGTATCGCTACCTTCATTTGACCATCTTGTTTTTCATTAATTAAATCTTTAATGGAAAAAGTATACGCAACATCTGTCTGGTGGGCTTCATAACGGGCATCCCCGATCTTCCAATGACTTGCTAAGGAAGATTCAATATTATTCTTCATTTCAACATACGGCGTATCTTTATGTAAATGCTTAGGAATCTTATAGACAAAATGATTGTCACCCCCAATAATGCAAATATCTACTTTCACCGCATCATTCTCAAAGTTCTTAGCGATTGTTGTCTTCGGGTACGACATTATGACGACTAGAAAAAAAAGATTAGTGGCAATCCTTTCTTTTTCATGCAATGCTCCCCCTTTTCGTCACATATACTAGATTTACACTATCATAGGCTACACCGAAAAAACTACTTCGTTATTCCGAAAAAGCAATAGTGGTTTTCCGAAACACCTTATTTCGGTATTCCAAAATTACCAAAAATTATGGATAATATATAGGTACTTAAGATTGAAATGGGGCAATATTATCATGCAAATAAATGTGAGAAAACTATGAGTAAATGGACATATAGTATTTTCATAACCTACCTACTCCTCGGTATTTATGTGCTTGTAGTGGCAATGCGAATACCTTTAATTCATATTTTTGTAGACACAACTAGCGAACAGCCTATCATTGATGGATTCTATTATCCCGATTGGGCACAGCAAAATAATATTGAAAAAGGTGATCTTCTACTGACAATCGATGGCAAGCCTGCAGAAGATGTTCGTTCTATCCAACTCGATTCTATCGTTAGAAGTGCTAAGGAACTAACGTTTATGAAGCCTGATGGTGATGTTCATTCTGTTACAATTAAGCATAAAGATATTCCAGAAGAATTTTATTTGCAAATTATTTTTCCACTGTTTTATTTTGTCTTATCTTTTGGCGTCGCTATCTACTTATGGCGAAGAAATAAAGATAATTTGCTAACTAGTCTACTAACATTATTTTTATTAACTTGTTCATTGGCTTATATAAGTACAGGCGCCTCAGTTAGAGGAAATCTAATTGGATCATCAGTAATATCTATTGGTATCGTTTTATGCATAGTGCTTTTTATTCACTTTTTACAGTTTTATTTCCGTTATCTACGTATAGAATGGCGCTATATCAATACTAAGTGGCTTTATTTACTATTACTATTGATACCTTGCTGTGATTTCATTGAAATAGTTAATTCTGACTTCAGGACGATAGCATCATTAATTAACTTAGGAATGTTTGCTGTTCTAGTTTTCTATGCCATCTATATTTTACTAACGAGTTATTTACGAACTAAACTGGCAAAAATCCGTCTGATCACTATTGCGTTTATTACGCCTTTTCTGCCGTTTTTACTACTTTTCGTCATACCTGAAATATTAGGTCTGAACCCTATTTTACATGCTGAGGTAGCTGCATTATTTTTATTGTTTATTCCTTTTTCTTTTATCTTCATTCAAGTGAATGAACGATTATTCGATATTGAATACCAATTATCTCGTTTGCGCTATTATTCAGCACTTGCTTTTTTTAGTGCATTAATATTAACTACGGGCGTTACCATACTGTTTATAGACAAATTATCGATTATTAAAATTACGAGCGTCTATATACTTGTATTCTTTGTCATCATTGCTAGCTTCTATATAAAAGAGCAGCTTGATTTTAAGTATCGAAAGATTATTTTTTCATCTACTGGCAATTATGTACATAATTTATATGCTGCCGTTAATCGTATGGGTAAAGCAAAAAATCAGCAAGAATTACTGGATCAATTCAAGTATGAAATAACAGAAAAGCTTGGTACTACAGCTTTTACGATTACAACAATAACGGAAGATGTGCCATTCACTCGTGGTGAAGTCAACATAAGGAATGAAATGACTCACCTGCTATTACATGATACAGGTGAAGAAAAAATTATGTTAAACATTAGACATGTATTACAAAAAGAAGAGCTTCTTTGGTTAGAGTTACTTGCCCTCTATGTTTCAATGTTTATTGATAATTTAAAGCTTATTGAAGATTTAGTATGTGAAATAAGGCTTATGAAGGATAACAATGATACGCAGCTTCCTTGGCTCGATAAATTATTATGGAATATCATTGAAAAGGAAAAAAGTATTTTAGCACAGGAATTACATGACACTATTTTACAGGAGCAACTTCATTTAGCGAGAGAGTTAGATGTTCTTGCTAGTTCGCCTATTATAAAAAAAGAAAAGGTATTAGATATTCGAGAGCAATTGCTAGATGCATCGAAGGATTTACGGGAGTATTGTGAAAATCTAAGCCCTCCATTACTAGACACATTTGGGCTACAAATCGCTTTAAAAAAGCTAATTCAAAAGGTGAAAATACGGGCCGACTTTTTGTTAAACGCCCAAATAGAACGTGTCCAATTTCAGGATGTAACCTTACATTTAGTCGTCTACCGCCTTGTGCAGGAGCTTTTAAATAATGCAATTAAGCATGCTGAGGCAACCGAAGTTTCACTAACACTGCAAGCGATAAGTCGTGGTTTTATCCTCCAATACGATGATAATGGTATTGGATGTAATATTGAAGATTTAATGCAATCTTCAGCATCTATGGGCATTAACGGTATTCGAGAACGTGTCCGTGCTTTTAATGGAAACATCACAATAACCTCCAGTCATAATGAAGGAATGCATATTTTTATTCAAATACAAGAGGACGTGGAATCATATGATTGATATTCTTATTGTAGATGACCATCCTGTCGTTTTAGATGGTACAAAAACTTTATTACAGGATTTAACAAATGTTCATATAGACACAGAGCAGGATAGTGCAGCTGTTCTAACGAGAATGGATGCTCAAGATTTTCAATTATTTTTGATCGATATTAATATGAAACCAATCAACGGCATCCAACTTTCAGAAATGATTAAGAAAAAGCAACCCGAAGCACTTATACTACTCTATACAGGCTATGAGCTTTCCGATTATTACGAACTACTGATCGAGAAAAAGGTCGATGGACTATTATCAAAGCTTGCCACGAAAGAGCAAGTGATTCAAACCATTCAAGCCGCACTAAGAGGCGAGATCCTACTAGCAGCTGATTTTTTAGATTTTTTACATCAGCGGACCAATCTACCAAATGTGCAGCAAGATGTTTTACTAAGCGACAAGGAGCAAGAGATTTTACAGCTTGTCGCTCAAGGCTGTACAAACAAAGCAATTGCTTCAGCTATTGGGGTCACACAGCGCACCGTTGAAAACTATTTAACCAAACTTTTTGTCAAACTAAACGTAGAATCACGTGCAGAAGCAGTAATTGTCGCTAAAGAGAAAGCATGGATCATCTAATTATATTTAAAAACATGTAAATTTTTTCTTACTAAAATCGGAATATACTGGATAAATGTATAAAACTGTTATATAATCAAAACAATAATTACATTACTTCATCTTAGCCGTTAAAATCACGTATTCAAAAGTAATACGAGCTTTTGAATACGTGATTTTTTTGCAAGCGATCGAAGGAATATGATTGTTTAATTTTTTTGGGAGGTTGTTCACATGACACAAGGTACAGTAAAATGGTTTAACGCAGAAAAAGGTTTTGGTTTTATCGCGGTAGAAGGTGGAAATGATGTATTTGTACATTTCTCTGCTATTCAAACAGATGGCTTTAAAACTTTAGAAGAAGGCCAAAAAGTAGAGTTCGGTGTAGAAGAAGGTAACCGCGGACCACAAGCAACTAATGTTGTGAAAATTTAATTTTAGCTTTAGCATGAATAATGCAAAATTCAAGAGACATCCAAATTATGGATGTCTCTTTTTTACGGTTATTTAATTTGTACAGCTTCAGACTTTGAATGATAGCATATCATATTCAAAGTCCCAATATAAAACGGATAAAACAAGAGCATTGCAAAAAGAATTAACCCTTGTACGGGCGCCGGCATATCTCCCTGATAAGTGATTGGATACACACTTACGAATATAAAAATAAATAACGCTGTATAGGGCAGCCAAAAAAATGTTGTCCAATAGACCAATCGACGATGTGCTATCCATTTATCTGTTAGGGTTTATATAATGCAATAGTTGCTACAACAAAACCAATTCCATGAACAAGTAATGATAAGATATCGAAATATTGTCCTTCCCACCCCGTAAGTCTCACGATGCGATAATAATTAATTTAGTTGTATTTCAAGAGAAATGAAGAACATTAACCCATATAACATACTCACTACATTCAGTTTAGGAAAATATTTCATTCACAACATCCTTATGCGTAAGAATGTAAACCTGCAATCACTAGATTCACAAATACTTGATTAAACACGATAATGCCAAAGCCAATAATCGCTAACCAAGCTGTCTTTTCCCCTTCCCAGCCTTTAGAAAGTCGGAAATGCAGGAAAGCGGCATAAAATAAAAATGTTATAAGTGCCCACACTTCCTTAGGATCCCAGCCCCAATACCTACTCCAAGCAATCTGTGCCCATATCATGGCAAACAACAGACCTCCTAAAGCGAACAACGGGAAACCTATAACAACAGCTCGATATGAAATTTCATCCATTAATGCTGGCTGTACGCGGTTTGTTAATGGCTTTAATAAAACAATTAACCTTCTTCTCGTAATGAGTAAAATCATCGCATATAAAATCGTTCCAGCGACAAATGACCATACTATAGAATTCAATTTCTTCGCATCTATCTTATTGGTAATCTGTAAAACGCCAACCTGATCCCCACTAGATGTTACTGCATCTTTATTGACAATTAGTGGCTTCATCGCATAAACGGCTGTTTCTTCCTTGCCTAGCTTATTTTCAAATTGAACCTCGATTTTATCTGCTGCTAAGTTAAAATAAGTGGCCACACCGATAAAGCCAATCACGACAACTAAACAATACAGAACAAATTCCAAAGCAACTGTACTAATCGAAAACTTAGAAACATCTAATGTTCTTAATAAATAAATAATACCTGTTGCGAACGAAATCGATAAAATAGCACTTGAAAATGCAACTGTCATAACATGAATCGTTAACCAATTGCTTTGCAGTGATGGAACAAGTGGTGAAACCGTTTTTGTAAAAACGCTTCCATAACCGAGGATAAGTAATGACACAGGGATGGTAAACAAACCAACCACAATTTGCTTATATAAAAAATGAATGATCAAATAGCTACCAGTAAGCATGATGCCAAAGAACGTCATAAACTCATACATATTACTTACAGGTGCATGATCAACAGCAATCCACCTTAATATGAAATATACTAGCTGTAAAGCAAAAGCAATATATGTAAGTAAAAGCCCGACTTTTCCAAACATCTTTCCTTTTGATTTCACGGCAAGCCCAATCGGTATAATGGCGATCAGTAGTAAAATAAATGCCAAGAATAATGAATTACTACTTAAACTTAATAATGATTCTTTACTCAATGTAACATCCTCCAATGTATTTTTTTGGGAAACCGCATAATTACTCCCAATAAAAATAACGTCATTCATTAAAATAAGTGCCATCATTTGCCTCTATATAATTTTATTTTTTTGAATTGTTACAATTTTATGGCGTAAAAAACGTCCTCATGTCAAAAAACCATCTATACAATCAAATAGATGGTGAATTACAAAAGTTGGTATGACTCTACCTACACCTTACTAAAAATTGGAATAAAAGTCTATTTCTTTCGAGGTGGCTATGTGACAATAAGTATGCGCAAATGTTACATAACGTTATGTTAGACAAGTGGAGGTTTACTATGAAACAAAATATTTATGACCATCCGGAATTTTTCCGTCAATATCAAAAGTTACGTCAAGGACCATACAATTTCAATAATTTGCTTGAACAACCTGCGTTAAAATCCTTACTTCCTAAATTATCTAATTTACAAATGCTTGATATCGGCTGTGGAATGGGAGAATTTGCGTACTATTGTATAGAAAATAACGCACAGCATGTAACCGCTATTGATGTTTCAGAAAATATGCTGACAATTGCTCAACATAAACATGCTCATCCGCATATAGACTACTATTTGCAAGCAATAGAGGATTATCATGCAGCCCCTAACAGCTTTGACTGTATAACAAGCTCACTTTCCTTGCATTATATAAAGGATTTTAGTGCAGTGATTGGTAAAATTGCGAAAATGCTTCGTCCAGGTAGTGTTTTTGTTTTTTCTGTAGAGCATCCGATCGTTACAGCTCGTAAAACAATGGAGGATAATTGGAAGTATGATGACAACGGCAATAGGAGCCATTACGCGATTGACAATTACCAAGATGAGGGATTACGTGAGCGAACTTGGTTTGTGGATGGTTTTGATCAATTATGCCTCGGCATAATTGCGTCCGGAATCGGCTTTGTGCTTGCACAAAGAACTCCTTTCCGATTCCGTGACATCCGCCGGAGGCTTTAACTTATTTCATCAGATGTTTGGACATCCGATGAAATAAGTTAAATATCATCGTAGCATTTCTACAATCATCAATACATTAATCGCACATGGCTTAACGATAGAAAAAATGCTAGAGCCGCTTCCTGATTCAGAGGCCATTCAAAAACTGCCTTCCCTAGAAAAAGAGCACCGTCGCCCCTCCTTTTTATTAATACGAGCGAAGAAATAACTTTTACTAGTGGCAGTCTTGCAGCAGCAACTCTACTGCGAGACTTGCCTTGCTACTACTTAAATTTCACATATATAATTTCTGGGTCACCTTCGTCTAAGTTTTCAATAAACCCACTTTTTATAAATCCCGCCGTTTCAAATACCTTATGCATATTAGTATTTGATTGGTTAGTAGAAGAAAAGATTTTTGGAGTGGTAGCCATTTCTACATAAAAGTCCAATAATGCTGTGGCAACTCCCTTTCTTCTCTCGGATGGCTTAACAATAACTAATGAGATGAAGCTATTTTCAAAAAAGTCATTCGTAAAAATAAGAAAACCAACAATACCTTTTTTAGTTTGTTGAATGATACATCGTTTTTCGTTAATTGCTGTTCGCAAATATTTGCTTCTCGAAAAATCTCCAATTACTTCTTGATCAATCGCACATATTTCATCGAAATGCTCCATACGTGCTTCCAGTAAATCTATCAATTTTGTTCACCTCTTTAAATCAAAATTCATAGGTTATGCGGAGAAAATATTTTTCTGCAAAGTGACGTAGCTTCATTCAGTTTCTCTGTCTATTCTACTTAATATAATAACTCATCACCTTAATCTCACCTCTGAACCCTGTTGCCAGCCTTCCTTCATCGACAAAGCCGCATTTTTTATAAAGTGACTGAGCGGCAGTATTCGGTGGATTAACCCCTAAAACAAGCTCATCGATATTTAGAAAATGTTCCAAAACAAAGTCCGGCAAAAGCTGTAATGCCGCCTTTGCATAACCTTTACCTTGTTCATAAAAGTCTGTCGAAAAGGCGCGGATTAAAATCGCCTGTTCATTTGAGGAATATGGCTTAACGCCCTCTTTTTCATGTAACACAAAGAAGGTCACGAGCTTGTCTTCTTCTAATACAAGAATAGCATGACGATTCTTGTCCTGCTTCACTAGTTCAATGCTCTCTTTCGGAGACATCGTATAGCGGAGCTGCTCCTCTGTGATCGTATATCGTTCAATTAATTGATCATCATTTTCTTCATAAAATTTTAATCTCATCGAAGCTCTCCCCTTCATCTTTAGTCCTCGTAATCTTCTTCAAATCAATAAGCTACTGTAGATATTCTTATAGATATCTGGGTCATGAACATCGCGAAACATTTGTCCTACTCGCCCAGCTTATTTAAATTATCTTCCGCTACAATTAGCAAAAAAAGGGCATACATTAGCAAAGTATAAAAAACTTCTTTCTATCAATAATAACCCAACATTTCCCTATTTGACATACCTGATTAAAATATTTGTTTCTACTAATTACCAAAAATGCTACTATAAAGATATCTAAACTAAAGGAGTTGTGCATATGAGTGCGGAAATTGCAGTAGATGTTTTGTTTATACAACAAATAATCCAAGGGATGTAAACTCTAACTGCAGCCCTTGAACAAGGGAGAAAACAAATGGAAAATTATTTTAAAGAATTTCTTACAGGACAATCTATTACCTTACAGCAAATGACTTCCTCCGACTTAGAAGCATTTGTAAAAATCGAAAGTGAAAAGAATACGTTGTTACTTGCCAATGACGATATTCCCTTTCCAAACACCTTTGAGGATCATTCTTCATTCTTTCAAAGTATTAGTGGAAAAAAAGAGGAGTTTTTCTTCGGTATATTCGAAAAGTCGTCAAATGAACTTATCGGCTCATGTGGTGTCTATGGCATCAACTGGAAAAATAGTACTTGCTTTGTAGGCATCTCAATTGGCGAACAATGGCACGGCAAAGGGCTTGGAACCGATGCCATGAAAACTCTTATTCATTTTATTTTTAATTATATTTCCATTAATAAAATTAAGCTTCAGGTTTTCAGCTTTAATAAAGGAGCTATTCGTTCCTATGAAAAATGTGGCTTTACAAAAGAAGGCACTCTACGAAATGAGATTTTCCGCTTCGCTCAATTCCATGATGTAGTTTTATTTGGTCTATTACGAGAAGATTGGACTCAAATAGGATAAGCAATTTTTCGCAGGTGGTGGAAATACTTCGTCTTTCTCGATAAATCATATAAAGTTCTCGATAAAATGAACCAAGGGGCTGCCAGTAGACAGCCCCTTTTTATCCCTATCCTCAAACCCAAAGTGGACGATTGTAACGATTGTACTCATCAGCTGTATAGTGTGAATGAGCGTGTCTTACAAAGTAAATGACGGTCATTATTATCTCCTCTATTTTTCTTCTGATTTTGCTTTCTTTTCTTTCATATAATTGTATAAGTCAACCTTCCACATACCATCCTCTTTCAGTAAGGCAAATACCTTAAGGTAGTGGGAACTTCCAAAAATTATCTCTAATTGAACAATTGCAATACTTTCGGTACTAGTATCCTTATTCAATGAAATATTATTGTAGTATCTGTACATTAAATAATCCTGTATTTGCTCATCTAATAAATAATTTATATACTCACCAATAAAGGTTTCTTTATCTGGAAGCTCATTGTTATTGTAGGTAATTGCATATAGTTTATCGAAATTATGCTCAAATACTAAATTCATCATAATTAACACCATTTCCTCTGGTGTAAAAGTCTTTAAACTATTAATATTCCCTTTGCTTAAGAAATCTTCATATAAAGCTCTTTTTTCCTCTGATAATTTCTCTAAATATGTAAAATCATAATTCTTATCAATAGTTGGAGGTGTTTGTTTTGATTCTTCCACGTGTTGAACGGAATGGTTAGTAGCCGCTGTTGATCCTGGAGATTCTCCAGCTTTTGTTTTCACGTCTGAACATGCTATTAACATTAAACTAGAAACGATAATAACGCTTAATAATGGCCATCTTAACTTCAACACCATAAACCTCCCCCCTATCATATCAATTATGCCTCGGCATAATTGCGTCCGGAATCGGCTTTGTGCTGGCACAAAGATTTCCTTTCCGATTCCGTGACATCCGCCGGAGGCTTTAACTTCTTTCAGCAGAAGTTAATAGATTGCAACTCTATTTATCCATCATTCCATTTATTTCGAAAATTCTCAACATTATCAACCAAAATAAAATCTCCTCAATAACAAACAACAAAGAAGTTTATTTGATAAATTGTGACAAGATACGAATTTCATTAAAATTTCCGTCAATATCGACATAAAATTTTATAGTAAAAAAGATGCTAATTTATTAAATATCACCCTTCACCTTTACTAAAATCTAGCCAAAAAAAAACCCTAATATTCTTCTATTCAGGGTAATAAAACATACGAATAATACAATAAAAGGTATTTTAAATAGGTCAAACTATTTAATATTACTGTTTTTTATTTTTCCCACTATATAAGAATTAATATATTTTCCTATGACTAATTTACGAATTTCTCAACCTATACACAATGTGACATATTTTTCATTTTAGGTGAGATACAATGAAAAAGTTGAATCGAGGTCAATGTATTTCAAGAATATGAAGAAAAAATTTTAGGGGGAAAAGATTTTGGTTAATATATCGTTTAAACAATTCTTGAAGATGGAGATTGAAAACAAAAGGAAAGATATGTATAAAAAGGCTATGGATTTAGGTTTCACCCATCCTAGCGTGGTAGATTGTAGTCAAGAATTAGATGACCTACTAAATAAATATTCAAAAGCGATCAATAAAGCCAGCTGAAACGATTTCCGATGATTCGACTAGTTTTATCCTGTATTAGGTTCCGGTTATAAAATAGACAGCAAATTCCTATTGCTGTTGTAAAGATACGTATAAATATCATAAAAATGGGATATCTTCTTTATGACAGGAAAAAGGAGGCCTATAAATGCAGGTATTTTTATCATTGGTCGTTTCAAGCTTTTTACTACAGCAGCCTCAAGATTCAGTAGAAAATACAGCACCAATTCTTTGCATACCTTCTGGAACTACATCTTATAAATATCCTAATAATCAATATCAGACATTTCTTACTGAGAATGATTTTTATCATCAATTAGACAAGACAATCTATGAGGAATATAACGATGCTACCTTAAACATTCGTCAAAAAATAGCCTTTAAGGACGTACCGAAGGCTGAAGAAACATTTCATCTAAAAACTAATTTTATACGTAAAAAAATAGACCTCTCTCAACATACTTTTATTCATCCCAATCGACAAGTATATTTTTTAGCATCCTTTAAGCAAAATAATCAGGAGACTTATCATAAATACCTGGTCATTGACGCTGAGACCCAAACTATCCTTTTAGGAAATAGTAATTATCAAAGTAATTCCATCAATTAAATTTATTTTGTTTGTCGTTTTATTTATTGTATGCTTGAAAATTTGATTATAGTAGCAAAATCGATGAAAAAATCAACATTTTCAGTAAATTTAGAAAAACATATATTACAACATACATTTCATGGCTGTTTATAGCTCGACTCGAGGAAGTAGTGACTTACCTCTGGAGTCGAGCTATATTGATATAAAGAATGGTTTAATCCCCTTTTAAGATAAGGCTTTTTGCTGTATTTCTTGCTTTATTTCTTCTATAAACTGTTGCAATGGTTTTTCAATTAATGCTTGCTGACCATATTTACGAACAGTGACATGTTGATGATCCATTTCTTTATCACCAAGCACTAAAATATAAGGTGTTTTTTTCATTTGAGCTTCACGAATTTTTTTACCGAGCTTTTCTTGTCGATCGTCAATACTTACACGGATTTGTTCCTTTTGTAAAGCATCAACTACTTGCTGTACATATTCTTGATGTGTATCTGCAACCCCAATTACTTTTACTTGCTGAGGTGCAAGCCACGCTGGAAACGCCCCTCCAAAATGCTCAATCAATATGCCTAAGAAGCGATCAATTGAACCGAATACCGCTCGATGAATAACGACAGGTCTTACTTTTCCATTCTGTTCATTGATATACGTTAAATCGAATTTCTCAGGTAGTTGGAAATCGAGCTGCACCGTTGCACATTGATGACTGCGATGTATGGCATCTTTAATATGAATATCAATTTTTGGTCCATAAAACGCTCCATCACCTTCATTAATTGTAAAAGGAAAGCCTAGATTAGTTAGTACGTTTTCTAATGCCGCTTCGGCTTGATTCCAAAGTTCAAGTTCACCCATATAATCAACTGGACGTGTTGATAATTCAATATCGTATTGGAAGCCAAAAACCTGATATACCTCATCAATAATTTTCAGAGCAAGCGCAATTTCATCTTCAATTTGCTGTGGCGTAACAAAAATATGTGCATCATCCTGACAAAATGTACGAACTCGTAAAAGGCCATTTAATGCGCCACTAAATTCATGTCGATGAACTTGACCAAATTCAGCCATACGAATCGGTAAATCTCTATATGAATGTAAATCATTTTTAAATATCAGCATATGTCCAGGGCAATTCATAGGCTTTAATGCGAAGCTTTGGTCGTCTACATGTGTAAAGTACATATTTTCCTTATAGTGATCCCAATGTCCTGACTGCTCCCATAGACGCTGATTCATCATCAAAGGTGTCCGTACTTCTTGATAATCAAATTTTGCTTGTAAATGACGTAAATAAGACTCCAATTCGTTGCGAATAATTTGACCATTTGCTAAATAAAATGGCATCCCTGGTGCTTCTTCCGAAAACATGAATAACTCTAGTTCTTTTCCTAACTTCCGGTGATTCCGCTTTTCCGCTTCTTCTAAGAAAACAAAGTATTCCTCAAGCTCATTTTTTGAGGCAAATGCTACACCGTATATACGCTGAAGCATTTGGTTATTGCTATCTCCACGCCAGTAAGCTCCGGACACATTCATTAATTTAAAGTGTTGTAATTTACCTGTAGAAGGTACATGAGGTCCACGACATAGATCATAAAAATCTCCTTGTTCATAAACCGTTACAACTTCATGTTCAGGAATATCTTCTAATAACTCAAGCTTTAGCGCATCATGTGCAAATAGCTGCTGTGCCTCTGCTCTTGTTACTTCTTTACGCTGTATTTGTATATTTTCTTGGACAATTTGCTTCATCATTTTTTCAATTTGTTGCAAATCACTTGGCGCAAAGGAATGCTCAATGTCGATATCATAATAAAATCCATTTTCTATAACTGGACCAATCCCAAATTGAGCATCAGGGAATAAACGCTTAATTGCTTGGGCTAGTAAATGAGCTGTTGAATGACGAATCACCTGAATTCCTTCTTTTGAGCTAGCATCATACAGGGTAATTTGTGTATCTTCCAAAATCGGGCGCGTCAAATCAATGATGGTTCCGTTGACACTCCCTACAATTGCTTTTTTACGTAAAGCGGGACTAATCGCTTGTGCAATGTCGGTTAGTGTAACACCTTTTGAAAATGCTTGTTGTTTACCATCTGGAAATTGAATGTTAATAACTTGATTTGACATGTTCTCTACTCCTTTTTTAAAAAACTTATTAAATGAAAATAAAAAAACACATATTCGCCCCATAAAGGGACGAGTATGTGTTGATTACCCGTGGTTCCACCCAAATTCCCACTAGATGCACTAGTGGCTCATTGCTTTGCAGTAACGTTGCAAAAAACGGTGCAAGTTTCCTAGCACTGCTCAAAGGTAGTAAGTTTTGATAGCTGCATTAGGAAGCTTTCAGCCAAGGCCTCCCTCTCTGTGAATCGTTCATCAAAACTCGTGTCCTTCTCATCGCCAATTTCATTGCTTTGTGAAATTGTTATCTACTATAACGAATGCTCCAATTCTTGTCAATGTTCGAAAATTATTTTTTTATGTAATAATTTGAACTCTTCACCCAATTATGTACTTGATTGCACATTCTACTTAAAGCAGGAAAGTTACAATGTGTAGCACTGTATTTGTTCGAGCAAAGGTATGCTCGACTTCATTACTCTCAACGTGTTCCCTATGCTAAGTCTTCATCCACTTCGTACTTCTAAAGTCTCATTGTGAGACTGCCACTTAATGTGAATGGTTGGTGCAGTATCCTTTTTAAATATTTTCGCACTTTCTTTTTTCTTTAAGATAAACTGTTTATCTGTATTCAATCGGAAGTCAATGTAAGATCGTGATTCTTTAGACCCTTCTATCGTTATTTGTAAATCACCTAAGTCTTCCTCTTCCCCAAGGTAGAAAAGTTGTAAGCCCTCCTCGGTATTACTATGATATACGGCCTTCCAGTGCTCACTTTTCGCTATGTAATGGACCTCCTCTTGTTGATTCGTACTACAAGCAACTAACACAAACATCATTAAAATTAGGAAGCATATTTTTTTCATTAGATATCGATTTTCCTTTCTTTGAAAGTTATCATAATAATATCAACTTCGATCTATCCTTCTTAATTCCTAGAGAAAGCTGTTATTCGGCTTGAATAGTTATTATCAATGTATATCCCCCTTACATGAATTGTGTAAACCAAGCAATATATTTTGCTCCAGGTATAAATAATAGCTGTGCCAAAAATGTGCCTAGTAGCCTTGATCCCATCATCATCACAGAAGCTTGTTTAAGACTTAAGTAGCTGCCTCTTTGATTGATAACATCATCTGCCAGAATGGAGATTTTAGGGTCAATAAATATAATTAGTAGCATCGTTGCTACACCATTAATAAGTCCTGACGACATTACAGCAGTATTCGATCTTTCAGGAACTAATAAAGCGGCGTAAAGTGCAGATAGAACTCCAATTGTATAGATGGCCGTTATAACGACATTCACGATAAATAATTTAAGGTGAATATCACGCCAGCTAATCCCCTTTAAGTATGAAAAGCTTGGCAAATGAATATGTTTTATTCCCCGTTTGATATACTCAATACTAAAACCTTTTTTGAATAATGCTGGAATGGAGCCTCTTTCCTCAGACAAATGAATAATAGCCCTTGAAAATATTGCTACAAATGTCGGCAAAAGTAGAATGCCTACCAATGTACCTAGTGACGCGGCACCAATAAGTATGCGGAACTGCTGCTCCACAAATGCCAATGTGTTTTCCTTTGGTGCTGTGTCAGTCAGACTTCCGGTAAAAGGCTGCTGCACCATGTTTGCCAGCCTTGAAAACATGACCATGACATTAAACAAGGATAGTGCAGAGGCTAATAATTTCACACGTGCACCTGATAATCGAACTGCATACGCAAGTGTCTCAATTGAATGAATGATAAGAATAAATAAAGCAATCATGATCAATTTATCTGTTAAAATATCCAAAGTCTTATACCTTCTTTTCAATTGTTGATTCGTAATCGTTTGATCTAAGCTTGTATATATACTGACCATTCTTCGCGAGGAATTGTCACCATATTGGTAGCCTATGCCATGAGGATTTTCCCCTTATGGATCATATTTTATATAGGTCGTAATAAGTTTGATGTACTTTTGACCTTCTGGGCATCTTGATGGGATTCCCATTCATTTTCAATTTTCCAAGATTGTCTCCTTATAATAAGGAATACAGCTGAGACACTCCCTCCTTTTAATATTTACGAAATTCACTTTAATAAGTTCCGTTATTTTCCTACTAATTAGAAAAGCTATTCATTAGGTTTTTCCTCCTAATGAATAGCTTTTCTAATTATTTAATGATTAACTGCAAAGTCATTATTCCAGCTAGTTGAATCAGATAGCTGATAGGTCACCATATTGGCGGTTACCGCAAGAATCACACCTGCTCTAGATTGAACTGTAGAAATAGGGTCCTCTAACACTAATACAACATACCCCTCACCCCGTCCCAGATGATCTATTGCATTTGTAGTGTTTATTTCGAAGGTAGTATACGTTTTCTCATTTGTAGCAGGCAGTAATCGATCCTCTTGATAGGCTCCGTTTTCCTTTAAATTATAGCAAACAGGCATCCATCCTTTTGACCAATCAATACTGCCTATTATGTCTTTTTTACGATGCGCCAGTTTGCCAATTGAAAACGTAAAATATATCTTCATAATAGCTTGATCTAATTCATTTTTCCCTTCACATACAGCTGTTACTTCCAACTTAATATCCCCGTTCGAATGCTTCCTAATAACCACTAAAGTCACAGTGAAAATACAGATAACAAGCACTATGCCGATGACGACAAACCCCATTTAGTCCCTCCTAATATTGCAATGACTGTTACTATTAGATTACCATGTTTTAGGAGAAATAGTATTTTTTCATCAAACAATCTTATGAAATGACACGGGCATAAATGATAAGACATAAAACGAGTATGTTGCGTTTATCGAGCAGTAATTTATCTGTCAATAACCAACTTCTTAACACCATTATTTACTACTTACTTTAGAAGTAATTCTCAACTATACTAAAGTGAATTTATTCTTAAGGAGTTTTATTATGAGAACGTCTGTACCTTGCCCAAATTGTTAAGAAGCAATAACGCTTGATGACTTTGAGGATTTTTCATCACCATTTACTATGAAATGTCCATACTGCGACGCCAAATTAAAATAAACAAAAGTAACCCCATTACTTTTAATTGGTTTGATTGCTATAATTCCTTTATTAATTTTCATAACAAAAACATTAGTACCTATACTATCCGGCATAATCCCTGTTATTGAAAAAATAGCTCCCCCTATCGTATATACGGCAGTACTATATCCGTTTTATGCTCTTTACGAGCGATTCAATGGACTTATTATGTTTAATAAAAGCAATATACAATTGAAAAAACGACAGTGAAAAGCGTGATATTCTCACGCTTTTTTTGTTTCTAGTGGCTTTCAAACCTACCATATGAATCTATTTCAGCTTAATAAAAATGGTTTGAACAGCAAAACAGTGGGGAAAGAAGACCCCATTGATTAACTTTATTTAGTAGTCTGTAACTCAGCTGTTAAAGTAAATGGCATTTTTAAATAATCGTACTTAATCGTTATTGTTTTAATATTAGGTGCTTCAACCTTTACTGCATAATGCTGAGGTTGCTTTCCAATGGCCTTGCGATCTATGTATTGACTAGGGAAAATGTTTACTTGCCTTAACTTATGATACGTAATATTCGGATTACCTACCAGCTTCGTTTCTGCTTCAAACGGTTCAGACTTACTCACGACGAGCTCGACATTTTCAGGCACTTTATCATTGACCAGTATTTGCTGAAGTTTTATGTCACGTAGTCCTTTATTCTCAATTTCTACGATTCTTATAGTTGAAGCATCTGTAGGATTCGTATAGCTGTTCATGACAAGTGGTGGATTGCTTTTTAAATAAATGATGAAGGCTCCTCCCACCACTAGAACACTAAATAATAAAACAAATAGTAATTTTTTCATTTCATTCCTCACTTTCTTGCACCCTATCAAGTATAGCGAGAAATCGTAGGTGATGAAACCTTGAAAATAATCAGTGAGGATTTTTCTTCACCAATCAACTTCTTTACGCTACCCTTAAATACACAGAAAAACAACCTGACTCATTATAAGCCAGATTGCTTTGCTAATCGTATTTCATCACGTATTGGAATCCCATCATAACCGATTAAAGGAATTTCAGGTTTATATGCTCTTGCTTGCTCGACCGCGTTTTGTATGATTTCAACTAAGTGATAGCCTCGCTTTTGATAAAATTTTATCGCGTGTAAATTATCATTTGTCGTAATGAGGGTAATCATTGTACAGCCTTGTTCGAATGCATTTTCTTCAACTGCTTGTACAAGCAATGAACCAATCCCCTTTCCTTCTACAATACTATCAAGGGAAATAATTTCACATTCTTTAGTACGAATGATATACGTCACGAGACCTAAAATCATGTTTTGTTCATCTACATAAGTGAAGCCATCTAATTTACTACAGTCATAAATTCCACTGGAAATGACCATTTCTGTACTTCCCCAATGCTCCTGAAAAAATTGCAACACATCATTTTGCGGTAATTGTTGAATTGGGATTACTGTCATCTATTATTCTCCTAAATTGAAATATTAAACACACTTGCAATGGCTTTTTGAACACCTAGAAATACTGCCCATGAAGCAATTCCTAGTCCAATGGCAAACACGATATGGATCGATGATTTCATCGCCATATAAATAACAAACAGCATAAACATTGTGGCCGGTAATCCAACGATTACACCAACCGTAAAGCGCTGAATGTGCTCACTCGACTCACTTTGCACAGTAAGCCAAATGATACTTAAAATACTGACAAGTGGTAGTGCTGCAATAATACCGCCATATGAAGGAAATCTTCTAGCAACCTCAGTAACAATACCAATAACGGCTGCCGAGCAAAGAATTTTTACTAATGTGTACATTATTTAGACACCTCACTTAATAAACGAAATGCCTGTAAAATCGTTTGTTGCTCTTCGTCTGATAGTCGGTTTAGTGCATGTTGTAGTTTCTCATCATCTAATTCTGTGTTTTTCTTTAAGATATGAAACCCTTCAGCTGTTAAATGAAGATGAACTTTGCGTTGATCATCGATAGCCCGCTCCTTTTTCACCCAGCCATTACGCTCCAGTTTTTTTATATGCTCCGAAGCTGTATTTTGAGAAATATTCAGTAACTCTGCAATATTACGGACTGTTACTTCATCTTCCTTTTGAATCATCTGTAAAATACGCACGCTTTGATGCGAAATTGACTCTTCATGCGTTGTATGTAGATGGTAGAAAATCGATGTAAAATAGTTATTTAGATCTTTAATCATTGAATTAACTCCTTTAATATATCGTTTGAAACGATTATATCGTAACGAGCGATATATTAAAAGATAATTCTTTTCATTTACTTTAAAGTTTATATATTCAGATAGTTCATTAAAAAGGGTAAAGGGGCCGACAGTAGTCAGCCCCTTTACCCTTTTTATCTAGAAGAAACCCAATTTTCGACGAATATTGTGAATTTATCAAGATTTTTATATGATTTACCGAAACTTTTTAGCAATATCGAGACATTCAAAGTATTTTCACAAACACACCCTGCTGAAATTTTTCCTTAGCAGCTATATTCATTTCTCTAACATCTTCAGATAATTCGCTTGCCTTTATTAATTGATTCTCAAAGTACAGCAAAGGATCGATAAGTCGAGTTTTATTCTTTTGATGAATATCAAATTCTGACTGATCTACCCTCATTTTTACGTATGGATGAAGTTGTTTTAAAAGGCTCTGCACTTGCCTATCATTTGAAGATTTCATCAGTTCAATTAGTTCATGATCTTCCTTAAGAAAATCAGCGAGCGTAATGATCTTTTTTTCTAATGCTACTTTAGCGTTTGTGCCAACTTATCATAGGCATAAATATTTAACAGATTCATAAAGAAATCAAGTACTTCTTGATAATATGTTTTCACAAACCATTCTGCACTTTCGATACTTTTAAGACACATCTTCCCTTGATAAATAATAATATCATTTAAAAATTTTTGTATTTCTTCTAATGAGGCTTGTCTATCTGTGTGCATATCTCTTAAAGTATAATCTACCCAATCTGCACATAAATCAGGAGCTGGTTGTTCAAGTAAATTCCATGTATTAAATAGCAGATATTCATAATCATAGTTATCCTTTTTAAGGTTAAGAGGAATCTCTGAGTTTATAATCACATTCATAAATATTTCTTCATGATAATCCTGCAATCTGCTCCTCTAAAGAACCACCAAGCAGTTTAATTAACAGCATGACACCAACCGAATGCTCCTAACGTGTTACATTCCATCGGCTATTTACAAGATAACTTGCCCCACCTTGATGAATCCCCTTCAATCTTTGTACAGGTTTACTCAAAATAAGTTCCACTAACACATCATCTATCTCGAATTCACCATATAAATAATCAGAAATAATCATGTAAGCATCTTCCTAAGCACGATTCGAGAGTACAAAAACCCCACCACAATGCGAGATTGGGTGAAATTCTAATTGGCATACTCCTTTTAATAAGGAGCTAATTTCCTCATGGACAAAGTAAAATTCATCATCATCCCAATAATCAATGCTTTCTTGACGACATTTTTCAAGTTGCGCTCTTGTTTCAAACGCGATATCGCCGATAAAAATTTTGCCTGCAGGTGTTAGTTGCTGCAATAATGCTGTAATGTATTTCACCTTCATTTCATCGGTAAAATGATGCAGCGCGTACGTACTAATAATAGCGTCATATTTTTGATGAAGGAGCTCCGCTGGTAGCCCTTTTGACAAATCCCACTCCATAAAGTTTGCATCAGGCATTTTTTCTTTGGCGATTTCGATCATTTTCGAGGAGAAATCGAATCCATTGATAGTGTGACCATTATCATAAAGCTTTGCCGTTAATACCCCTGTGCCAAATCCAATGTCTAATACAGTTGATTTTGGAATGGACATGACCTCGTTAAAAATCGTATTTAACACTGCTTTATATCCTGCAAATGGATATTGATTGCTTTCTTCACTTAGCTGAACCGTTTTATCGTAACCATCAGCCCATAAATTAAATCCTAGTTGATTTAGCATAATAGTTCCTCCTATGTTTTCAATCGATTACGAGTTTGGAAGGTCTATTAGTACTAAAAAACCCTTGTTAGTTACTAACAATCCCTCTCCAAACATATAAATTTTTTTCATGACCGATAACCTGTTTCATAAAAAATTCCCCCTTTCAAAAATTCAAGCTCATCACCGTATAGTTGGGTTGATTTCAGTTCCGACTGGGTGCTTGGGCCTACACGATGTTGGTCACGAAGGCGTTATCACAGGATGTGATGTTTTTAGCCTTCGTTCCCCTACCCGCTTCGCTGCAGGGTCTGATCTGAACGCTAATCCCCAAGGAGTCATCCAGTCTCCACTCCAATCAACCTATACATATGACATACGTTTTGCGATGAACGAATATTAAACTATTATACCAAATATTACATATTCATAGTGAGTGAATTTTCAAACTTTATTTAATTCCTAAAAAATGCTATGATAAGAATAGTTTTCTTTTCAAGGAGGAATCGAAATGGACGCATTCTTTTGTAATGCTTGCTCTAGACCAAACACTTTACAGGTCAAAGAGGTCTAGAAAAGTTAACGCAAATAACATTAATTGAATGATCTCTTTAGGCCATAAACCTTTATTAAAAGCCTACAATACAGGAGTGAATTCAAATGGAAAAACGAACAATACAACCATTTTTAACGGTCGCAAACTATCATTTACTTGAGCAGCAAATGAATAAAATCATACTAACACTTACAACGACGAAAGATAAGGACGTCATCCTTGCCGTACACGGTATCGTTGAAAGCGAGATCACAGCAAAATTAGCGCTGTCCACTGAGGAAGCTGAGCTAATTGAACAGCTTTTTGAAGTGACAAATCGTGCACAGGGTGATGCGTATATAGAGCAATTAAAACCATACGTCATCCCTTTCAAAGCAGTCACTGCAAGCACACTGAAGAGCCTTTTTAAAAAGGAAAAAAAGCTAAAACTACCGAAACTTGAAGAAATGGATTTTCAGGAGATTTGTTATTTAGCTTGGGATGATCCTGGAACACATCGTAAATATGTCTTGCTAGAACAAGATGAAAAGCTAAAATCGATTAAAGGCACATTCTCCAATGATACTATTCGTGGAATATGTGCAATATGTAACCGTCATTCCGATGTTGGCCTATTTACTACGTCTGTAAAAGGGCAAATCGTTGGAACGTTCACGAATTATAGTAATTACATTTGCGCAGATAGCCAAATATGCAATCGACATGTGACGGATATAGAAAAAACAAAAGCGTTTTTCGAGCGCATCACTCAATAAAGTGAAGCATTAATCAGTGGGGTTTCCTTTATCCCACTGATTTTTAATTTTCACCAACGTACTTTATGTGCAGTCAATACCATACATAACTGAATCCTCTTTTTATTAAACTGAAGGTTGTCCCTGATCCACTTTCATAATCGACGATGCAATGATGACAAAGCCGAGCATTAAAACAAAGATTAAATCGAGTAAACCTGTATGCATAGACACCGTAAATACCGTAATAGTAAATGCATAGACGACAGAATGGAAACTACAAATGCCCTCCTGCTTCACTTTATTATAAAGAAGCGAAATTAAAGCACCGTATAAAAAGAAGCCAATTGCTACTAATAAATAGCCCCCATCTAAAAATAATTGACCGATAAAGGTTGGTGTAGTTGTGCGATTTCCACGTGTAATAACCTTACCCTTCTCCACACTCACGGAATTGACAACCTCTGTTACCATCATACGAGGTGAAATTTGCTCACCAGGTAATACCGTACTAAAGATACCTTTATGGACTTCACCGTTTAAATAACCGTTCTCCTGCGTATACTCAATAATTGTACTTAACACAATATGCCCTGTTACACTTTCTTCATTTAATGCACGCACCCATAACGGCGTTTGGTTTACCTTTTGTTCAGCCGTTAACAGCTGCTCTCTTGCCTCTTCCGTTAGCTCCACATCGGGCTGATCTCGGTTATTAAATTCTAATGACGGGTCCTCCATTAAGACACGAATAAAACTAAACATCGAGAAAGCTACACCAATAACTAACAGCGTTGTTAAAAACCACGTTAATTTCACTCGTTTTACTACATAGTGGATTATGATGATCCCTGTAAAAAGGATAATAATTAATGGCGTTCGATAGGCAACTAACACAAATAAAAACATGATAAATGCATAGATAGAACCGTAGATAAACGCTTTCTTCCATGTCATATGCTTTTCCAAAATCATTTTATAAGATAGCAGCAATAAAGCTCCAAACCATAGTAATTGACTAAAGAAGTTCAGCTTTGGATTTAGATTTCGGCGATTTGACTCATCTGAAATACCAAGGCCGCTTCCAAAAACCATCAATATGTACGAACATAAACCAAGTAACGTAAGAAACACGATAAAATGAATCACATATTTGCCTAAAAACGACAGACCAAATGAAGGGATTGTCCATTTCAGCTTGTCTATAACGTAAACACCTATGTAATAACAAATAACTGCTAAAATGACTGCCGGCCAAATGGAAACATGTATATTGAACATTTCAAATCTATGCCAATCAAACATGCTCGTAAAGAAATATAGCAGTAAAATAAATGGTAAAAAGAAATACGGCGAAAACGTATCGATTTTATTTAATTTTCTAAAAAATTGTTTCATATCCTTTCCCACCCTAAGATGCTCCCTCTCCCTAATTTTAAATTAATTTCCAAATATGTAAAACAAAAATAGTATACCATACCAACTTATCATTTTAAATATTTACTTACTATTTTTGTTAGTAATTTAAAATGAAATGAAGATAATCAAGAAACTTATCGAAGTATTTAAAGCTCAATAAGCATTTTCTGTCTTTGTGGTTCGAAAAAATCTATAGCTATTCGCTCTAGTTCACCTTTTACTATTTTCACAAGCTAACTATCTAAAAATGAAAACGAGTACGGTGCTTTTTTGCAACTTGTACTCGTTTAAGGTTTTATCATTTAATCTAACTTCCAAAAAGGATAACCTTCATATCACCATAATGGAATACCATGGAGGGATCTGCAACAGAAAAGCCAGGATTTGTAGGATGGGAAAGTCCAGCTCCCCCAACCACTTCGATTTCAAGTTTTCCACGTAATGGGCGTTCTCCTACTAAATAATCGCCTGTAGATTTGACATGAAGGATTCCATTTACAAGAGAACTTATATCAAATTCCAATCGAGTACAACTCCTTGGAGGTATAACAGTTGACGGAAGACCTTCTAGAAAAGGTTTTTCTTTCTCATTCGTTATAAAAGGAAGTGATATTCCTTCTATTGAAAGCTGTAAAGAAGGGCAATATTCAATCACAACATCAGCCTCTAGTGGTTTGCTTGTAGGGTTTTTAATAAGAATCACAAGTCGATTATTAGGCTGTCCAACTGTAGCTTCCAATGGAACAAGAAATGGTCCTGTAGTAATCGTATACTTTCTATTTTGACATGTTGATGTTTGATTTGACAAAGATTCACCTCCTAATAAAAAATATTACTTTCTGTATATCTTATTAAAATAAAAAAACAATTGCATAGACAGTTGTAGAAAGAATTCCACTTTATTTTTGATTGTATATGTAGTGGCTGGGAGATAGCTTCTCAAATTTAATTACTACTGAAAACAATACAAATCATAGAAACAAAACTATTGAAAAGATGAAGTACACGCATCTAATCTTATGGATGAAATCATCAACTTAAATTCATTTGAAGAATCTAAGGAATTCGAAAAATAATTAATTTGGGGTACATTTTGGGGTACATGCTTTTCTCTCCCCTTTCACATTAGAATGGTATCTAAATTATTAGCAATCTACCACAAACGTTGATATATCAATGTTTTCGAACAAAAAAAACACTCGCATTTTAAACGAGTGTTTCGTGACTATTAGGATAACCATTTCGGAGGTGTGTTTTTCTCCCAGTAAATATCCCCTAAATTATTATGTGCCATAAAGTCATCCTCGGCACTGTGGTAGTGGAAGTTGTAATAATAGCCTTCCTGTGGTCTTTTTTCTGTGCGGACATGGAAGCGAATTAAATCCATGCCTGTTTCATTGCTACTAATATTAAAAATTTTTTCTCCATAGTTGCCACTTGGCTTTTCAGAAATTGTTAACGATGCTAATGATGAATCGTCTAAGCTAGCTACTGTCATCGCAATGGCTTCCTCCATTTTCGGGAAGATAATGGAGTCAAATTCATTGCTAATCTTTGGGCCGATTTTTGTGCCAAATTTTATATAGGATTGCTCTTTCGCAGCGTCAACGAGCAATGCACTATAGTCGACTGGTTCTTCTTGTATTTCTGTCTCTATCGGAAGAGCAGCCGCTTCTGCAGTGCTTGTCCCAGGTGATGGTCCGATAGAAGCACGATTTGATGGATTTTGATCAAATGCTTCCCATATCTCATGTGTTGGCGTAATTAATCCAAAAGTTAAAAACGCAACCATAATGACGATACTTTTTTGAACCCATTTCTTCATTAATTAACACCTTCTCTTTATGTACAAATTGGTAATTCTATTACTTATATATACGCATAAGCCTATAAAAGGTTTCATATTTCCATAATTCATTGTACAATATTTATGTATAAAGTAAAAACTTCACATCTTGTGAAAACGTTTGTATGACCCTCATCCTGTTGCCCAAACTAATCGGGCATTTACTGACAGTATGCGGGTTAAATGTGTCGTTTTTTTAAAAGGAGGTACAAAACATGGAAATCGCAATGGGTATTGGTCTTTTATTAATGTTAGGTTACTTATCATCTTTATGCTTCACGAACTAATACAATTCCTTTGTAAAGAGCAATAATTAATTCCCACAAAGCCTACTACATCAATATTCTGTAGGCTTTTTACTTTTTATCAACAATGCATCAAAACACTTTAAATAACATTAATTTTGGGCTGTTTTTGGGGCTGATAATATATTGCATTGGTGGGCATGTTTGTATGAATGACTAAACACCTAAATTAGGGCTACTGCTTCAATCTTTTTTTGTTGGTCCATTATAAGAAAAGTTTTCTTACAAAAAAATAGCACTGTTTGGCACAGTGCATTTCTAGGTACATTAGATAACCCTTCAGAAGGTAACTTTATTTTCAAAATAACTACAGTTAGCACAAAGATAATCTTTATTTATAAATATAGCACTGTTCATATTTGACCAAGGAATATGTTCAGAACATCTTTCGCATTTATCTACATACTTATCACGTAAAATACCATTCTCTAAAAAGACATACCATTGTTTATCCGACAAACTTTCAGGTCCATTTTTTATGACAAGCAACGATATTTCTAACACTTCACCATCGTCAAATCTATTCTCGCTAATTAGTTCTTTCAAATATGAAATAAATTTAGATGATTCTCTTAATATTCTCTGTTTAAGCTGGTCTCTTTGCATAAAACCTCTCCTTTTTCCATCTACTTCAATTCGACAAAGGAAGGGATTCCCTTCCAATTTTAATAATAAAATAAAGCTGCTAAGCCCAAGACACCGACAAACATCCTATTCACATGTCAACCAGCCATAAAAAATTGCCCCCTTATCAAATAAATAAGAGAGCTATATATTGACTTTAATAGATTGGCTTTAAAATACCTACGGGAAGCCAAATACATTGTTCGTCATTTGCTTCCAAGTTATCCTTTACACATAGATAAGCATTAATTGAATCACTCACTGAATAAACAATGCTTCCTTTTTGCATGACTTTTTCAGTTTTAGAATCTATTAATGGATAGGATTTCGCTTCGGTATCTTCTGTTACCTCATAACGTACACCTGTTTTTCTAAATTTTGTATCAGCTACTTTCATATCTGAACCAGGATAATACTTTTCACACTTTAGCCCTCCCCCATCGCTCTTGCAATATTTCAACATTTGATTACCATTCATATCTACTATTGTAGAATCGCGCCATTCAGTGAATATTTTCCCGTATCCTCCGCTATCACGATTAATATTAATATAAGTTGGATTTGGATAGAAGGATGAGCGAATTTTCATTGGAACTTCTTTAAAAACTACCAGATTGGTTGCTTGTACCCGATATTGCCCCATTTGATAAAATGTTTTACCATCATATTTTTCAATATCATACGTTCTAAAGTAATTATTTCGCTTCACCACTAGCGAATCAAATGAACCATCTTCATTTTTCTTGTATACCTTGATGTCTTTTGTAAAGGTCATTTTTCCTGTTTGGTCTTTATATACATCTGCCCCATCATACCTTACGATAGCCTCTGATTTTGTAGGATTTACTACTGCAAATACGAATGCTGCTAGTAACACAATAAATAATTTTTTCATTTTTCTCCCCCTAACAGTTTTTTTAGAAAACATAATATCTTAGTATTATATACTAGTAATCTAATACTCTACCAATGGAAGTATAATAATGTTAAAAACCCAACAAAAGTATAGTGTTTTTCCATAACATAATTTCACCCATCCACCATTCTACCCAATTCTCTAAATTACATGGTCTATTATTTATTGACTGTGGAAGGCCATCACGTTCTTTTAACCAATTGTAGAAAGGCAAGTGAAGCAACGCGAATTAGCAGTTAAAAACCATTTTAATTTAGAGATACTATGCTAAAGGCTAATATACTAAACGATGATGGTGAACCAAAAATAACATTTCATGGTTTACGCCACATTCATGCCATGATTTTATGAAATAGCGGGCAAAACGTAAAAGTAATTGCGGAACGTTTTGGAAATACACCAGCAATGATTTATGAAATTTACGGACACGTAATGAAAGAGTTGGAAGAACAGTCAATGGAAGTTTTCAGCAGAAGTTTAAAAGTAGGTAATGGGGCTAAAACTGGGGCTAATTAGTTTGAAAGACCATGTAAACGTTGATAAATCAATACTTTTATCATTCGTTTAATGTTACACGAACTAATTTAGTCAAATGGAAACTTTAAACAATTCATATGTCTAATGCCATGTTATCAAGGTTTTTGCTATTATTTCTGAATTTCTTTTAATGCAATATGATGTAATGCTTCAAATTGGAGCTAGTTGACACTCTTTTACAGGGCAATACTGGTCTAATTGGGGGATTTAGAAATATGCGGCGTGTGTATAGAAATGTGTGAGAAAGATTGGAGCTAACAATTGGCTTCAACCTTTTTTTCGTTATTACCCACACATTGTAAAGAACCCATTTAAAGCTCTATAAGAGTTAGATATTTGCCTTTTAAACAATCAGACCAATAATTGAAAGCAGTTAAAGTAAAATACCCGTTGTACTTAGTCTTATTTAGTACAACTACTCACGGATGCGTTCAGGGATTACCTACTGCTTTTCAGCATCAACCAGCCCTCTACAAAGTAATGAATCCTTACTAATTTCACTCAAAGTACCTATATACATGACTAATTCATTATCACTCTTAATTGTCTATTTTTGTAAAAATACCTTGATTTTTTCAGCAAGTTCCCTCTTACTTTCAATATCTTTAATATTAGAATTCAAAATAGTTTGTGAAAGTACTGGATCTTTCTCAAAAGTAAGTATATTGTTTACGTATAAATCCATTATTTTGGGGTGATATTTTGAGATTTTTTCAACCTTTTTATTTATTTTTCTTTGGGGAGTACCGTATCCTAATAAAAAGTAGCTATTGAATATTAAATCGAATAACATAATATTATCCCTCTCTTTTTTTCATGAGGACCCTATAGTTTCAAACGAACTGGATCCAATAACTCCATTATTCTTCAAATGATAGATTGGTCGGTTCCTCTAAAAGATTCTTTTCAACACTAAAATGTGTTGTCGGAGTATTTTTATCAACTACCTCAAATCTAAGTCCATCTAACCAAACTTCTCCTTTTCCAGCTAATAAAATTCCGAACGATATTACTGCGCTGTTTTCTGGTACATCAAGTACTATTGAATATCGATTCCAATTATTTGTACCAATGATTGGTCTATCACCCATGTTATCGAATTGAAGTATATCATCCGAGGTACTATCTATTCGCATCCATAGGCCTGAAAATTGTTGGACATTCTTTGTTTGAATAAAACCAGAGAGCTCAATCCTTTCCCCTAAGAATTTATCAGCCTTAAATTCCTGCATCATTGTTGCAAATTCTCCTGGTTCTTGAACAGTTTTAGATTTTAAATAACCTGATGCTTTCCCTTGATGTATATTTTCCCGATCTGTTCCCATTTCATAATTAAAAGGATGACTCCCACTTATAAACCAGCCTTTAACTTTTGCCTCCATTATTTTTTCCTCCTTGTTTTTTCTCATGATTTTCATAATTTTTCTATATTGACCAGGTGGTAAGTTATATAGTTTTTTGAATGCACGTGTAAAAGATTCTTGTGACTCAAATTGATAAAAGAATGCAATATCAATAATTCTTTCATCCGTATTAAGTAGTGTACTTGCAGCATTTGCAAGTCGTCTCATTCGGATATACTCTGTGACAGACATTCCAACTGAGGCTTGAAAAACCCTGTGAAAATGATACTTTGAAAATCCTGTAATTTCATCAATATCATTGGCGGAAATTTGCTCATGTAAATGAGATTCAATCCAATGTATTGTTTTTTGAATTATCCATTCATATTTCAACGGTATTTCACCTCCCTTTCACTTATAATCATATCGAATTAAAATTAATGATTTTTGACTTTTTTTGCTATACTCTCTAAGCCAGAAATACTTTATCAAAATATCTCTAATTAAATACCCTATTAATGCGTGTAATTCAACTTGAGAATTGTACTTTATTGAGTATTAAACAAATTAAAAAGCCGATTCCCCTCGGCTTTTCATTGTTTTCCCTTCACACCTACCCGTGCGATTCTATATTCCTCATTCCTGGGTTAACTAAATATTCTATCGTAGACTTGCAAATCCAAAACTCTTTCCTATGGCCTATTCTGCCTTTCAAAGTCCTTAACTAGATTTCGAATAGAATAGTAAAAAGCGGATGTTTTTCCCGTCTGATAACAATTTCCCACAAAGTAGAAAAGATTGTAGACTAAATTTATCTATAGTAGCTACCGTCTGGAACGATTTTCATTCTAGATTTATAAGTATTCAAGCACAATTCCCGCTACTAAGGTACGCAGTAAAATTGTTAAAATACCACTCTCTTTCCGAACTATCTGTCTATGTTCTTCATTGTATCCCATACAATCCAATACAATTAGATCCACTCGATAATCTCGAAAATAACGAGCTGCTTCTTCAAAGTTGCCATAATCATACGGTGAAGCAACAGCAAACGTGATATCATCCGAAATCCCTTTCCACTTTTTAAGCATAGTTCTTCTCTGTTCTTCTAGCGGGATAATTAAACCTATCTTCGGTTGATCGGCCATTGCACTAATCATTTGTGTGACGATTCGGTTTGGATAAAAAATGGGCTTTCCACATGTGTTAAAGTCGGCAAATCATCTGTGCATAATACGACGAACATATCAACCTCTTGTTCTAACTTTGATAATTCATCTTGTAATAATGGTAGTAGTTTTCCTTCTGTCCATTATGATTGATCTGCCATCACGTAATCGCGAAATACATGTGTTCTTTTCCTTTCTCGCTATAACTGTTAGTAAACCAATGCTCCTCTTTCCACAATTTCAATATCTTTATTAAATATTTCTTTAAATGTAGATGTAATGTCTGAACGAGGCGATTGTCCATTAGTCAAAAAAACCGACTTTATTCATTCGTAGTCATCCCTAAAGTTTGAAGATGGGTCATTGAACCGTATAATTTATTCAAAAGCATAAATTCATCTTCATCATAAAACTTAGCAGTGCCTCTTCCGAATTCCTTCGCCACTTCAATACTAAAGCGCGCAGCCTGAGCTATATCTATTTCATGACTGGCACCTGTTCCACTACCAGGGACAACACTTTTTGTCGCTATTGCTAAACCAACTACTGGTGCAGACGTAGCTACTGCCGGCTGTAAAATGCTATTAATATGAAAGACCTGATTGCCATACGGTGTAATATTTTGAGTAGTTACCGCAAAAGTAACCGCCAAATCACCTGTCGTCATTTCTTTAATGCGTATTAAATCATCTGCAAATTTCAACACATAGCCTTCTTTTACTGTTGGAGAAATCGTGATTCCTCGGTGATTCAATACTCTATTTCCCTTTGTTGTGTCAATCGAAATAATGGCATCCATTTCTTCTAAAACTTCATACTGATTCATTGTAAAAATATCTACTGGTGAACCCATAAATTCTACCGGTTCATGCGGCTCAGTTGGTGCATCCGGACAAATATGAGTGGTAATATATACATCTCCCGCTAATACATCACCACGTTCCTTCATTTCTGCAAGCTTTAAAGCGACTGTCATTGCCGCAACTGCTCCATCCCCATCTGACACAAGGCCGATACGTTTAGGTCTTGCCCCTATACCGCCAAGGCGTCCAATAATTACTAAAGTAGGTGCATGTCCATCATTCAATTTTCCTTCTGAGCCCGGAATAACAATTTTCACAAAATCTGTTGCACCCCGCCCACCTCGTACAGTTTGATAGTATGCTTCCACACCTTCATATTCCTCAAATAGTTGTACCACTTTTTCACCATTCACTTTTGGATGATCTAATACATCTAAAATCAACAATGTCTGCTTTAGCGCCATATCTATTCCTCCACAATTTTTCTCTATTATTTTGGCTTGACGGCTTTTATGTAGAATCTTCCAAATTGTAAAGAGTAGGAATATTCCGAAATCAAAGAATTCAGCAAGGTTATTTTTACCACTTTGATCAATCGATATCTTCCAATTCAATACATGTCACATTACTAATATCTATAACGTCACATATCAGTAGAAGGCACTGCTTTTGAATATGATATTAGGTGTTATTAACAATATTAACGATTACGAGCAATGGCAGCGAATTCGTTTTCGATATTTGCAATATGACAATATTGCAAATGGTCTGCAGATCGATTGTTAAAATATTAATAAACATTGTTACATAAGTTCAAATACATTGGAACATTTATCTGAAAAATAATCAAAAAGAACTAGATCAGATACGATGACTGAGAATTCATTACATAAAAAAAGAGTAAACAAAGTCTGTCTACGGTCCGATAGCTCTTCTATAGGTCTGTTCTATGGTTCTTTTCGTCGTTTCGATGGCTCTTTCCGTCGCTTCTGAAACATCCTATCTTCATTTCCCAGTAAATTAGACAAGGGGCAGCCTCGCTTTTGCGAAGCCACCCCTTTAGTATTTAATAGGTAACATTTTTCGTAAATTGTAAAGTCTCAACCCAATCATCTGGGGAATAATATTATATTGAAACGTATATGTTTCATCACCGCGGTAAAATTCCACTGTGTGCCTTCTAACTTAAGCAACGCAAACCCAACCTTCTTTTGCGTCCTTGCAGCCCCAAAGCATGCGCCAGTGTGAATAAGTATCTACAAAAACAAAAAGCAGAATTCCAGATTACGTAAATATGCCACCTATAATAGCACGATTCATATTATACTATAGAGTTTTTAAAAAGTAAACATTTTATTTTAAGTTACCACGGTATAACAGTTGAACATTCAATATTATATCCATGTCGAGCAGACCATTTTAGTAAAGAATCCCAATAGTTTTCACAAATAATAATAATTCTCTGTGGATCTGAGAGATTACCAGACATCACCAACTCACATAGAATGTCAAATCCCTCAGGCTTATCTGTAAACGACAATGCTTCCGGTAATACTTGAACAGAAGTTGTAAAAAATTGTTTATTGTGTAATCCCAAAATCATCGCACCTACTGTAGCAATTTTCATAGCCAAAATCGGTAAAAATGTTTGAGGACCTTGCATTTCAATATTTCTCAATTTGCCAATATACTCGTACATTTCTTCTACTAAAGTTCGACAGATAGCTTCTTTAAATATTGAGCTATCTACTGAGCTGGCTTTTGATTTTAGTTCCGGGAAAAAATTACTCGGGTCATAAATAGGTAGAATGTTGAAAAATTGTCCATGCGTCAACGGCCATTCTTCGTCAACTGTAGCCGCCTCTCCGATAATATCTTCTGCACTTTCAAAGTTCACCTCTGCCTTCCAACGCTCTGCTGTCCACTCATAGGTAAAACTTTCATCTAAAGTGTTTAAAATACATTTAATTTCTATATCTGAAAAAGGTCCATCTGTTTTTCGTGCTAATGAACCGTAAATTCCGATAGCTTGAACCTTCGAACCATATCTTTCTAAAACTTGGTTTGCAATTGAATAAACAATTTCCATTCTTTCTTCTCTCGTTACTTTTTTCGGACCAATCATATTTATCTCTCCTTGTGAATGAATTATTTAAATGAGGTATATAATTGGCCGTGGAGGACCACGAGCTTAACGAGGAATTTTATCTGCTGTCATGTGCAAAATCACCTTTCCTTAATTAACATTCTGCTTTCTCTTTTCCAACAAATCCGAAATTTTGTCTATATCCATTTCAAACATAATCGAGTCATGTGATAGAGGCGCAAAATAATATGTAACTTTTTCTTTCCCACATTCTTCCTCTAACCGCAACCATTTTTCAGTTGGTAGCAAACAAAAAGCCAGCGTATCTCCGCCAAGCGAATCCATGTACCAACGGATTTGATATTTCGGAGCAATAAAGTCCTGTACAGCTTTCAAAGTTGTATCCCTATCCGTTCTTTCTTCATCATATGGGATTGCTTTCTTCACTTCATCTTTTATCAAGAAAATATCAACACACCTTGGCTTATCATTTTCAACTAGTTCAACATTTATTTTATCTTCTTCAAGTAAGTATTCGTTAAAATATTCCGCGATCGATTCATCAAAATCTTTCCAATCCACCCAAACTAATGCTTCGCTATTCCAAAAGCTTTCTTCTTCCGCTGATGGATTTTTCAAAAACTGCTCGATTTTCTCCTCTATTTGGTTCATACACATACCTCTCAAAATTTGATTTTCATTGCTTAAATGACATTTCTAGCCCATCTTTCTTTTACTAATTTAATTATTCTACTATATTAGAAAGTGAATTAATGCAATTGCAAAAGTCCCACAACACTCCAATAAAGTAACAATCTTACACTGTTTCATATTACCATATTTAAAATTTTAGATAAAAAATAGAGGCCAGTTCAAAATGAATAAGCCTCTTGAAAACACTCAATATTTACTTCAATCAACATTCAGAGCACCATAATGAAACTTCGCAGTTGTTCTTTTTAATTGTTGAAAATGATATTTGGCAAACCATTCTGAGCGAAAATGAGCCTTTAACACTACCCGTTTTCTCGCCACTCGCTTCGCCTCACTGACCCATTCATCTGTTAATGTCAAATGTTCCCCGGCTAAGCGTAATGCTTCAAAATTATTGGCCTCTTCAATAACCTCTTCAAACATCGGATCCATATATACGACATCAAAAGTATTGTCCGACAAAGTCTTCAAATAGCTGACTGCTTCAGCCTGCACCACTTCAATTTGGCGCATGCATTCAGTTAACGGTAGCTCAGTCGTATCATAAAATTGCATTCCATGCTCAACAATAAAGGCCACATTAGAATTCGCTTCTAGTCCAACGACTCTGCCCGCTTCTCCAACTGTAAAAGCCGCCAACATAGCATCCGCAGCAAGTCCCAATGTACAATCAAGCACCGAATCTCCTTTTTCAAGCTGTGCCGCTTCTAAAAACGGCTCCGCTTCCCCACGAGCTACACGCTTTAAGCGAAACGCTGCTGAATTCGGATGGAAGAAAAACGGCTCATTTGCACCAAAAGCATAATATTCAAAACGATTTTTCCCAGCAACGATCACATGCGCATGCAATTCCTGAGAGATCTTCCGAACAGAACGCTTTTTTCTTAGCTCAAACGAAGCATCTAATTGTTCACACGCAAAAGCAGCGAGCGCCAACGATAAATCGTCTGGTCTGCCCGCTGTTGTAACAATGGTTTTTACTTCTCGCATGTTTGCTCTAAAACACCTGTTAAATGTGTAACGATTTGCTCCACAGGGAACCCTTCAATTTGTTCACGTGGAATAAAGTATGCCAATTCCCCATCCTTTAAAATCGCCATCGATGGTGAACTTGGCGGCACATCCTCAAAAAAGCTACGCATCGAAGCAGTCGCTTCAGGATCCTGACCCGCAAAAACAGTCACAAGATTATCAGGCTTAACCGTCTCCACTGCCTCACGAGCAGCCGGACGCGCCAACCCAGCCGCACAACCACAAACCGAGTTAATCACAACCAACGAAGTTCCCTTCGCCTCCGCCATAAACTCATTCACCGCATCAGCCGTCGTAAGCTCCGTAAATCCAGCCCCCACTAACTCCTCACGCATCGGTTTCACTACCTGTTTCATATATTCATCGTAAGCGTTCATGCTTTTACCCTCTTTCATATGTATTCGCAAAGGTTATTATAGCAAGGTTTTACGTCATTGTATAATGATTCGATTTCACCGTTATTCACTTGCAATCGGAATTTTGGTTGCTTTTTTGTTGCTTTGGTTGCTTTTTATTTTTAGTGAATAACTTTTGAAAATTGAAGGTTTCATTGGAGTGTCAGTGCTGCTCTTATATAATAACTATTAGTTTGGAAGAGGTGGTTCTTCTTAAGACTAAAATGAAGCGGAACAAAATAAAAAAGAAACCCCTTCTAATGAAATAGTAGTTACTATAACTTTACTTTCTTCTGTAGTTTTTGACACATCTTTAAACGGATGTTTCCCATTAGCAATTAAGCTAGATGCGTTTGCAAGATTTAAAGACATTTAACTGCCTGTTAAATTTTGTTTAGATTGAAGTTTCCTTTTTGCGTTCATCTTTAATTCATCCCGTTTGTTATTGTTTGCATCATAATAAGAATTCGTTTTCGGAAGTTATATATCCAACTTTAGATGTAAGTATTTCACTCCTCAAATTAATGTACCTTCGACTAACTGCTAATTATTATGCAAGGTTTAAATATCCTATCCCTTTAACCAAAAATAACCCCTTTGTCATGAAATCTTGCAGACTGTTTTACGCAATTATACCCCACTTTTTTTATAACCATATATCCAAAAGCTTTTACTTGTCATATAATTACATATTTTCTCAAAAGTTTCTATATTCTTATTTCTTGATATCCTCACCTAAAAGAGAATAAATGTACTTAAAACACAAACTTACACACATAAAAATGATTTGCTAATACAACTTTGGTAACATATACTATTTTTGTGATAAAATTGTAAAAAATAAATTATAGGTGGTTCTGTATATGGTTTGAAGTATTCCCGGTCCTAGTAAAAAAATTAGTACATATGATATTGACACAAACAAAGTCACAAAAGTCATGAGGAAAATTGCCTTAGAAAAAAAATCAAAATCAAACACAAGTAATTCATCTAAAGGTAGTAAACAAAATCCTAAACAAGTTATAACTAAATCAAAAACTGCACTTGAAAATGGTGTAAGGTCACAAATTACTAACAGAGAATCTAATTCAAGTTCTAACAATTTAACTAATATTAGATCAGATACTGGTTATCAAATTTTTTATAGTGTTGATTCATCTAATATTGGTAGTCAGTGCAGCTAAATCATCAAATAATAAATATTTGGATATTGCAGGAACTGTTTTTGATATTGTAACTGATTTTATCCCTGGAGTTGGCACTGCAAAAGACATTTATAATGTTTATCAGACAATAGTAGATCCTAAATCAAAAGTTGCAGATATTGCATTGGCTTTAGTTAAAACATCTGCTGCAAAAATCCGAAAAATGGATATAGAGGATACGAGAAAACTTGTTAACGCATCTGAAGGTAAAGATCGCGGACACACAAAAGACCGTCATCTTAATATAACTGACGAAAAATTACAAAATCGTTCTAAGACCGAAGCTAAAGAGGGTGCAAGTAGATTTAGTAGTCAAAAAGTTATGAATGAATTTGTAAATAATGTATTAGATAAAGAAGCCGATAAAATTGCCTCTTGGTTAAAGAGCTCTAATAAAAAAGATTTTGCATCAGGAAAACACAAGTCAGCTACCTCTTTAGGGGATGGATACATATATGATGCAAAAAAGAAAACATATAAACACATTGATAAACTTAATACAGGAAAAGTAGTGTTAAGAAAAGATGATAGTAATGAATATGGTTTTATTGTATTAACCAGTTATCCTATAGTTAAAAAATAATTACAACCGTTGAAGTTTTATGTTTTATTTATTAACATATTCTTTAATCAGTTTTAAAGGGAGAGAAAAAATGATATCAAATAATGAAGTAATGTTTTGTAAATTGACGGATGAAGAACTTGAAAGAAAATTAAGAATTTCATTTACTGATATCACGTGTTTTTATAATCGAGATACAGCAATAAATGCTATAAATGAAACTTTAATGATGCATAGTGAAGAAATCGCAGAATGGATATGGCAAGATTCCAGTGAATCACATAGACGTATGAGATTAGAGTATACTCACCAATTCCCTATAGGCTATGGTATTTCAAAGAAGAGAAAACAAAAATATACTGACTTAACAAAGAGTTATCTCGTTTTAGAAAAATCTGGTTTGCACGACGAAGGATTTTATATAATTTTTACTGCACCATTAATTGAATACTAGCTAAAAGGAGTCGCTAAATATGATAGTTATAGAAGAAATAAAGTATTTTATAGACGCACATTTTTTCCAGGGTATTGGCTGGGATTTGATAGAAGATGCAGTTATTGATCACCGAAAAATAAGTAAAGAGGAACGAATTAAATTCAAAGAAGAAATTTTATATATAAAAAATTTGTTAGATCAAAATCAATTTAAAACAGTAAAAAAAATTATTGTGAACAATGATTTAGAAGGTACAAAATTAACTGATATTGAGGATATGCAAAGATTTGTGAATGAAATTTTACCTCTTATTGAAAAATTCGAATTAAAAAAAGAAATTTCTTATATTCCATTAGAAAGTCTAAAATATATGATTGAAACTATAATAATTCCAACAAAAACATCATTATCTTATCCATTTTTCGCCATCGATATCCAAAGAGAAGGAGATACATTTATTCAACATTTCAAGCAAGATTTGGAATATGTAGAACAAGCCTTTAAAGAGAATGATAAATCAAAGATTGAAGAGATACTTCAAATTTCGCAAGAAAAAGGTGTTTATATTTTTGAATCTGAATATAGAAACTCTTTTATTCAAGAAGTTATGGAGAATTTGTCATAATTTAATGAGCTGAACGACGGAATCATTTCATGTTTCTTTAGTTTTTCTTGAAATGTTTCACTCGTATATTGCGTACCTAAATCGGTATGGATGATCAATCCTGGGGCTGGATTTTGAGCTTGTACAGCGTGATCCAATGCTTCAACGACCAAATCTACTGTCATTTTTCGTGCGAATTTATAACCTACAATTTTCTTCGAATGTAAATCAAGAACCGACGCCAAGTAGCACCATCCATCGCGGATCGTATGAATATATGTAATATCAGCTACCCATTTTTCATTAACCGTCGTTGTATGGAAATCTTGTTCGAGTACATTTTCTCGTTCTTCCACAGGTTTCTGCGTTGGCGTCGGACGGTACGTTTTTGTGATGTTCGAGCGAATACCAGCTTTTTTCATGAGTCGTTGTACGCGTTTAATACTGACTTTCACGCCTTCTTTGAGTAACTGTACATGTATTTTCGGCGCACCGTATCGTCCATCACTTTCTTTGTGAATTGCACAAATACGTACTGTAATTTTTTTGTTTTCAACTTCGTACACGCTTGGTTTCTTGTGGAAAGACTGATAATACATACTTTTAGGTACCTTTAAAACGCGACACATTAATTGAATAGGATAATGTTCGCTTTCGTTTTCAATATGGACTGCATACCTTGATGGACTCGAACCACCGACCTCACACTTATCAGGTGTGCGCTCTACCAACTGAGCTAGAGGGGCTAAACCTATATTTGAAGATAATTCCATTCTATTATAAGAATAACATTTTAAATGTCAATAAAATTAGATGAACTTTTTAATTTAACACCTATTATTATGCTTATGTAAGAACATAAATCTGTTACAGTTTGAAATTTTATTCTATTAAATTTTTATAAAGCTTTCGTGCATTTTCTAATACTTCATCAAAGGTTAAGACTCTAACTTTTCCTTGATTATTTATATTAAATCTCCTTATTTTCCTTTTTTGTTCTTCAGTAAGGACTGACATCATTCCTAATATTAATAATCCCTTAGGAGCTGTTATTGAAGGCATTAGATTATTAGCATATGCGATATTTCTTTCCACCCAATCTTGGAAGTCTAACACTTGACCCAAGGCATGTGTAAAGTGAGAAGTAAAATCATTTGCTTTAGTGAAAATAGGTGTAGTTGGCTTTTCAATTTCTACTAATACATATTCATCATTAAATTTTCTAATTACAAAATCAGTTATATAGTCTGAACCTAGGCGTTGTTTTGGAATTATTTCTTTAGCCAATGGATCTATTAACACTGGATGATTAAATAAATACTTCTGATATTCTTCTTCTGTTAAATTGGCTGTATTAATTAATTTCTCAAAATTATTAATGACTTTTCTATTTATTTTAATGGACGTCTCTCTAAATATCTTAAAAATGTAATCTGTGAAAGCATTATTATCATATATATAATTTTCTACTTCTTGCTGAGAGAAAAATTTAATTATTATCCCAAATAGTTTTTTGTTGGTAAGGCTCTCTGTGACAAGCTCATGCATTTTTTCATCTGCAAAATTTGCCATTTCATTATCTATTACAGGGTTTAGAACAAAAGGATTATCATCTTCTATAAATAGAAGCTTATTATTTTGTTTCTTTGATGTAAAATAAATAGTTTCAATTATGGCATTTTGTAGAATATAACCCTCAGCATTATCAACCAGTTCTTTTAAAGTTCTAATCCCATCAATCCCCAAGGGCGTATGACTCCCCTATTCCATGAGTACCAAGAGAATAAGGCAAACAACTTCATGTATCATGCCTGTATACCTTCCTTCATGCTTGATGAACTGGAGCACTCTAATGCAAGTGCCCTTAAAGTCGAATATGTACAAATACTATTTAATGTCGAATACGATTTTGCAGTAAAACGATTGGAGCAATACATAAGCAATAAACAATTATGCTGAATTGGAATAGCCTGTGAGATGCAGCTGTTTTATATTCATAAAAAGATAGACATGCACATAAATAAGCATTCAAAACAAATGGAATGGAGGAGAAGGATGTGAGCTTAGGTGAATTATTGAAGGAGCTTCGTGGTGACGAGGGCTTACGTGATGCAGCGAAACGAATGGAAATTACGTATTCTTATTTGTCCATGTTAGAAAAAGGAACTGATTGGCGTACAGGTAAGCCCCTAAAGCCAACACCAGAAACGCTACATCAAATCGCAAACGCATATAAATACGACTACATGAAGCTGATTGAGGCTGCGGGTTATTTGCATATTTCAGCTTACAACCCTGCACTAAAAGAGCCGTTTACACATAACCCCTCTTTACAGCAATGGTATAAGTCTCTCCCTCTTTGCAATAAGAAGGATGTTGAGAAACTAAATTGGTAAAAGTAAAAGCAAAGCTCGTGAAAGAGTGGAAAACGCAATTGCTGAGTTAAAGAAAGCATATACCGTTGATGCAAAAATAACGTTTGATGAGTTTAGTAAAGATTGGTTGAAGCTCTACAGAATGAAAGGCAATAAGGAAACGACTAATGAACATCGTGCCTACTGCATTGCCCTACTCAATCGTTACTTAGCCAAAAAGAAAATGACAGCCATTACAACCATTTTCAAATAGGTGCTCTCAATCACCTATTTGAAAATGGTACAGCATTTAATACGCTGCGTGGTACTCACAATGCTGCCAAAATGATTTTTGCCTATGCAAAAGAAACTGGATTAATTGAGATGAATCCTGTGGAAGCTACTCTTGTACCGAAGAAAAAAATGACGTTAGAGAATGTTATTACTGAGGAAACAGCGAAGCTTTATTTAGAAACAAATGAATTGAAGGAATTTTTAAGTTACGTGGACAAACGCCGTAATATCATGTATCGCACATTGATTTACACAATCGCCTTTACAGGTATGCGTCCAGGAGAAGCAATTGCCCTAAATGTCGATTTGGAGAAGAAGATTATTCATATCAATAAAACGGTGTATGCTAAAAAAAGCATTAGAGGTGACTTCGAGCTCACTCCCCCAAAAACATTTGGCAGCATCCGCTCCGTGGATATTGATGATATTGTGGTAGAAAAATTGAAACAACTCTACAAATGGTGTGAAGATCGTGAATGGATAGAGTCTGATTTTGCATTCGGTGACAAGGAAGGCATACCTCCTACCGTCAAAATGCTCAACCAAACCGTCCGATGCCTTGGAAACATCACAGACATCAACAAACAGTTCCACACCTACATCCTCCGCCATACACATATTAGTCTACTGGCAGAGGATGGTGTGGATTTAAACTTCATTATGAGTCGGGTTGGGCATAAAAATTCTGATACTACTACGAAGATTTATTTGCATGTTACTTCTGGGATGCGAGCAGTTGCTACTGAAAAAATGCATGTTAAATTTACGAAGCTGTTGGAAGATTAAAAATTCGAAAGGAGATACTACTTACGAATATAGTATCTCTTTTTGAATTGTTGGTATGTCTTGAAGTTAAATAATAACCCCTTTGTCACGAAATCCAGCGGACCCTTTTACACCATTAGACCCAACATTTATTTCTAATTATATATCCAAAAGCCCTTTTATTTGTCATATAATTACATATTTTCTCAAAAGTTTCTATATTCTTATTTCTTGATATCCTCACCTAAAAGAGAATAAATGTACTTAAAACACAAACTTACACACATAAAAATGATTTGCTATTACAACTTTGGTAACATATACTATTTTTTGTAATAAAATTGTAAAAAAATAAATTATAGGTGGTTCTGTATATGGTTCGAAGTATTCCCGGTCCTAGTAAAAAAATTAGTACATATGATATTGACACAAACAAAGTCACAAAAGTCATGAGGAAAATTGCCTTAGAAAAAAAATCAAACTCAAACACAAGTAATTCCTCTAAAGATAGTAAATACAATCCTAAACAAGTTATAACTAAATCAAAATCTGCACTAGAAAATGGAGTAAGGTCACAAATTGCTAACCGTGAATCATCTAATTCAAGTTCTAACAATTCAACTAATATTAGATCAGATACTGGTTATCAAATTTTTTATGGTGTTGATTCATCTAGTATTGGTAGTACAATGCTTACACTTAACAATCTCAATAGCATGAACGGTGTGAGAACAGCATCGTTAGATACCGTTGAAATTTCAGGAGAGTCAAGACAACTATTTGCGGCTAAATCTTCAAATAATAAATATTGGGATATTGCAGGAACTGTTTTTGATATTGTAACTGATTTTATCCCTGGAGTTGGCACTGCAAAAGACATTTATAATGTTTATCAGACAATAGTAGATCCTAAATCAAAAGTTGCAGATATTGCATTGGCTTTAGTTGACTTAGTTCCTGGACCAAGTGTTAGCAAGTTGAAAAAATTTGCTGATGTAATTATAGATAAATTTAGTTTAAATAAATCTACTGCAAAAAAATTAACGGATGCTTTAGTTAAAACATCTGCTGCAAAAATCCGAAAAATGGATATAGAGGATACGAGAAAACTTGTTAACGCATCTGAAGGTAAAGATCGCGGACACACAAAAACAACGCATCTAGAAATTACAGATGAAGCATTACAAAATCGATCTAGAACCAAAGCCAAAAAAGGTGCTAGTAAATTTTCAAGTAATAAAGTAATGAATGAATTTATTAATACTGTTTTAGTAAAAGATGCTGATAAGATTGCTTCTTGGTTAAAAAGTAATACTACACGTGACTATGCTTCCGGTACCCACAAATCAAATAGCCCTTTAGGGTATGGATTTAAATATAATAATAAAAAGAATTCATATGTGAAATCTGACAAACTTAATACAGGTTTAGTAGTATTAGAGAAAAATGCTAGTAATGAATATGGCTTTATCGTGAAAACAGCATATCCATTGGTTAAATAAACAAAATCTTGAAGTTTTGTTTATTGTTTATTAACATAGTTTTTATACGTTTTAAAGGAGTTGAAAGAATGATATCAAATAGAGAAATAATGTTCTATGATTTACCCAACGAAGAACTAGAAAAAAATATAAGAATTTCATTTAATGATATTACTTGCTTTTATAACAGAGATATGGCTATTGAAATTGTCAATGAAATATTGAATATGCATAGTGAAGAAATTGCTCAATGGTTATGGGAAGACTCTAGTGATTCCCGTAGACGCATTAGATTAGACTCTAGCCATCAATATCCGATTGGCTATGGCATTTCACAACGCACAAAACAAAAGTATACAGATCTAACAAAAAGTTATATTATTTTGGAGAAATCAGGATTTTCTGAAGAAGGATTTTACATTATCTTCACGGCGCCGTTAATAGAATACAATGAATAAGGGAGTTATCTGAATGGAAAACCTTGATGAAACTAAGTATTTTTTACAAGCTCATTTTTACCCACTGATTGAGTGGGAACAACTTGAAGATGCAGTTATCGATTATAGGAAAGTATCTAGAAAAGAACGCTTAAAACTCAAAGAAGAAATCCTATATCTTAAACAACTGTTGGCTCAAAAACAATATGATAAAATACAAGATATTATTAATGTCAATGACTTAGAATATACCCAAGTATGTGATGTTAAAGAAATACAAAGACTAGTGAATGAAGTTTTACCTATTATCGAGAAATATGAATATAAAGAGGACATTTCTTATGTTCCTTTGAAAGCTCTAAATTATATTTTTGATACAATTATTATTCCAACGAAAACATTTTTATCTTTTGATTTTATTGCTATCGATATTAAAAGAGAAGGGGATACATTTATTCAACATTTCAAGAAGGATTTGCAATATGTTGAAAAAGCCTTTAAAGAGAATGATAAATCAAAGATTGAAGAAATACTGCAAATTTCGAATGAAAAAGGTGTTTATATTTTTGACTCTGAATATAGAGACTCTTTTATTCAAGAAGTTATGGAGAGTTTGTCATAATTAATGATAGGAGTCTACTGACCTCTCACACTACCATACGTATGATTCCGTATACGTAGAATGAATCTCTGTATTTAAATTACTATGTATTTAATCAAAACTTCCCATTAAAATGCACTATGTAATAAAAATTTATTACATAAGAGCAAGGAAAAGTGGAATCATTTTCAATAAATGATAATGTTAACATTGTTCCTTATGAAGACAAATGCGGACTAAGAGACGATAGAACTTATTTGATTTGTTATAGTGGATGGAGAGCCCATTTTCACTACGATGATAAAAAAATATTAAATGCTTCTATATCTGAAGAGATTCCATATTTAATAATATTTAAAAGTAACCCATTCCATACTTTTGGTAAAGATGTAGAGATAGTAAAAGAATATTTACAAGAAAAACACGGGATAAGAGAATTTCAATATTTTGCCCCAGACAGAGATGAAGATTGTTATGTAACATTTTAATCATGAATTAAAAACTGACCAAGACGGCTATTAAGCTTCTTGGTCTTAAACATTTATTAAGTTGTACCATGAAATGTAGTAAAGCTTATTTTCCCTGCTAAAATGGCACTTTTTGCAATCTGTTTAGCATACCACCAGCATTGCAATAAAGTAACATCTCGTTTCCCGCTTTATCCCATTGACGATCATTTTTTAATAGTGCGCTATTTTTTAGGATGTGACGACCAAGATTATACTGGAAAGAAGCAAGCTCATCATACTGATTCTGATTTAGAGGTACTTTAACATATAGTTTAATGGTATTGGCATGATCTTGTACTTGTTTTCGTAGTAGTTCCCATGCCTCCACTTTTTTATCGTTTGCTCTTTTTTTACTGCCTAAAGAGTTGCCTCATTTTAGAAAAGTCTGGTTTGAGAGTGCCTTTAAGATTCACTTTTAACTAGTATTTTCCGATTACAAATTGTTTAGACTATCTCTTGAAATTATTCCTTCTTTTATGCCTTCTTTCAATAGTAGAATTAAATGTTTTTCTTCTAAATCTAATGGTCTTGGAACAAAATGCTCTTTTCCATCACTATTTTTCTTATAATAGGCAAATCTTATTTCTTTGGTTTTCTTCTCTTTAACATATATTTCTTCTATTGCATATACAGATGACTCAACTTCAACTTTCCCTTGCTTTAGCAAATCACAATAGTCGGTCGATTTCAGAATTTGATTTTTACTATTTCTCATTTTAGCTCCCTCGCCTTATACAGACATATTTACACTGGGTATTATTCCCTTTGTTATTTATTATGTTAATATTTCCTTATATCAATTGAAAGGAGTTTTTTTATGATTGAAAGATTAACCTCAAAAGATAAGTTGCAAATTGCTGTTGAGACTAGTCTGCAACTTGTACCGTATATCGGAAGTTCATTATCTACCGCTTACTTTTCCACAAAACAAGAAAAACGTTTTAAAAGAATTGAATCTTTTTACGAAGAACTTTCAATGCAAATGAACAATCTGGAATCTACGATATGTGCTTTTGATAAACATGATGAAGAAAGTTTAATTGCAATTTTAGAAAGATTAAATGACGAGGTTGAAAAAGAGTCCTCTTTTAAAAAACCCAACTATTTTAAAAACTTTTTTTGCAATTAGTTCAAAGTCCCACTACTACTACTAATAATTATGATAACGTATACTACTACTAGAAACTTTATCAACTATTACTTTACTAGAGTTTCAAATTTTACTTAGCTACAGCGAATTCAGTGAACATATAAAAGATACTATTAATGAAATAGAACCAAGCTTACGACAAGGAGCTTCTAGTCGATTGGAGTCACTTGATTTATTACAATCTTTCTATTTCTCCGATACCTATGTTGGTCAAAGCCCTGTGTATAAAAATATTTCCATTTCCGACTATGGTGAAAAGTTTATCCATTTTTATATGTAATAAGTCAATTATTTCGAATTTCTTCTAAACACTACACTATCTTCTGCCCAAACTTTTAATTTATGGGCTACCCCAAGCTATGTGTAAGGCTCTCCTTTGCGGTAAAATATTTATCTGTCGGGCTAGCTCATTGCGAAACCGTGATAAAGCTACACCACGTTATTATAGTAAAGCGTTGTGTTTTATTTATAGTGCATTTCCGTGCACTTGTTGCTCAGTAAGTTTGTTTTAGTAAGTTTGACTGAATTATGGAAAGTGGACGAAGTTCACATAAAAACCACTCCTTTTTCCGTTTTTGGCTCTTTATATATATTAGAAATACCTAATCTAATATAAAAGTGGGGCCGGCCATGTTGTCGCTTCTTCGCTGAACGTTTTGTCAGCGCAGGTCGGTCGTCGGTCTGTCTTTCTCTAATATAAATACCAAGGTAGGAAACCTTTACAGCCCGTTCCTACCTCCAAGTTTACATTACCGTATGCAGAAAATAGAAGCTTTGGAACATCTGAAACACTTGGCACATTTGTATCAGACATTATGTTGTCTCACTAGACGATAATTAAATTAGTTTGAATTATTTTTATAAAACTCCATAGCTTCTTTTAAAAATTCTTGTTCCTTTTCTGTAAAAGGATTTGGAAATGAAAATGATTCTGTGGATGGTAGCTTTTCTTCAACCAAATCCAAATTTCCTTTCAAGGTTTCATCCATAAGCAGTAGAAGTGTTTCAATAGTTTCTTGTGTTTCTTTCGAAGACGGTATAGCATCAGTAAACGTTAAATGTTTGATTTCAGATAAAACTTTAGTCCATTTTTTATCTAAATCGATTTCTTCGGATTTATTTATATTAAATAATTCATCAGTTATATCTTTAGAAAAGTGCTCTTTAAACCATTTTTCTGTATCTTCTTCAAACATTAATTTTTGAAGCATAGCACAAAATATTTCAATATTTATGATTTCCTCATCTTCTATTGTTTCAATAAGATGGTTTAAATCTGATAAAATATTAATAATCTCAAGTTTTTTTGCTTCAAATAACTGCTTTTGGTATTTTAAAGATTTTAATATTGTCTCGCCTTTAACGGTGTTTTTTTGAAGCATGATTTTAATATCTTTTAGGGATAATCCAAGAAACTGCAAGGATTTAATGTTTTGTAGAATAGTTAAATCCTCTTTTGAATATAGTCTATGTCCACCCTCTGTATAATCACTTGGCTTAAGTAGGCCTATACTGTCATAATATCTTAGTGTTCTAATGCTAACACCAGACTTTTGCACAAGTGCTCCAATAGTAAATATACCTTTTCCAGACAAATTACCCACTCCTCTTGTTCCTATATTGAAACTTAAAAACCCTTGATTTTTCAGACTTTAAAGTAACGTATAACTGGGTAAGAAAACTTTTTTCCTTTTAAAGTATAAATTGCTGCAATTATAATCAATATTGTTTCAAGTATAATAAGTGCAAAAGAAAGAACGGCAGCCGCGCTCCATTTTTTAGAAATAAAAGTTAGTAACAAAAAAACTGGGAAGAAAGTAAAATGAAGGTTCATTCCTTCTTTTGCATGGTCGGAAAAATATTTATTTCTATTCTTTGATATCAAGTATACTAATATAGGTAAAACAAAAGTTAGTAATAGCGAGAACAAATGCATTAAACTTGCCAATCCCCTATTTAATAGACTCTCTTTTTTCATAATACTGTGCCTCCAATAGCGTAAATTATTTAGTTGTTACCTTTTAATTAAGTAACTAAATTCATCATAAAAGGTGACGCTACTGGAGATTCAAGTACAAAATTAATTTAATCCAATTAATCTTTATTTAACCACTCCTTTGTTGGTTAGATGTGCCAATAAAAAAACTCCGAAGATCACTTCAACATCATGTCTAAAATACGCTCACGTATGCGCTGTACGCTTGTATGGCTCATGTTAAGCTTTGCTCCAATCCATCGGAAAGGCATGACTTCTAACAACCAGTAAAGCACCTCTTGCTCAATATCACCATAAACCTTGTCGATTAGATTTTGCACCACAATCAATTCATTTTTGATTTTGTTGATTCGTACCTCACGTGAAGCTCTAATTTGAACATGTGCATGCACTGGATCACTGTTACCTCCGACAGCTTTCGGCATAGTCGCTTCAATTCCATATGCAGCTGTAGATCCAGCAACAGTCAAAGAATCTAATGCATCCTTCATTCTCATATACTTACACATGTTGTCATGATACTTCTTGATTGCCTTGTCCAACTGATAACGATTTAATTCTTTTTGCCCTTGTTTGCCCATTAGGATTGCCCCCTAAGTTGTTTATGATATACTACTGTTATCTGACAAGCCTTAAAAGGGCATAAACCAATTCTGGGCTGTAGCGTGTGACGACGCTACGGCTTTTTTATTAACAGGGTAAATAATGGCGAAATATTTTACATTGTATTAATATCCCAATTATGGTATAATAATATTGAACACGCATAAAGGGGAAACCTTTAATCTGCTGTAGCGTTTACAAACGCTGCGGCTTTTCTTATTTACTTTGGTTATCAGATGCATTAGAATATTTAATGAAAAATGGTGGGCTTTCCCTCCTTCTTTCGGCTATTTGCGACGTTTCTTCTTGGAGGGAGTGCGTCGCTTTTTTAGTTACTCCCTATTTTCTGTTGCTCTAACCTAACTTTTCATCTACTCCAATGCGTAATTTGCTCATATTGTACAGTAAATAATTTCTTATTCACCTGAACTTAACCTTCACTCACATCATAATAAGAGCTGTATCCTTAAACTTGCCCCTTGAATACTTAATACTTTCATATTTTTGACCTTTCACTAATACAAAACACATACGTCCGCAATCATACTAAGATATCCTTCAATGATCGAAATGTTAGTTTTATTTCACTCCCGACATTACATGTGTATAATGAAACTATAAATGTTATATTTTTGAAAAAACATTGATATAGGACAAAATTAAAAGGGGCTTGAGATGAAAAAAGTTATAGGAATACTTTTAATATCAGCAGTTTTACTTGTCGGTGGAATGTCTTACTTTATTAAAAAGGATGATATATATATTACTGCTAATGAACTTCAATCCCAAATGGATGAATTTATTGAATCGAAAACTGTTTCATATGCTTTTGAACAATATGGTGTCCATGCAGTAGGCGGGAGTGGACAAGAAAAAGTACTAACAATTCGTATGGATAATGAACAACACAAAGAAAAAGTAAAAAAATACTTTGAGAAATCTCTTAAAGATGTAGGTATCGATTATAAGGTAGAAGTATGGGTAGACAGTTAAAAACGTACAGTACACAAACATCATCCTTCTGTGCACTTTCCTTATTGATTGAATTTAGCGTTGCTTTATAACAACGCTTTTTTTAATGCTGCTGCACATTTTCTTTCAAGTGGTCATTTTTACTTGGCGCATGTACAGAGCAATTACCAGACCATGGCGCAAAAACTAAAATGCTATCAGGATTATTTTTGTAATCTGTCCTGCCATCTTTTGAACTGTTTCTTGTGTTACATCAAAAATTACGTTTCTCATTTTAGTAGCTCCCTTACTTCGCATTTTCTTCATATTGTTCATTAGTTTACTGTAGCTTGTGACGCGCTACAGCTTTTTTAATGTATAGGTAACTTCAATTTGCACAAATTAATACTGAGTGTATCGCATGCACTTATTAAGTTGTGGCGTTAGTTGACCGTCACGGCCTCCCTCAACAGGGAGCTCGGTGACCCTTTTAATAGTTTCTTTCCTTATATTGTTCATTAGTTTACTGTAGCGTGTGACGACGCTACGGCTTTTTTATTTTTAAATCTATTTCACAGGCAATTCACTATACAAATACAGCTATCACATCATAATAATAGTAAGGTAAAGCTAATTTAGCCTTACACCTCCGAAACTTTTTACTAAGGGTCACTCCTATCCCAAGTGACCCTCTTTTTTATTTTCTTATCTCACAAAAATATATTTTTTAATGCCTATAGCTGAATAGTTTAACACCCCATTCCTTCTCTACAGCTAACATATTATATATTGTAGAAAGGAGGTGTGTTTTATGGGATACTATGGTGGAAATGTTGGTGGCATTAATAACTGCGGCTACTCCGGTGGCGGATATGGTAATGGTTCTGCATTTGCCTTAATTGTTGTGCTATTTATACTTCTAATTATTGTCGGCGCTACTTTCTTGAATACTGGATATTAACATTTCCGATTTAAGGGTCGCCCACCCAGCCTGGTGACCCTTTTTATATTTTATAGTTACTTTCCTCATATTGTTCAGTAGAATGGTATTAAAACTCGCATTATTGTGCTAATATTTACACAAATAAGATTATTAAAAGGAGGCCTTTATGAATTCATATGAAACTATAGTTAAAGAATTTTTAAACTCTAACAATGTAAAAGCTGAGCACTTTGTATTTAATCAATCTTGCCACTCTGTAAAAGAGGCTGCTGAAGCAGTTAATGGTTCGGAAGACGATTTTGTAAAAAATATTTGCATGATTGACTCTAATAATGAATTAATAGTAGCTATTGTGAAAGGAAACAATAGAGCTAGTACAACTCGTGTTGCAAAATCATTAAAAATAGAAAAGCCAAGACTTGCTAATGGAAATGAAATTATTGAACGTACAGGTTTCCCACCAGGTGGAGTTCCTTCTTTTGGTTTTCAAGCAAATTTTTTAGTTGATCCGAAAGTGACAAATATGGATTACATATATACTGGTGGTGGTTCCGAAAACTCATTAGTTAAAATAAATGTTCAAGACTTATTGAAAATCAACCAAGGTACTATTATTAAAGTAAGTAAATAGCAATTCTTAACAACCGTATAAAATGACGGTTGTTTTTTTTGCATTGTAAGAATAATGGATAATGCACTTATCTCTACTGCACAATTTCTTTCAAGTAGCCCTTACGATCCCAATGCTCAGGAGTTGCCTATTAGTTCATTTTCAAACCTCCTAAGTACTATTTGATGGTTGCTGATTAAAAGTTTTTACAATGCGGTTCTACCAACAACATGTATTTGTTGAGTTCTTATAGATTAAACAAGTCCATCTGCTGCCATTCTTCAGTTATGATCTCAAACCGACTTTTTTGATACGTTCCAAAATGAGAACCAGAGTGGGGAAATCTACTAACGTCATAAGCTAAACCGCTATGAGGGTACAAAAAATATATTTCACCTTCAACAAGGTTCGATTTTTCAAGTGCATGTATGCATCGTCCTTGCATCGATAACACCTCCACACGAAAATTCAGGGTCAAAAATTGTCATTTGAATCTTTAAAAATTCTGCATTTTCTGCTTCTTTCGTGGCCTTCTTCTTACATTGACGCCCCATACCATTATTAATTGATTTTTGTGACCGTAATTTACGGCCACACCTTTTACAACTACTCATTCAAGAATGCTGCCCCTTTAGCTACATAACAAAAGGGCTCCCCCTTTTTCAAGGAAAGCCCCTAAGTACAATACTGCTTTAATTAATTAGTAAATTAACAAATGTTTTAATTATTCATTAGAGATCTCATAATACGTATCATAAAGGTTTTTATAGTTACCTTTTAGCTTATTAATATTAGTGTAATCATTTGAAATAATATCAATAACATCACTACTTACATATAATAAATATTCATTGGAATAGAATGAAATATATGCTCCTGTTAATCCTTTTTTAACATTAAAACAGTAATTATATACATCTAAAGGATCTAAGTTTTTTATAGAAGCATAAATTACTCCATCATTTGTATCGCCTTCTAATACTACATCCTCTTTCCAATTTTTCAAATGAATAATTTGACCAATCTTTGTTTTGGCTGACTTACGTTTTTTATTGAAAATATATTCAGAAACAAAGATAGCATTAATATCTTTATTCCCATTAAATATTTGATTAATAATTAATTGTAGGTTAACACTACTTAGCTTCTCAATATCAAATCGTATCCGATTGTCTTCATGGACTTGGAAAAAAGGTGTCACTTGAGTACAGTCAAAATCAATATTAAAGTCTTTTAATTTTACCAAAGTGTATCAATCTCCTATTCTATTTAATTCGGCATCATAGGTTCCTGAACGTGTTTTCTTTGAACCTAAATTTTTTATAGAGTCGGCGCCTTTCCATACTCCTCCATTATGACCATCTTGATCTATTGAAATATATTTAGGTTTTCCTTTTTTATTATAAAATATTTTAGCTCCATGTGAATATTGGTTTTCAACTAAAGAATACCCTAAATCTTTAGCTGCTTCTTTTGCTACAGCTGGGACTGAGCGAATCATAGAAGCAACAACACTTTTTCCCCATTTTTTCAAAGCTTGTTTAAGACCTTGCTTTGCTATAAACCCAACGATAACACCAACTACTGGCCAAACAGATTCCTGTAACTCTGCACTATCATACAGATATTCTTCTCCAGTTTCATGGTCAATAAAGCTGGCTTTAAAATTATCTTCATCAGTAATTGATAAAAGCGTAACATCGAATTTTTTATCAATAGAATTACCATATTTATAATCTAAATTGGCACTTACTGTTATAGTATCTGTATCTTCATTAAACTCTAACATACTAATAATAGTAATTTCTTCTGTATTTAAACTAGATTCAACGTATTTAGAGTCGCCTTCTATAAAATAATTATGCTCTACTATTTCACTATTAGAAACTAAATTATTCTCTTCAGTATTAAGTTGAACTAGTTCTGGCCCTTCATTTTCAATCGATACTGCATACCCTACACCACCATAAGCTATAAATAATGACACAGAAAATACAAGGCACCCTCAATCACCTATTTGAAAATAGCACAGCCTTTTACACGCTGCGTGGCACACACAATGCAGCGAAGATGATGTTTGCCTATGCAAAGGAAATTGGCTTGATTGAGATGAACCCAGTTGAAGCTTCATTTATACCGAAGAAAAAGCTGACGTTAGAGGATGTTAGTAATGAAGAAACCGCGAAACTCTATTTAGAAACTAACGAATTGAAGGAATTTTTAAGTTACGTGGACAAGCACCGCAACATAATGTACCGCACCCTCATTTACACAATCGCCTTCACAGGCATGCGCCCAGGTGAAACAATTGCCTTGAAGTTGGAGGACGTTGATTTAAACAAAAAAATCATTAACATCAACAAAACTGTCTATGCGAAAAAAAGCATCCGGGGCGACTTCGAACTCACACCACCCAAAACTTTCGGCAGTGTCCGATCCGTCGATATTGATGATATTGTCGTGGAGAAATTGAAGCAGCTCTACCAATGGCGTGAGGATCGCAAATGGATCAAATCCGACTTTGTATTTGGTGACAAAGAGGGCATCCCCCCTACCGTCAAGATGCTCAACCAAACAGTCCAGCGCCTCGGTGCCCTCACCAACATCAATAAACAATTCCGTACCTACATCCTCGGCCATACTCATATTAGTCTATTGGCGGAGAATTTTGGTTGCTTTTTTGTTGCTTTGGTTGCTTTTTATTTTGAGACAAACTTTCGTATTTTAGCAAAGAATCAATGGGAATAATACAGGCGGGTCTAATTGGAGAATAAGATAACTAATCACATTTGTCTGTTTTTTACATGTACTTTTACCTCTATATTTCCTAGAATGGAAATATAGAGGGAGGATTTTATAGATGAAGAATAAATTAATTTTTAGTACAGCATTAGTATTAAGTTTAGGATTAGCTGGATGTGGAAGTGATTCATCAAAGGACGATAAACCAAAAGAAAATGGTGTTAATACTGAAGAACATCAAAAAGTTCTAGCTAAAACAACAGCTGATGTAATTAAACATTTTAAAGATGATGGTTTAGAACTAGGAGAAGTTTCAGACTTACCAAATGATGAATTTGGAAATATCCGAAAAGAAGGTAAAAGAATTTTAATCCCTTCTCTTGGTGATGATTCAGGTGGTCGAATATTTTTATTCGATAATGAAGAAAATCTAAAGCAAAGAGTTATTATGATGAATTAGGAAATTCAAGTTCTATGTTTTATTCTCACACTCATCAAAGTGGAAAATTTTTATTACAAATGAATGGTGATATGGAAGATAATGAATTTGCTAAGTATGCGGCTTCACTAGAAAAAGCTGTAACAGGTTCTACTGACATTAAAATAAAAGAAGAAAGTAAAGCCAATAAAGCAGATAATTTAACAGAAGCGAATGTTGGTGATGTAGTGAAAAATGATTTTGCAGGTACATATACAATCACTGATTTATATGATGTACCAAATGACAAGTATAAAAGTGCTGATGTTGAATTTTCAATTGATGGAATGAAAACAGCTAAACTGGTTGCGCGTGATCCAAAAATGATTGAAACAGATGCCGAAACAAATGTACTTATTCTATCTATAACAGGAGAAAATTTATCTGATGATACTTTAAGTTTTCATCCAAATTCAGCGAAAATGACTACTGATACAAAACGTCAAATCAATTCAATTGTTGAAATTTCTCATTTCGAGTCGGAATTTATTGGTAAGGTAATACAAAAAGGTGAAGTTATTTTTGATTTAGGAAAAGAAGGTTTAGTAGGTGTCAAAGAATTAAAATTTGTTTTTGATAGTGCTTCAAAAGATAACAGATATATTGGAGAAAAAGTAACTGTAGTTGTACCAGTAAATAAAAAATAGGTCACTCAAATTGTAATATGTACCCTTTGTAAAGAACATTTAAAAAAAGGTTAGGCAACTTTCTGAAGCTGCTGTCTGTATTTTGCAGGCGGCAGCTTATTTAAATTCCATTGCCCTCGATAATGATTGTAGTAAATCATATAACTCTTAATTTCTTTCTTTACTTCTTCTAACGTTTCACATGCTCTAATTGTTGTTTCATCTTTAAAATGTCCAAAGAATGATTCTTGTGGCGCATTATCCCAACAATTCCCTCGACGTGACATGGACTGCCCCAAGCCAATTTTCTTTACTAAGCCTTGGAATTTTGGATTCGTATAGTGGAAACCTTGATCCGAATGGATAAAAGCATCTTCCCTTAAATGGCGATGCTTCTTCAATTTATGTAACGTGTTGAGCGCAATTTCTATACTCAACGTAGAAGATACTTCATAAGCTAAAATTTCATTTGTTTCAGCGTCTTTTATCGTTATTATAAGAATCTCCTACTTTAATAAAGTTTCCATTTAAAATGGTCATTTTATGCATACCCATATCATTGAAATACACAAAGGCTGCATTAGAACATCGAAACATATTTTTTCTATCTCAAAACATGCTACATGTTTTACATTTGTTCCTTTTGTTACATCTGTTACATTTGTTCTTATCCACGAAGCCACAAAACACCATTAATTTGTCTAAGGTAAAAGCCTTTCGGAAATTCATCATCTTCAGTTAGTATCTCCGATGCTATTGTGATGGAACCTGAAGGAGCTTGTTGTTGCTGTAAAGGATTGCCTGAATAACCTTCAAGCTGATCCAGGTACTCCAATCTTAGGTGAGGTCCTAACTCAAGCGGGCACAACTCCAAACCAAGTTCCCCAGCTCTTTTATAGATTTGAGTCATATTAGCTCCTTCAAGAAAACCAAGGTCTTCAACAGTTAGTTCAACGGTCTGTATGCTGTACAGAAGTCATAAATTTATCGTCTGCAAATAGCCTCTCTCCATACTCATTCATCAAGATAGAGTATTGTTGCAATTTCTGGATAAGCTGCGATTTAGTAAGCCCACCAACTTCCACCGTTCTACTAATAAATGTGCAAAAAGGATATATTTCATCATTTTCAAAACGCAATTGTAGTCACTCCTATCAAATTTTTGTACATAGAAATATTCTACAATTGCCTATAAATTTCCTTGGTCACTAAAAATGAAGAAGCCTTCCGACTACTTCGTCACCTGTCTCAAAATACTATTTCTTACTCTGAGAATTGTAGTACTTGATAGTTTCACGTGCTTGCCAATCGCTCGCTTACTATTTCCATTAAGTAATCTGTGAAGCACTTCGATTTCCCTGTCTCCATGCACTAACGGAATACGTTTTTGAACCTCTGCAATCTTTTGCTCGTATTCCTTAATACGATAATTTAGTGAATATACACGACTTTGCACCTCTGTAAATACTGGATCACTTGTACCTCCAGATGCTTTTGGTAATGTCGCTTCAATACCATAGATAGCTGTTTTATCCCCAATGTAACTGCTGTTATCAACTTTCGCAGCTGTCTTGCTTCCTCAATCGTTTCAACCATCCATCGATAATTCTCAATCCACTGTAACAAATTCTTTTTAGTAACTGCCGTTTGCTCTTTTAACATAGGTTTGCCCTCCTACCTGTGATATTATACTTTTGAGAAACCTAAAGGGCATAAACCAATTCTTAGCTGCAGCGAGTGACGACGCTGCGGCTTTTTTATGTTATCATTTACAAAAAATACATACCGAGGTAACTCAATGGACATATTTTCAGGTTTATCCCTTGGTGGAAGTCTGCTTTATTTCATTCCACCTATGTTATTACTACCTGTTGTAATGGTGGTTTGTGTAGCAATTTACAAAACCTTATTCGGAAAAATATTACCAACTAAAGTTTATAATTTATTACTTGGCCCGATTGCCCTTCTTGGATTCTTAATTTGGGCTATTCCGATGGACATGGGATTTTATGAGTTTTTTAGAGCGATATTATAATCGCTCTATTTTCGTTTAATCATGTCGTTATGCTTTTTGTTTGCTTTTTTTAACTGATAACAATTTATTTTAATACTGCTTATATTTTTTAGATTAATATTCCGATTATGGTAAAAATGAGCTGGTTTTATTTTACCAATAAAAAAAACAGGCTCAAAATCAATTGAGATCCTGGGATTTAATTTTGTTGACCTAAAAGTAATAACTCTACCTATGTTTTCATTGCTTAAAACTAGCTACAAATACAATTTTCCATAGATTTGAGTTCTTTTCCATAACATATCTCCTTCCGCATTCCTAGATTGTTTTGAAAGAATTATCTACAAGCAAAATGAAGATACTGCATAGAATGTTTTGGCAAAAAAAGGATAATAGTATTGTTTTCTAGTTTAGAATTTCAAGTAGAGGTAATATACATAGAGGTGGAAGATTCTTATGAAGATTGAACATCTCCTACTTGTTTAACCGCGAATGATAATTTTTTATTTATTTGGAATCTAACGACACCAAAACAATTTATAAGGAATTTATTACCTTGCTTTAAATAATTATACATTTTATCAATTAATTTTCAAACAATTTAAAAGAAACATAATTATGTATTTCACAACAACCATCATTGTAAATAAAAAACAATAATGGATATTGTTTTTTCACAAACAAAATAGTAATATTTACTCAAGGTCGTTAAACCTATTGTTTTACATCAATTAACAATAATAAAGAAAAATCTACTTAAATTACTATTGTTATTATGTATTTCATTATAAAACGATAAAAATAATTCTAGGAGGAACATTTATGAAAAAATTAGCTACTTCAATTATCGCAGGTGCATTATTAATCGGTGGAACAATGAGCATCCCGACACCAATAGAGGCAGCAGCGAAAACATACAAAAATTGCGCAGAGTTAAATAAAGACTACAAAGGTGGCGTTGCTAAGGATGCCAATGTGAAAAACAAAGGTGGAAAGACAAAATACAAACCTTTTGTATCAGCTGAACTATATAAAGCAAATGCTTCGAAAGATCGCGACAAAGATGGTATTGCTTGCGAGAGATAAAGTTTGTAATACCGTAGAATGTGTCGATACGAGCAGTATCACTCGATTCCAAAAGCTAAACATAAAGCAAAATTAAAAGCTATGGAACGAGGCTGGGACATAACTATTTAGCTCTTTGCGAAAGCCGAATTACTTTCAAATAAATTAAGCACTATATTTAGAAAACCCCAACAATGGCAAAACACCGTATGAGTGTCTTGCAAATTTGTTCGGGTTTTACTTTAGCTAAAATACTTTTGTCCCAGCCTCTTTTTCTATGTCGCATATTCTTTCGTTTTTTCCTCATGTACTTCAACTAAAGTTACCCTATAGTTTAAGTACAATTGTTCACAGACAAGTAAATTTAATCTAATCGAACTATTGGCAACGAATAAAATAACAAACTCCTACGAAATGGAAAATATAAGCCATTAAATACTTTGATATTTCTATATTTCTCGCATTGAGCCTAATACGATGTTATATCCATCTGGATCTTTTATACAGGTATCTTTATACTCCCAGTTACCATGTGTACCTGTAAAAGGCTCCACCTCAATTTCCCCACCATTTTCACGAACTTCCTCACCCAAAGTGTCCAAGACATCCCAGCTAACGTGAATATATGTGTCCCATCCGAATTCAGGACCTTCCCAAACGGTAGGATAATCTGAACGCTTTTTTGATGTTGCATTTGGTCGTACATCCTCTGGTGAGTCCGACTGCTGAAGAATAATAGTCATCTCATCTCGCTCTGCGTGTCCCCCAGTCATCAATTTTACATCCAAGAATATCTCAATAGTATTCCTGTGATTTTGTTAAATCTGAAACTAAACGCACTTGAATCGTTTTACCTAATTTCCCCTTCTTTTGTTGTTTTACTTCCAACTTTACTCACTCCTATTAAAGAAATTATAATTGTTGGAACAACCTCCCCGCTGATTTGTTATTTATATGGTTACATTCACTAACTGGCTTAGTTGCATGTCCATGGTCATCTGTACACCAAGACTGCGATTGGAATGCAAGGAATATACCAACCCATCTATTTTCTTCCTCAAAATAAATGAGTACACCACCATCTTGCCATATCCCGTCGTCATTTCTAAAATCCCTACTATTTCCTTGATTCATATGAATATCATGTATGCCTCTGCCTGGAGAAAAACCGAAATATTTATCTCTTGCGTCTTCATTTTTAAATTTTTCTCCGTAAGCATATACTATTGCTTTTTTAGTCATTGCCTCTTGCATATATTTATTAACTTTCTCATTTAAGTCATTGTCTGGCCCATTTTTTGTTGCAGGAAGAGGAATCATTTTTTTGGGATCAAATAAGCCACCACGAATATAATCTAATGCAATTTCGCGATTTTCACTAGTAACCTCAGTAAATCCTTCTTCGTAATTTGGAATAATTGTTATTTGATTCGAATTGAAATCTTCACTAACAAAATATAGGACTTCTGAAGGCTTTACCTTAGAGGCAACATTAATCGCAATCCTATAATTCTCCTCACTTTTATCCTTCTTTGTTGCTCGAATATGCACTTCGTAATGAGGAGTCTTGTCATATGAATCCACAGGTCTCACGTCAACAACTTTACCTTTTAGCACTCCGTATTTGAATAAGGGCATGAACTATTACCTCCAATAAATTTATGATATTAAAACCTTATACAATGATTAAATACATAAGAGGTTGTAATAATTGCTTGACTCTTGAAAGCATCATTAGTTAAACACAAGCTCAAATTTTCTATTCGTATAATCAATCACCATAAGCCCATCCTTAGCAATATCACTACCAAAAACACCATCTAGCTTGAAAAAGTAGCAAGATCTGTCAACATCTCTCTCACGTTGTGTAAGCTGATCGATTGATTCGCATTCAGATTAACAATTAAACTTTCTATGCTGTCTAATTTTCTCTCTTTTACATCACCGAAGCCTCCAGAATGTATCATTCTTTTCGTTATTTTAAGATCCCCGATTTTCGATAGAAGTGGTTGTCCAAAATGGGTCTTATTCGCACCCGTGTCTAAACCGAAATACAATGGAACTTGATTCTGACCTTTCACTTTCAAAATCGGATACCCACAGAAGAAAAGGTTGTTATCCACACTATTTTTTCGTTGCGGTTTCTGAATTACGACCTGTTTTCGTCCATAGTCGATTTCCAGAAAAATATGTTGTATGATATCCCATCCAATGATACCGTCTACCTGCATTATTTCTTCCATTTTAGGATTTTGAATCCTTTATAAATCATTCGCTAACACCAATATAGGCTGCTTAAGAATCGTCAGACCCTGTATGACAATTGAATCGATGATGGCCAAATCGGTACTGAAATTTTGGTTTGTTGAATTTCCAACCTCAAATTCTTCATCTTTCACAATGTTAATATTACAGTCACTTACTAAAGCATTTGAGATGACCGTCATCCCTGCTCCAGTATCTAACCAAAAGCTTTTCTTACTTCCATTAATCATTACATCAATCGTTGGAGAGCCAGAGATGCTTAGTTTCATTGGAATACATATTTGATCGTTTAAGAAGGCGAATGTTGTTACGATTGCTTTGATCAATGCTTTGATCATCAAGAAGGCCGAGCATCTCTAATTGTTTCCATTCGGATTTAGAAAAATAAAGCTCAAATAAAATCTTGGCACAGCTACTTCGTAATGAGAGATCATGAGACTCACAATACAGATCCTTTAAAATTTCTGCAGCCAAACATTCTTTTCCTTCTGTAATTAACTTTAAAGCAGAGACGAACTCTTTTTGTTCATCATTCATTTCCAATATTGCAAAATCAAACTTCTCCATTTTGTCTATAACATTCAATTTATCCCCTCCTACAAATAATTTACTTTTCTTTATTACTTCTTTATACTTCCAACAAATTCCTTCTACTTCAACAAAACTTCATCGTTAGTTGAATTATCTTTTTGAAAAACAAAAAAAGCAGCCTTTCGACTACTTCACCATCAAAATTTGTTTCTGACTCTAAATATCGTTGTACTGGAAAGCTTCATAGCTTACCAATTACTAGTATGTATTCCTATTAAGCAGACTGTGGCACCTCAATAAATACCAGATTACTTGCATTCTTTGGAAGTGTTGCTTCAATGCCATATATAGCCGTTTTAGCCCCAACGTAGCTGTTATTATCTACTTTCACTTTCTGCTGTCTTGCTTCCTCAATAGATTCAATCATCCTATAATGCTCATACAAATAAACCTTATAAGAAGGTCTTAAACCAATTCTGAGCTGTAGTGTGTGACGACGCTACAGCATTTTATTTTTATACCTATTTCTCAGGCTATGAACTATACAAACAAAGCAATCACGACATATTAATAGTAATGTAAAGCTAATTTAGCCTTACACCTCCGAAGTCTTGTTACTAAGGGTCACTCCTATCCCAAGTGACCCTTTTTTATTGTCTTATCCCACAAAAATATATTTTTTAATGCCTTTAGCTGAATGGTTTAACACCCCACTCCTTCTCAACAGCTTACATATTATAGATTGTAGAAAGGAGGGATATTTTATGGGATACTACGGAAACGTTGGTGGTATAAATAATGGATGTTACTATGGTGGCGGATATGGTAATGGTTCAACATTTGCCTTAATTGTTGTTCTATTTATACTTTTAATAATTATCAGCGCTACTTTCATGAATAGAGAGTATTAACATTTCCGATTTAAGGGTCGCCCCCAGCCTGGTGACCCTTTTATAGTTACTTTCCACAGATTGTTCAATAAAGCACTTTTATTAAATTACTGATGATTCTGCGGTTTTTATTTATGGCATTGCTACTTAGTGTTGATTTCAAATAAAATACTTTAGAACAAAGTCCATTCATTATATAAAAGATTGATAATTAATAATAACGTTCGATAAAAATCTAACTTAAGGATTTTCCAATGTATTCAGCGGTTTATCTTTAGAATTATAAATCATTCATCTTATTTTGCACGATTTTAGACCAAAAAAGAAGCTAACGTATTCGCCAGCTTCTTTGTTATACTCAAAAACGAATGAAAAGATTGCCTATTGGATTCGTTTTTTCCGCAATTTATTAATTAAAATTTATTTTTCCGTTGAACTACCTAAAACTTCTTCTACCTCTTTACTGAAAACTTGAAATATATAATCTATCTCTTGTTCCTTTGAAGCAACACCTATCGCCGCGCCAAGATCTTTTGACCCTTGAACACGCATCATAACGTTGTGGTCATCGTCAACTGTTGAAAAATCACCCATTTTCCAACACTTTAATATTTCTAAATATTTATCATCATGCTCGTATTTATCTTTATTTTCTTCTACCATCTGTATCAAAGTGTCGATTCTTTCGGGCGTTATCATAATTGAACTTTCTTTTTCATCAGCAATAATCTTTTGATGCGCCATTTCTTGAATAATTTCTTGCATTAGATTATCAATAAAGGGTTCATTTCCACTTTTCCATTCATCAATCATTTTGGAATATGTTGATTTTTCCAACCAATAGTCGTATCAACTGTCGATACAAACTCTTTCTTCTTATTATCTTTCGAAATTGATTGACCGCTATCCAATTCGCTCTCAGTACTTTTAGATTTTTCGTTTTCATAGTTCTTCTTCATCATTAAATAAGTACCACCTATACTCAGCGAAGCTGTTAAAACAATTATACCTAAAACATGAATCCACTTCATTTTTTCATCACCCAAATTATCATATAAAAACCAATAAGTAAACATGAAAAAAAACAACATGATCCCCGACTATACGAGAGATTCCTGTCTCTTTGTTCTTGAATCTTCTCCTTTGTAGATAAAATAGCTTCTGTCTTACTTTCAATATTTTCAATTTTAATATGATAGTAATAAATGAATTAAATAGAATTTAAATAGAAAATTGGTAAATTAAAATGACCGGACTGTTATTATTTTGTGAAAATGCTGATCCAACCTCATCTAAAGAGCAATTTCCAAATGAAGAATCACTTGAATGCTTCCTTGTTTCACAGTTCGAAGATTACAACCAAAACTTTGCGACAATGGGAAGGGTTAACCCTTCCCAAAAACCAAAATCATTTCTTCGAACAAATCTATTTAATAATTAAAAAATGATGATCTAAAACCAACCATTTGCAAACTGCTTAACAAGAGCAACCATACAAAAACATCTAAAAATTTGTTGACTTTTTCCTGTTTTTTGTTTTATATTTACAATATCCATGTGCTGTTTAACAGGTAACTGTTAGGCAGCCTTTTAATTACTAGCATGCAATAATTACTGGTACACCAATGGCTATAATGAGTAACTCACATATTACACAAAATTCTTTATGTGATCTCGGCCATCATCTGGCATATAAAGAAAATTCACTAACCGTTTCAGTATCTGAACCACCACTTACCCACTAATACCAAGCGTTCATGCAACGATAACTTTGTTTATTTGAACATTTGGCACCTCCAACTGTTGCTGGCCTTATTGACCTTTTACACTTCCATGTAATCCATTTTCTGACTAACCTGTAGTGCTTCTAAACTTTGGATAATGTTGTATGCTCTTTACATGGCTACATCGTAATATTCCCATAACCACATTTGTTTCCATTGCTCCGATAGCTTCGTAGGTTGCCTTACGATGCTTAATTAGTCGTTAATACACGACCGTTGTCATGGACGAATATTTGTAATTGATTCATGTTACAACTTCCTGAAAATTATCTAAGGTATTTTGTGGGATATTTACAAATAAAGGAGTTGTTATTAGTGTCTTCAAAAAATGTATCTATCGGTCTTACACAATTTACAGACTTTACTTTCAAAGGCGTTACTGGTAAAACTTCAATGGTTAGACAAATAAAATATCAAGATGAATACAATCCTGCTTTTGATTATTGGAAACCTTTACGGGATGGTATACGAAAATTTCATGAAAACGAATTTAGTAACGATTACCTGCTTTCTCTTGCTAACAAAGTTTCTCAAGCAAAACAAAAAAATTACCTGGAAGCAGTCAAAGCACATTTAAAATTTATTAAAAATAAAGAAATTGAATGGTTTGAACCAGGCAAATCCAATTGGTATAGCGAATATATAACTGTCCGTTCATCACCAGAACTTGGATTAAAGATTGACGGAGTTCCACACTTAATCAAGTTATATTTCAAAGGCAAGGACGAACGAATTGATAAAAACAAATGCCGCTCATCTTTGACACTATTAAATCAATCTAATTTTAGCATTGAGCATTCCCCCGATATAAAACCTGCAATTTTAAACGTTCAAAAAGGTAGGTTGATTTCAGATGAACCCTCTACTGAAGATCATCTAATTGCACTTGAATCTGAAGCAGCACAATTTATGGTTATTTGGAACAAAATTTAATCAAATTCGAACCCCTTTGTGCACACGCAAGTGCCCCCAATCGTACCAGTAGATATTTTTAGCTCTAAATCGAATTGGTGTATCTGTGCGTTCCACCTAACCCTTAGGCTTTTTTTCAAATCTATTTCTCAAGCTATAAACTATACAAACAAAGCTATAACGTCATATTAATAGTAATGTAAGCTAATTTAGCCTTACACGTCCGGTTCTTGTTACTAAGGGTCACTCCTATCCCAAGTGACCTTTTTATAGTTTTTTTACCTAAAAGTCCACAGCATATTTGCCTATAAGTCTTGTATCTTTTTATTGATTAACATGGATTCTGCTTTACTATTAAAATTCTACTAATATTATGGGGATAAATGAATAAAATAGGATATAAATTCATATTTTCATAAAAATAATTTATCGGAGGAATTATAGTTTTAATTAGAAGTGCAAAAGCTCAAGATTGTCATCTATTAAGCAATTTAGCCTATAAGTCAAAAGCCTATTGGGGAAATTCGGAATATTTTCTACAACAATGTAAAGGTGATTTAACTAACAAAAGAGTACATAGAAGAAATCCAATAGCATAAATCCCTAATTACCTTTGTAATAATTTCCTCGTAAAATAAAGTTTAATAAAACATTCATATTTTATTTGGTTCTAATCTCCCAATTAGTTGAGTATAAATAAATAAGGAGGGAGGTGTTTATATTGAAAAAGAAATTAGGAATAATTCTTTTTGCTGTAGCGATTTTTAGCGTAACATCTGTATCCACTGCCTCTACTGCATCTGCTGCTAAATGCGTTCCCGCAGGTACGGCATGGTCATGTGATTACTAAGGAATTACCAAAAAGGGGAATATTAAATTAAAATATTTAATTAAAAGCCACTTCATAGTGGTTTTTTATTTGAAATATACTAGTTGACCTGTCATATACTCACCTCGTTACATTTTTTACTGCACAAAATCTTCAAGTTTTCTTTTCGCTCACCTACACAATACTAATTCAAGCTCTTTTCCAATTAAAATAGCATCTGCTTTACTTTCAATATTTCTAACTTTGATATTTTGGTAATAAATGAATAAAATAGGATTTAGGTTCATGTTTTCATAAAATGATTTATCGGAGGAATAATAATGTTAATTAGAAGTTCAAAAGTTCAAGATTGTCATCTATTAAGCCATTTAGCCTATAAGTCCAAAGCCTACTGGGGATATACAGAAGTTTTTCTACAACAATGTAAAGCTGATTTAACTGTAACAAAAGAGTACATAGAAGAAAATCCAGTTTACGTAATGGAGAGTGACAACAAGATAGTAGCATTTTATAGCTTTACTATTAATGAACAGAAATTAGATGCATTATTCATAGACCCTGATTATATCGGTAAAGGATTTGGGAGAATGATATGGGACCATTTATTAAATAAAGCAAAGGAGTTAGGAATAAGCGAATTTACTCTTGATAGTGAACCTAACGCAGAAGGCTTTTATTTAAAAATGGGAGCAAAGACCATTGGCTCTACTCCATCTACTGTGTTTCCTGACCGTCATCTTCCTCTAATGAAAGTTAAAGTGTTGTAAAGACCCAGACAGCAATTGATCTAGTCGATATAATATATATTGTGCAGCAGCATGTCCAAGATAAACAGAGACTAACTCAACTAATTTATCGAGCGCATAGGCCCTTGGATAATAAGATAACTAATCACCATTATCTATTTTTTGTTTGTACTTCCCTCTTATAATTCCCTAAAATGGAAATATAGAGGAGGAGATTATAGAAATGAAAAAATTAATTTTTAGCGCTACACTAGTAATTAGTTTGGGATTAGCTGGTTGTGATGAAAATGCCACTAAGGAAGATAAACCTGTTAATGAATCTCCAAAGCAAGAAACAATTGTATCAGCTACCAAAGAAAAAGTTGCAACTAAATTAACCGCAGAAAAGTTCAGACAAATCATTGAAGGCATGACTTATGAGGAAGTTATTAAAATTGTTGGTTCAAAGGGAAAAATGATTTCTGAAATTGGTACAGCGGGTGAACCGAATCATACTATTTTGTACGATTTTGAAACAGATGGATCTCTCACAGCTGTTAATATGATGTTCAAAGGTGGTAAATTAATAAAGAAAACTCCAATGGGTATGAGTTCTTCTAATGTAAAAATAACAATGGAACAATTTAATAAACTTGAAAATGATATGTCAGAAGCTCAAGTATTTGAAATTCTTGGTGGAGAAGGAGATTTAATTACTAAATCAGGTGATCTCAAAATGTATACTTATGCTGGTAAAACATCGTATACTAGTGCATCTATTACCTTTCAAAGCGGTAAATTAAAGAATAAAACGCAGATGAGATTAGAATAATTTTTTTGCGGAGGTTACTCAAATTGAAATGCACCCCAATCGTTAGATTTTGGCCTAACTGTTGGAGTGCATTCAAACTGAGTGATATGCAGCAATAATAAAGTTTTCAAATTTGCATTTAAAATAAAAAATAATGCTATCACCCCTTCGCTCTTCAATCTTTGATTAAGTCCCCTCCAGTACTAAAATGATGTTTATCATCGACGGTTTCCATATAACCATTTAATTGAATACTAGGATTATCAATTCCTAACAAAGATTTATCACCCATACCTTCAAACGGCATAAACACATTTAAAGTAACCTTTTCCTCTGGTTGAATATCTAATTTGTTTCCCTTAGCTTCAACCTTATATTCATTACTTTTATGAGCATTTTCCCCTTCCTTTATCATGAAGGAAACAAAAACATTATTTTGCTTTATCACGTAATCACTATCATTTATCAATTTTATGGAATATGATATTCTTTCTTTTAGAGTTTCCTTTAACTCCAGCTTAACTTTTTTTATATCATTTAAAGTGAACTCTTTTTCGCTATCGCACCCTGCTAATAATACTAAAATTAAAATAAATGAAGATAATAATTCAATTTCAATGAGATTCCCCCGTTGCTTTTTTGATTGCTTTGTTTTACCCAAAGATCCTAAAGTAGAAGATCATTCATCATTATTTTTCAACTGAGTGTTTTCCTTTAACATTAGAATAATCTCCTCAATCACTATCTTTGGCTCATCATGATGTATATAATGTCCACTACAACTAGCAATCCGAAACTTGCTTAACGCTGATAGTTTTTTGAAATCCTCTTGGAGACTTTGTTCAATTTCCAATATCTTTTGCGACGGCCATCCCTCTTCTCCACTATCAGGTAAACCTCTTGTAATAATTGTGAGAGGGAGGTCAGTTTGTCTTGAATGATCAACAATTTGCTTATAGCTCTGCATTTTATCAATATTTTCACTATTCAACGAAGGGTTTTCTAAATATTCTCTATTTCCCGCAACCAGATTTTCCGGTAAAACCTGTTCATAAGCAAGTTCTTTATATTCCGGTGCGGCATCAACCAAAATCATTCCGCAGATGTCGAGTGGATGGAGACTGGCATACAATCTTGCAATTAAACCACCAAAAGAATGCCCTACTAGTATATATGGCTTCTTTACGTCAAGTTCTTGCAACAAGTCAGATAGTTCCTCGACCAAATCATGACAAGTCTGTGGGACAGCTGCGACTGAACTCCTACCAATACCCGCCCTCGTGTAGGACAAAGTTGACGTTTCATCCGATATTCGATCTTGGACTTTTTTCCATGTCTCAAAGTTATCGCCTAATCCAGCTATAAAGATGACACTCGGAGCACTGTCACGTTGAAATTTCGTATACAGACCGCGATTATCATCGATATTGATTATCTTTTTATTTTGTTTGTTCACGTTTAATCACCTATTCTAATTATAAACTTTATATTACTTATATTACCATAACTATATCGCATTACTAAATTACTCATATAACCCCTAGAAAATCTCTATATACTCGATCTTTGTTTATCTAAAAAAATTTAGAAGCGTATTCGAATCTCCCGAATACGCTTCTATTTTCTAAAGGCGAATAAATAAAAATTGCCCCATTCTTTAATTAACCTTCGCCAATTCTAATTTCCTTTTATGTAAATAATTCGAATAAAATAAAATGATTAATACTAGACCTATGATAAATGAGAAATTCCCTATTTTCAGAAAAACGATCTTTGTATAATTGTCTAACGGCGTCAATTGGAAAATAAAATATAGCGTCAAAGGTATTCCAACTAAAGAAACTAATAATATATTTTTATTTTTCCAATAACCAAATAGAGTTTTTATGAAATAAGTGAAAAAGATCCAAAGACTAAAAACTATTAAAGCATGAGATATTCTATCAGCTAATTGTCCCTTCAGTACAGTTAAAAAAAGAATAGAAAACACGACTAATGAAATAAATGGAGCAATCACAATTAACATATCCATTCTTTTAATCGGTAAATACAACTTTGAATCAGCCACCAATGAAAATGATGCTCTTTGTAAATATAAAAATAAACAAGCAATCATGATCAATCCTAAATATAACAATATAATACCTTCCTTCAGCCCTTTATCCTAATAAAGGAAACTTGTTTTTGTTAAAAATATAGAATATTATACTAAAATATAGAATGTTATACTATATTTATTGCAACAATACACTATTTTCTTATTAGAATATTGGGTTTTGTTTCATTTTAAGCAATTGTCCAACAAAATGAGCGAATTCTAAATTCATTATTATCTAATGCAAGTTATCACGACATTACACCACGCCAATTTTTTATGTAATCAAAATACACCTGTAACTAGTACTGTTGACCACCTCGATAGCTTGTACAACGCATAAAAAAGCTCTTCACTGATATGTGAAAGGCTCAATCTTTATAGGCCACTTAGTTGTATTTATAAATATAATCAATTCTGGACTTGCATTATTTCATTCAAAAAGAGGCTGGGACAAAAGTGTTTCAGCCAACAAAAATACCGAACTATCCAATGAAACGCTCATGAAGTGTTTCAAAATAGTTCGGTTTTTCT
>NZ_JBNNVG010000015.1:0-123930 GCF_050280425.1 Lysinibacillus sp. NPDC093190 | reverse complement strand
GATCACCCTCTCAGGTCGGCTACGCATCGTCGCCTTGGTGAGCCGTTACCTCACCAACTAGCTAATGCGCCGCGGGCCCATCTTATAGCGACAGCCGAGACCGTCTTTCAGTATTTCACCATGAAGTGAAATAGATTATTCGGTATTAGCCCCGGTTTCCCGGAGTTATCCCAAACTATAAGGTAGGTTGCCCACGTGTTACTCACCCGTCCGCCGCTAACGTCAAAGGAGCAAGCTCCTTCTCTGTTCGCTCGACTTGCATGTATTAGGCACGCCGCCAGCGTTCGTCCTGAGCCAGGATCAAACTCTCCATAAAAGAAATTTGATTAGCTCAAATTGTTTTGCTGGCATCATGTTTGATGTCCAAAATTTTGTTTCGTTCACCAACTCAAGGTTAGTTACTAAAAACTTTATTGATTACGTTTTGCTTGTTCAGTTTTCAAGGTTCATGTCGTTACTGTTTTCTCAACAGCAACTTTTATATAATACCATGTCTTTCGCTAGGTGTCAACAACTAATTTTCATTTAATTTAATTGTTTTTCAGTAGCTGTCTTAACGACTTGTATAATACTACACTCTTAATTTTAAAAGGTCAATACTTTTTCTGAAAAAACTTTATAGTTTTTCACTTCATCGAGAAACTTCCTATATAAAGGTTAAGAAAACAATTTAATATTAGACTCACAATCTGACGTTAATTTAATGTTTTATTGTTATATAAAATATAATCTTATCATAATTTCTATTAAAAAATTAATTGTTTTTCACTAAACAAAAAAACTCGGTATAGAAACCGAGTTTTTAAAATGGGAAGAAAAATGGAATTGCTAGCATCATGACAACAAACATAATAATCTGTAATGGTATTCCAATCTTCACAAAATCCATAAATTTATAACCACCAGCTGTCATCACAAGCGCATTTGTTGGGGAAGCAATTGGTGTGACAAACGCCATACTCGCTGCTACAGCAACAGCAATCATAAATGTCGTTGGACTTGCTTCCATTGCAATCGCGGCATTCATAGCAATTGGCGCGAACAAGACAGCAGTCGCCGTATTACTAATAAACTGTCCAAAAATAACTGTTAAAATATATACGCCAACTAGTACTCCATACGGTCCATAATCTCCAAGTGCATTAATGATACCATCGGATAAAATAACCATACCACCTGTTTTCTCCAATGCAGTCGCCATCGGAAGCATTGCAGCTACAAGCACAATACTTTCAAAATTCATATTGCTGTATGCGTCTTCCATATTTCGCAAACAACCTGTTAATATCATCAATACGGCACCAATCATAACGGAAATAACCGCAGGGAAAATTTCAAAAGCCATTAATACAATCATTAAAAGCATAATGACACCAGCAATACCAGCTTTACCCGTTGCTGCTGCGACACTCGCATGCTCTTTCGGCTGACCAACAACAACGACATCCTGCGTTTCCCTTGCAAGTAATAGAATTTCATCCCATTCACCTTGCACCAAAATGGCATCTCCAAATTTCAATTTATGCGTCACCATATCTTGTAATTTATAGCCGCCTCTACGATTAATGCCAATTATATTAAGATTGTATTTTTCTCGAAAGCCTAGGGTGCTAACAGTCTTATTAATAAAGCTCGAATTTGGCGTTAATAAGACTTCAGCAATACCAAGATGCTTCGATACCAATTCATCAGCCTCTCCTTCAACTAGTTCCTGCATCTCTAGACTATAATCCGAAGCAAAGCGACGAATATTTTCTTCCTCACCTTGGACATACAATTCATCTTTGGCATGTATCACACTCGTCGGACCTGCCATTTCTTGATATGTCATCGGTAAAAAATTGATGCCTTCTTGAGATCGTCGGTGAATTTTCATCATACAAAGTGCATATTTGGCCGGAAGCTTTAATTCTGCTAATGTTGCGTCAATAATCGACGAATCCTCTGGGACAAACACTTTAAACAAATGATTGTTTAAATCATATTGCTTAATAATTTTCTTTGGAGATAGTTTATAATCAGCTTTTGTTTGTGTACGATTTTTTTCACTTGGTAAAAGAATATTGCGTACGAGTACTAAATAGATAATACCGACTATCATTCCTACAATACCGATGGGTGTCACTTCGAAAAATCCTAGCTTATTATAGCCTCGATCTACTAATAACTGACTGACAATTAAATTTGTTGGAGAGGCAATTAATGTCATAAGCCCAGAAAGACTCGCAACATAAGAAAGTGGTAGCAAGAATTTCGAAGGACTTTCCTTCATACTAATGGCAATACTAACAACGATCGGCATCATTAAAGCTACAGTACCTGTATTACTCATAAAGGCACCTACCGTCCCTACAATAATGAGCAATAACACAAATAATTTCAGCTCACTATCACCTGACCATTTCAACAGTAATCGCCCTGCCATCCCTGCAAGTCCAGTGCGTAAAATTCCTGCGCCCACAACGAACAACCCTGCAATCATTAAAACTACAGAGTTCGAAAAACCAGCAAGCGCCTCTGTTGGCGTTAAAATATCTGTAATGACGAATGCTAGAAGCGACACAATCGCAACGAGATCTGCTCGTACTTTATTTGTCACAAATGCAAAAATTGTCGCTCCTAAAATAAGAAATGTTAATGTAAGCTGCACATCTAAGAATTCCTTTCTAATCATTAATCATTGTGATTTACTGAAGGTGATACGCATTTTTAATGGCTGCACCTCATGTTTGTTATCTCACTTTGATTTATTATATCTTACTAAGAACTACATATAGGAAAGTTCACCATCTTTTCGAAATAAAATATTCATCACCATAGCGTGAGGTTGATTTCCGTTCCGGCTGGGTGCTTTCCTGGGGGCGTCCGATGAGCCGCTTCACTCGCTTTGCTCGCTCCAGGGTCTCATCTGTGACGCTAATCCCCAAGGAGTCACCCAGCCTCCACTCCAATCAACTTATATAGCAATGTTTCAGCAAATGGTATACCAAACTTTTGTTAATAAAAATAAGTGCGGTATTAAACCACACTCTACTATCATGTATCAGCCATACTAGATTATTTTTGATAAAGTCTATGCTCTTTAATATAGTCATAACAAGCGCCGGGCAGTAGATATTTGGGTTCACCGCCCATTGCGAATTCTTCTCGAATATAGGTAGAGCTAATTTCCATTGCTAAACCTTTGTCAATTAAATGGAATCTTCCATCATCATGATTCCTTAAAATTGGAGAACGACTAATCGTTGATAGCATATCGATCCCATGCCTTGCCATTACAATAAATTTGTTCTCAGCTACTAACGCCTCTCCTTTTTTCCACAATCCTGCGCCAATATCAACTAATAAATCGGCTCCCATAATAAAATGAATGTCATCATTAGGGTGCTGTTCTCTAAAATATTTCATCGTATCATATGTGTAAATGTTCCAGCCTTCTTGCTCCATTTCATATGAATCTGCAATAAAACGTTCATCCTTAGTAATAGCCAGCTGCAGCATATTCCATCGATGAGAATTCTCTGTTTTTATCTCCTTGTCCTTTCGTTTGTTTGAACAAGGTAAAAAAATTACTTTATCTAATTTGCAACGATGTGCGACTGTGCTTGCAGTCCAAAGATGAACATTTGTAATTGGATCAAAGGACGATCCGTAAATTCCTATTCTCGCCATTATCTATCCCTCCATTCCTCTTCTCTTTTAGTTTCTTCCATTCATCATCTTCGTGACTTTTTCTTTAATTTCTTTAATTCTTGTCATTTTGTTATCCCAGCATGCTTGACTTAAATCAACAGGATACTCTTCTGGATTCATTGTTCGTTTGTATTCACTCCATAATAGATGTAAATTTTCTTCTACATATACTTGAATTTCTTGAAGTGTTGGTTCGTTGTAAAGAATAGATCCATTTACTACAATGTCTTGATGTAATTCTTTCGCTGTAAAATTCGTCACAAATTTGCTGATATAAGTATGAACTGGGTGAAACATTTTCAAGCGTTTTTCCTCTTGCGGGTTTTCATAGTCTAATGCAATATAATCCCCTTCAGCATGACCATTATCTTTATTAATAATTCTGTAGATATGTTTGCGGCCAGGTGTAGTTACTTTTTTGGGATTTCCAGAGACTTTGATGGTATCGACCATTTTCCCATTTTCATCTTCAATAGATACTAATTTGTACACTCCGCCAAGAGCTGCTTGATCGTAGGCTGTAATAAGCTTAGTTCCGATTCCCCATGTATCAATTTTTGCTCCTTGTGACTTCAAATTTATAATCGTGTATTCATCTAAATCATTCGATGCTATAATTTTCGCTTCAGTGAAACCAGCTTCATCTAGCATTTTTCTTGCTTTTTTTGAAAGATACGCTAAGTCTCCACTGTCCAAACGAATTCCTACAAAATTGATTTTATCTCCAAACTCCTTTGCGACCCGAATTGCATTAGGAACACCTGAACGCAACGTATCATACGTATCTACTAAGAAAACACAATCTTTATGTGTACTTGCATACTTTGTAAATGCAGTGTATTCATCGCGATATGCCTGTATCATGGCATGTGCATGAGTACCTGACACAGGGATGCCAAATAATTTTCCAGCTCTTACATTGCTAGTTGCAGAAAATCCGCCAATATAAGCCGCACGAGTTCCCCAAATGGCTGCATCAAATTCATGAGCCCGGCGAGTACCAAATTCCATCGCCACATCCATTCCAATCACTTGTTTAATGCGCGATGCCTTTGTTGCGATCAGAGTTTGGTAATTAACGATATTCAATAAAGGTGTTTCAATTAATTGAGCTTCTGCCAACGGAGCTTCAATTCGTAAAATAGGTTCATTGGCAAATACCAATTCACCTTCCTTCATTGCAGAAATAGTACCTGTAAATTTTAGACTTTGGAGGTATTTAAGAAATTCCTCTGAATATTTCCCTTCCTCACGTAAATATTGAATATCACTATTAGAAAAACCAAAGCTTTTGATAAACTCCATAATTTTTTTTAAGCCTGCAAATATCGCATAGCCATTACCGAACGGAAGTTGTCGAAAGTACAGTTCAAAAACCGCTGTTCTATGTTGAGTACCATCCTTCCAGTAAGTTTCTACCATATTTATTTGATATAAGTCCGTGTGCAACATTAAGCTATCGTCTGCATATTTCATTTCCTTGTCCTCCGTTTACATAATAGTAGCTTTGAGAGAATGCTCGAAATGTCCTAACGCCCACTCATGCCCTGCTTGATTAAAAGACGCCACTGCATTTTTATGAATAACAATGCTAAATCCTTTATTATAGGCATCTACCGCTGTATGAAGAACACAAATATCTGTACATACACCTATTAAATGCAGTTCAGTAATGCCTCTTTCACGCAATTTAATCTCTAAATCAGTTCCTGCAAATGCAGAATATCTTGTTTTATCCAAGTAGTAGACATGATTTAACTCTTTATTTTCTTCATATAGTTCTTTTAAGGAACCAAATAGTTCCCTACCCTCTGTGCCTCTAATATTATGAGGAGGAAAAAGCTTTGTTTCCGGGTGATAGCTATCATCTTTTTCATGAACATCAATGGCAAAAACCACAAAATCATCGTTTGAGATAAATTCCTTTGTTAGTTGTGTATTTGCCTCTTCCAATAGTTGCCCCGGTTTTCCGCAAGTTAGAGCTCCATCTGGTGCTACAAAATCCACTGTATAATCAATATTAATCAATGCACGTTTTTGCATATTCCATCACTCCATTTTCTTTTTTAATTAGTAATTGAATAATTACAAATTACTATATTGAAAAATTATCAGGAAAGACAGGTGCTTTCCTAATGATAAATTGACTCTACGATTTCGAAGTCATTAAAAGTATATAATTGCGACGGTCTAAATGAATTCCTTTTTGTTTTCTTTGGTTTACCTTCTTCATCTAATACTTTTTCAATAAAAGGTAACTTGGGGGCTTTTGTAAAGAACACAGAATCATTTGAAATGCGTGGATCATCCCCCACTGTTAATAAAACCCTCTGCAGTTCAGATAAAGTAAATTCTTTTGGTAAAAAGTTTTTAGCAACCGTTGTTTGTATCATATCTTTCTTAATAAACTCTAAAGCGTCTGAAATAATTTTTCGATGATCAAAGGCTAATTCGAGTTTAAACACTTCACTTATATCGAATAGCTCTACTTCTGCCGCATCATCATTGGCTTGACGCTGGTCAATGTACACTTCCGGAACGATTGCATAAAAGGCATTCGAAATCATCCAGCCTCGAGGATCACGCTCTATGTCATCGTAGACACCAAAGTGCTTAATGTGTAGACTGTCTACATTCGTTTCCTCCTTCAATTCTCTTTTAGCAGCTATATAAGCTGTTTCCCTTTTTGTCGCATCTACAAATCCACCGGGAAGCGCCCATTTTCCACCTTCGATATTCGGATTTCCTTCATGATCTTTTTCAGCTCGTTTAATCAACATGATTTTAAGCGTCATCATTGGAGGTGCTTTTTCCTCTACTTTTTCGGATGTTATTGTAAAAATTGCGATATCTGATGTATACCCATCAGGTGTTATATATTTAGAAGAATCATAATTCGCAAGAACTTCTTCTTGTGAACGATATTTTGTCATTTTAAGATAACTCCTTTGATACCATGTTTTGCAGGAATGATGATGAAGGTTTAGATAAAGCGTAATGCTTCAACTATATACGACTCCCTTAGAGAGCGAGTATTTGTTTTACTTCTTATGGTTTTCTCCTGCTCACACGGGTGTATAGGTAAAATTTTAGATCATCATCATAACGTGTGTGGTCGATTTCCGTTCCGGCTGGGCGCTTTCCTGGGGGCGTCCAGCCGGAACGGAAATCAACTTATATATGGCATATGTTTACCAAATATCATCTGGAAATTTGGACACTACTTCATTATATTTTCTATAAATCGCTATCAGTAATTTGCAATTCTTGAATTACTATTTAATAACATGATAACTTTTCCAGTTAACAATTTCAACTCTTTTAATAAAAAAGAAAAAATTCATTAAAAAAGCATAAACAAAGCATTTCTGTCTCATTTATGCCTTTCGTATTAATTAATTTACTAATTGATTTTTCAAAAGAATACCATCCTGTACGACAACTCGCCCATTTTTAATTACGGTATTCGTATGATTCATGCCATAGAAATATTGTAACTGCTTGTAATTGGCGACATCCAATATAATGACGTCAGCTTGTTTGCCCGCTTCAAGAGAGCCAATTTGATATCCACGGTTAAGTGCATATGCAGCATTAATAGTTGTCGCTGTTAACACTTCCTCTAGTGTCATGCCCATATGCATACAAGCTAAATTCATAATAAACGGCAGACTCATCGTTGGGGATGAGCCAGGATTAAAATCAGTTGATATAGCCACAGGTACCCCTTCATCAATCATTAGGCGCCCCCTTGCAAATGGCGCACGTAAGAAGAATGCTGTTCCAGGTAGCAACACGGCAATCGTGCCAGCTTCAGCCATTTTTTGTATACCTTCATCAGAAGCAACTAGTAAATGCTCCGCCGAAATTGCCCCTACTTCCGCTGCAAGCTCTGCTCCCTTATAAGGCTCAATTTCATCTGCATGAATTTTCGGTGTTAAACCCAACGCTTTCCCAGCCTCTAAAATACGTCGTGATTGCTCTGGCGTAAATACACCTTTTTCACAAAATACATCATTGAATTCTGCAAGATTTAGCTCAGCTACTTTCGGCAGCATGTCATGAATGACTACATCGACAAATTCATCTTCACTGCCCTTATAGTCACGTGGCACCGCATGCGCCCCCATAAAAGTACTAACGACATCAATGTCATGTTTGGCTTGCAATTCCTTAGCTACTTCAAGCTGTTTCTTTTCAGTTTCCCAATCCAAACCATAGCCTGATTTTGCCTCAACCGTTGTGACACCATGTTTTAAAAACACATCTAAATGATTCATAGTTTTTCCATATAAATCACCAAAGCTAGTTTCTCGAGTCCGCTTTGTTGTGGCATGAATCCCGCCACCCGCATTCATAATTTCCATATATGTGGCACCGTTGAGTCTCATATTAAACTCCTGCTCACGTGTACCTCCATGAACTAAATGCGTATGACAATCAACGAGACCCGGCATAACAACCTTACCTGAGGCATCAATAACCTCAGCCACTTTTACCAATTCAGGGAAGTCCGCCTCTAGCAGTGCAATTGGCCCTACTGCTATAATGCTATTTCTCTCCATTAAAACACTGCCGTTTTCCAGCACCGCGATGTCACGCATTTGTTCTTTTGTACGAGGACCTTGAACGGCACTTTTTAACGTGATCACTTCATTGGCGTTTTTGATTAAAATTGTCACTTCGCATCATCCTTTAGCATTGGTATACGCACACCTTTGTTCTTTGCTGTATTAATGGCAATTTCATAGCCAGCATCTGCGTGACGCACAACACCCATTCCTGGATCGGAAATTAACACTCGCCCAATCTTCTCAGCGGCTAGCTCAGAACCATCCGCTACTAACACTTGGCCAGCATGTTGAGAATAACCCATACCTACACCACCACCGTGATGCACACTTACCCAGCTAGCACCACTTGCTGTATTAACAAGTGCATTTAGAATTGGCCAATCTGATACTGCGTCAGAGCCATCAAGCATACCCTCTGTTTCACGATTTGGTGATGCAACAGAGCCTGAGTCTAGATGATCTCGACCAAAGACAATCGGTGCTGATAGCTCACCATTAGCAACCATTTCATTAACCTTCAATGCAAAACGATGACGATCACCATAGCCTAACCAGCAAATTCTTGCAGGTAACCCTTGCCATTTCACCATTTTTTGCGCCATATCAATCCAATTCACAAGACCTTCATCTTCAGCAAACATTTCTTTTGCAAGTGCATCTGTTTTATAAATGTCCTCAGGGTTACCCGAAAGTGCAGCCCAACGGAATGGCCCTTTCCCCTCACAGAATAATGGACGAATGTACGCCGGAACAAAGCCAGGGAAGTCAAAGGCATTCGTTACACCCATCTCTTTGGCATAAGCGCGAATATTATTACCGTAATCAAATACTTCTGCACCCGACTGTTGGAATTCCAGCATTGTGCGAACATGCTCAGCCATCGTCTCTTTTGCTCTTCGCTCATACGTTTTTACATCACTTTTACGCAGTTCAAGCGCTTCCCCAAACGTCATGCCATTTGGAACATAGCCATTTATCGGATCATGGGCAGATGTTTGGTCAGTTACAAAATCAGGGATAATTCCTCGGTTCAATAGCTCACGATTAACGTCTGCACAGTTGCCAACAAGGCCAATCGACGCAGGCTCTTTTTGGTCACGTAGTTTATTGACTAATTCAATAGCTTCATCTACTGTCTCCACAAGATAATCACAGTAGCCCTCTTTTATTTTACGTTCAATTCGAGCACGATCCACTTCGACTACTAAAATGACAGCGCCAGCCATTTTCCCAGCTAAAGGCTGTGCACCACTCATGCCACCCATACCACCTGTAAGGATGAATTTGCCTCGTAAATCTGCTGTGCCAAATACTTTTTTGCCCGCCTCTACGAATGATAAATATGTTCCTTGTAAAATCCCTTGTGCACCAATATAAATCCAGCTACCAGCCGTCATTTGACCGTACATCATTAAATCGCGGTCCTCTAACTCATAAAAATGCTCCCAATTTGCCCACGCTGGTACTAAATTAGAATTCGCAATTAATACACGTGGTGCATGTTCATGCGTACGGAATACAGCTACCGGTTTTCCTGATTGAATAAGAAGTGTTTCATCATTCTCCAATTCTTTTAATGACGCAATAATTTGCTCATAGCTTTCCCAATTACGTGCCGCTTTACCGATCCCACCATAGACGATTAGCTCATCTGGATTTTCTGCTACTTCAGGATCTAGATTGTTCATTAACATACGCATTGCAGCTTCCTGCGTCCAATCCTTACAATTTAGTTCATTTCCACGTGGTGCACGAATATTTGTTTTAACTACCATTAAAAACACGCTCCTTTAAAATAGTAAAAATGCTATTGGTGTTACGATGATTAAAGTTAATACGACACGCTCAAACCAAATGAGTAAAATTTGGCGCAATGTCAATGGAATTTCAGATGATAAAACAAGTGGAATAACGGCTGAAAAGAACAGAACTGCCGATATCGATACGACCGCCACAATAAATTTCGTCACAAGTGCTGCCTGTGTGACAACAAGTGCTGGTAAAAATACTTCTGCTAACGATAATGACAGCGCTTTCGCTGCTAAATATGGTTCTGGAACTTGTAACACATATGTGAATGGTACAAAAATATACGCAAACCAATCAAAAATTGGTGTATATGTTGCAAGTACAAGCCCTAGTAGACCAATTGATAGAATCGATGGAATAACTCCCATCGCCATAATGAAGCCATCCTTTAAATTCGCCCATAAAACTTTAGATAAAGGTGGATTTTGCTCAACTGCATCCATCGCTTGACGCCATGCTTCTTTAAAACGGTCCTTCTTTACAAGCTTTTCTGGCATCGGCGTCGCGCCCTTGTAGTATTCATCCTTCATTGAACGAAGTGGATAAATACGCGCTGTTAACGCAGTGACCACAAATGTTACAACGAGCGACACCCAGAAAAACGCATTCCAATGCTGCATGATATCCAGCGTACTCGCAATGACAACCATAAACGTTGCAGATACAGTCGAGAAACCTGTTGCAATAATCGCGGCTTCCTTCGCTGTATAGCGACCTTCCATATAAACACGATTCGTTAAAAGTAAGCCAACCGAATAACTGCCAACAAATGAGGCAACCGCATCCACTGCTGAACGTCCAGGTGTTTTAAAAATAGGCTTCATAAACGGCTGTGTTAAAACACCGATATATTCAAGCAACCCATAGCTTACTAGAAGTGCTAAAAACAAAGATCCTATCGGGATTAGTATCCCTACCGGCTTAATAAGCTTCTCCAGTAAATACGGACCAATACTTTCATTTGCTAGCCATGCAGGTGCTATATTAAAAATTAATAAAATCCCGGCAACCATACCGCCCACTTTAAAAATTGACAATACAATATTGACGATCGACTTATTCCACTTCTTCGTAAGGAATGGATGAACCGCTCCACCTACAAGCATTATGAGTACATATGCAGTTACAAGTAATGGTGCTTCGGTGCGAATAAAATTCACGATGTGATCAATTAAAATTGTATTCTTACCTTGCCATTCAAACGATACAAAGAAACTGAATATTCCGACTAAACTACATACAATCATCTTCATAGCGGAGGAGACTCGGAATTGCGAGTCTTGCCTCAGCTCTTGTTGTTGAAATTCCATCCTATTCCTCCTCGACCGTTAAATAGAATTCCCAGTCAATCCGGACAAGTTGAAAGATTTGTCGGATTTCTTATAGGAAGTTATCATCTTAAGGATTACATATACTCATTTAATAGAACATCACTCGTTAATAAATACTGTGAAAGCGCTTCAATTTCATCGCCAATTGGTTGATCTGCTAACAGCGGCGGGCAAAATTCACGCACTTTTTCTAAAAACTTTCGCGTTGTTGGAGATAACTGCTCTTCTGCCTTATCTAAATGGATAGCCTGCGATGCACAAATCAATTCTATTGCAATGACACGAGCGGCATTGTGTACGATTTGACGTACTTGGCGAGCAGATGTTGTACCCATGCTCACATGATCCTCTTGGTTCCCTGATGTCGGTATAGAATCCACACTTGAAGGATGTGCCAATACTTTGTTTTCGGATACAATAGAGGCTGCTGTATATTGAGCAATCATTAGTCCACATTCAATACCAGGATTTGTCGCTAAAAATGGAGGCAAACCTTCATTAAGCTGTGGATTAACCATGCGTTCTGTACGTCGCTCCGAAATATTAGCCCATTCACATACACCGACTTTTAAAAAGTCCATTGCTAATGCAATTGGTTGACCGTGGAAATGCCCACCAGACAATACTTCTCCATTTTCTAAAACAATCGGATTATCTGTCGTTGCATTCATTTCAGTTTGCACACGCTCCTGAGCATAGAAAAATGACTGCCATGAAGCACCATGCACTTGTGGAATGCAACGTAGTGAATAGGCATCCTGCATACGGATTTCACCTTGCTTTGTCACACGTTTACTTCCATCAAGCCACTTACGGATTCGTCCACCAACAAGCTCTAATTCCGGGTGTGGTCTTACTGCCAAAAGCGCTGGATCAAATGCGGAAGTAATCCCCTTTAGTGCCTCAAGCGTTAAACTTGCTGCCATATCTGCTGCTAGCCCCATACGCTCTGCCTCGTTCACTGTTAAAACTCCTATACCCGTCATCGCTTGTGTACCATTTACAAGCGCTAGCCCTTCCTTAGCTTGTAGTCGGACAGGCGTTAGCCCAGCTTGCTGTAACGCCGCACTGCCGCTCATAACCTCTCCATTAAACTCCGCCTTACCTTCGCCTACTAGCACTAAAGCCAAATGTGATAACGGCGCTAAATCCCCACTTGCTCCAACTGAACCTTGAGACGGTACAATCGGATGTACTCCCTTATTAATAAAATCCAATAGTAGCTGCACCGTTTCCAGACGAATCCCTGAAAAACCACGAGCTAAAGCATTGGCACGTAAAACCATCATGGCACGTACAACATCTGTTGGAAACGGCGCACCAACACCTGTTGCATCTGAGCGCAATAAATTTAACTGTAAAAGTTCAATGTCTTCCTCTTCAATCTTTATATTACTTAGCTTTCCAAAGCCTGTATTTACACCATATATCGTTTGCCCCTCAGCTAAACGTTTTTCAATTTGTTCCCTACTTAAACGTATACGCTCCACACTGTCTAGAGAAAGCGCTACCGTGGCATGACCGTCTACAATTTCCCCTATTTGCTGTCTTGTTAATGTATTGCCATCGAGCTCGATAATAGACTTCATAATAATGACATCCCCCTGTTTCCTTAGAGCTATGTAAAAATGCTTTTAATCAATTTCGCTATCGCTACAAAAGATAAATAACAATAACACTAACTACATTGTACTAACTACCTTTTTCAGAAAATAGGGAATTTTAAAAGAGAAAACATGAATTATTTCAGAATTTTTGTTATTTTAATAATATAATAGTATTTTTTTATGAAACTAGATAATTTTAAGGAGGTTTACACTTTTGAAATTGTTATTAATTGACAGAGATTCCACTGACCTTTCGGGAATTCGCTGGTTTTTACATACATATTTCCCTGGCGATGTAACTATAGAAATAGGTACAACTATTAATGAGGCACTTCATAGTATCCAGCACTTCGAGCCTGAGGTGATACTGCTAAACATTGACCTATTCTCGAATAATCGTTTAACAGCACTTTATCGTGTTTTACAAAAACATTCAGGTACTATTTTAGCTATGACGACAGAGCCATTGTTTAAAAATGCATTAAAGGCAATCGATTTACAGGTCGCACATCTCTTCGTTAAACCAATTGATTTAGAAGTATTAAAGCAAAAGCTCACCGCTATTTCCCTTCGGACACCCAAAGCAGAAGCAGTGTATCAAGAAGCTACAGATGAATCTTTTTACTATCAACTATTTTTAGATAGTAAAACTAGTTCCCTAGAGACAAATATACATTTCACAATGATCGAGCCTGAGCATTCTGAAATGTTTAACAAACTATACAACTGGCTTCAGCAAACTCCTATTTATTCTAGTATGAGGATTTATCCTTTATCAGAAAGAATTGTTTGTTTATTCCAAACAAATGATTTAGAGAAGGATGTTCGTACATTAATGAAGGAATGGCGATTAACAAATAATAGCTCTTTAAATATTGGGGTTTATGATGGAGACCCGACCACCATGAAGAATATGTATACCTTAACGAAACGTGCACTTCATCAAAGCTTTTACGAAGGCTATGGACATATTTTTTATGCGAGCAAACAATTGGAAACACAGCCCTTCGATCCATTGTTAACACCTGAAGAGCAGCAATTACTAATAAGTAGTTTAGAGGACGGAAATATTGAAGCCGTCAAAGCATTTTTATATCGACTATCTAATGAAGGAATTTATTACAAGCAAGATGACTTACGTATTCACCTAACGAGTGTTTTGGCGCAAATTCGACGCTTTATGCTGAAGTATAAATTACATGAGAAAGCTGCAATTGAGCAAAATTATCGTCAGCTTTTTCATTTAATTATTGAACATCCTATATTTTATACCATTCTAAATGGCATTATCTCATTTACACAAAGGCTGATTGAATTAGCTAATGAGGCACGAATGGAAAAACGGGCTGACTATGTAGAACTAGCCATAGAAATTATCGACCAGCAATTTCAGGATAGTGGGTTATCTTTACCTTACGTTGCCCATAAATTAGGGATTAGTCCTAATTATTTAAGTACGATTTTTTCTAAGAAGCAAGGCCTGCCATTTAAACGCTACCTACAGCAAGTCCGAATTCAAAATGCCACAAAGATGCTTGTAGAAACAGATTTTGCTATTAGTGAAATTGCCTATTTAAATGGTTTCGATGATTCGAATTACTTCATTAAAATTTTTAAACAGCACATCGGAATTACTCCCCATCGTTATCGTAAAACGTAAAAAGGCACATCAACGTCATGGGGTTGATTTTCGTTCCAGCTGGGCGCTTGTGTGAAAGTGTAGCGGATGAAGGCTTTATCTTCGCGGGATCTCATCGATAACGGATTCCCAAGAAGTGCCCCACAGCCACCGTAATTAAGTATTTTTTCAATTATCATATCCCATTTTCAATAAGAATATATAAACAAAGGAGTTCATTTTAATTTCTTTTATTTTTAAGTAATTCTCGAAAATGTTTAAAAAACTTAATTAGTGGTAAAAGTTATTCATAAACCTTTTAAATCTAGCATATATTTATAGTTTATATCTTAATGTAAAAATTCTTTAACAATAATCATTATAATTTACTAGCAATTCTAGTTTGTGTTTGTTATAGTTATTGATGAAGAGTTTGACTCACAATTTTTCTTCAGGAGGTAAACTAATATGACAAATGAAAATGATCGTAGCCGTCGATTTACAACAGCAGGTGGCGCTCCAGTAGTAAGCAACCACGATTCAATGTCAGCAGGTCCTCGTGGTCCTCTATTACTTCAGGATGTATGGCTAGTTGAGAAATTAGCGAACTTCAACCGTGAAGTTATTCCTGAACGTCGTATGCACGCTAAAGGTTCAGGTGCATTCGGTACTTTCACTGTAACGCATGATATTACTAAATATACAAAAGCAAAAATCTTCTCAGAGATTGGGAAAAAGACTGAAATGTTTGCACGCTTCTCCACAGTTGCAGGTGAGCGTGGTGCAGCGGATGCTGAGCGCGATATTCGTGGCTTCGCACTTAAGTTCTATACTGAAGAAGGTAACTGGGATTTAGTTGGTAACAACACACCTGTATTCTTCTTCCGTGATCCTTTACACTTTACAGATTTAAACCACGTGGTAAAACGCGATCCACGTACAAATATGAAAAACGCTAATTCAAACTGGGATTTTTGGACTTCATTACCAGAGGCACTTCACCAAGTAACAATCGTTATGTCTGATCGTGGTATTCCGGCTGGATACCGCAATATGCACGGTTTCGGTTCTCACACTTATAGCTTTATTAATGAAGAAAATGAGCGCGTATGGGTTAAATTCCATTTCAGTACAGAGCAAGGTATTAAAAACTTATCTGGTGCTGAGGCTGCTGAAGTGATTAGTAACGACCGCGAATCTTCACAACGCGATCTATATGGAGCAATTGAAAAAGGCGATTTCCCTAAATGGAAAATGTCCATTCAAGTAATGACAGAGGAACAAGCTCGCAAATTACCATATAACCCATTTGATTTAACGAAAGTATGGTATAAAAAAGACTTCCCATTAATTCCTGTAGGTGAATTCGAGTTAAACAAAAACGCGGACAACTACTTTGCGGAAGTTGAGCAAGCTGCATTTGCACCATCTAACATTATCCCTGGTATTAGCTTCTCGCCAGATAAAATGTTACAAGCTCGTATCTTTGCGTATGCAGATGCACAACGCTACCGTTTAGGTGTGAACCACTACATGCTTCCTGTAAACGCACCAAAATGTCCATTCCGTACGTTCCACCGCGATGGTGCTATGCGTTTCGATGGTAATCTTGGTTCAACTTTAGGCTATGAACCAAATAGCTATGGTGAATGGGAGCATAATTTAGACTACAAAGAGCCTGAATTACGTATTGACGGTAATGCTGGTATCCACGACTTCCGTGAAGACGACAACAACTACTTCGAGCAGCCGGGTAAATTATTCAGCCTAATGACTGCCGAAGAGCAACAACGCCTATTCGAAAATACTGCTAATGACATGGCGTCAGTTGAAGAGTTCATCAAACGTCGCCATATCCTGCACTGCTATTTAGCTGATCCAGCATATGGTGAAGGTGTAGCAAAAGCTATGGGTCTTTCATTAGAAGGTATGGATCTTTCAAACCCATACGTAAAACAACCAACTAACGTCTAATTTTCCACTATTATTGATATCCAAATCCAACTTTTTACTCCATGTGAAGGGCAACTTCACATGGAGTTTTTTTTATCTTAATGACTAAAAAAGAGGCTGGGACAAAAGTGTTTCAGCCAACAAAAATACCGAACTATCCAATGAAACGCTCATGAAGTGTTTCAAAATAGTTCGGTTTTTCTATTTATCGTTTTTTGTTAATTTAGAGATTATTCGGCTTTATGAAGGAACCATTTAGTTATGTCCCAGCCTCGCTCTAATAATTATTGATAAATTTGACTGCCTGCCTTTTTAAATTCCTCGGCTTTCTCCTGCATACCTTTGTGGATTGCTTCAGTCGTATTTAAGTCACTATCTTTTGCATAATTACGAATATCCTGTGAGATTCTCATACTACAAAACTTAGGTCCACACATTGAACAGAAGTGCGCAGTTTTTGCCCCTTCTGCAGGCAACGTTTCATCATGATATTCGACTGCACGCTCTGGATCAAGCGATAGGTTGAATTGATCGCGCCAGCGGAATTCAAAGCGTGCCTTAGATAGTGCATCGTCACGCTGCTGTGCTCCCGAATGTCCTTTCGCTAAATCTGCCGCGTGTGCAGCAATTTTATACGTAATAACCCCTACACGAACATCCTCACGATTTGGTAAGCCGAGATGCTCTTTAGGCGTTACATAACATAGCATTGCCGTACCATACCAACCAATCATCGCAGCACCAATGGCCGATGTAATATGGTCATAGCCAGGCGCGATATCTGTTGTCAGTGGCCCTAAAGTATAAAAAGGAGCTTCCTTACACACCTCTAACTGCTTATCCATATTTTCTTTAATAAGATGCATTGGTACATGCCCTGGTCCTTCTACCATCACCTGGACATCATGCTTCCAGGCGATTTGCGTTAATTCCCCTAACGTTTCTAGCTCCGCAAACTGAGCCTCATCATTTGCATCTGCAATAGAACCAGGACGTAAACCATCACCTAAAGAGAAGGCAACATCATAGGTTTTCATAATTTCGCAGATTTCTTCAAAATGAGTATATAAGAAGCTTTCTTGATGGTGATATAAACACCACTGTGCCATAATCGAGCCTCCTCGAGACACTATGCCTGTTACACGATTGGCCGTTAATGGCACATAGCGTAGCAATACCCCTGCATGAATCGTGAAGTAATCGACACCTTGTTCAGCCTGTTCGATTAACGTATCACGATACACCTCCCACGTTAAATTCTCTGCCACACCATTTACTTTTTCTAGCGCTTGATAAATTGGCACCGTTCCTACCGGCACCGCGGCATTACGGATAATCCATTCACGTGTCGTATGAATATGTTTACCGGTAGATAAATCCATAATGTTATCAGCACCCCAGCGTGTAGCCCATGTCATTTTTTCTACCTCTTCTGCAATAGAGGATGACACCGCTGAATTTCCAATATTGGCGTTAATTTTTACGTGGAAGTTACGTCCAATAATCATCGGCTCTGCCTCAGGGTGATTAATATTAGCTGGCAAAATAGCACGTCCTGCCGCGATCTCTGAGCGCACAAATTCTGGGTCCATATTTTCGCGAATCGCTACAAATTCCATTTCTGGAGTAATAATTCCCTTTCGTGCATAGTGAAGCTGTGTTACATTTTTACCTTTCTTCGCACGCAAAGGCTTCCTAGATAAATCCGGAAAAACATTTTCATTCATTCGTGGATCATCAGCTTTGCGGAAACCATTATCTTCTGGCTTGATAGTACGACCTTCGTATTCTTCAACGTCACCTCGTTCTTTGATCCATGCACTACATAAAGCTGGCAATCCTTTTGTAATATCCACCTTATGTGCAGGATCAGTGTACGGGCCGCTCGTATCATAAACACGTACTGGTGCATTTTCCTCTTCACCAAAGCTTCCTGTCGTAGGACTTAGAGCAATTTCACGCATTGGCACTAAAATATCTGGTCTAGAACCTTCTACGTAAACTTTTTTACTTCCTTCAAAACTTGACATAATCGTAATATTCTTGTCGCTAACTGTTGTCATAAACTACTTCGCTCCCTTTTACTTTTATCCAAGGACCGAATCTAGCTCACCCCACAAAAACAAAAAGCCGAATCCAAAAAAATTTGGATCCGGCTAAGAATGTAAAGGTAAAGTTATTGCAAATAACGTAGAGTGCAATAATGGTTAACTTTCCCACGCTGGTATGAGCCAGATCAGGTCCAAAGGGTCAAGAAACCTCTATGCGTTTCCCTCTCAGCCTGACTCATCAGACTCCCCTAGTTAATGCTATTAAGTTTGATGCTAGTGTAGCAGATATTGCTAAGAGATGGAAGCTTCATTTGAATATTTTTGTGTCATCATCATACGTGTGGTTGATTTCCGTTCCGGCTGGGCGCTTTGTTGCTGTCGCTTCGCTTTCGCACAGATAAAACATTTGTTGCTGTCGCTTCGCTTTCGCACAGAGCAAAGCTTCCTGGGGGCGCCCGATGAGCCGCTTGGGCCAACATGATGTTGGTCACGAAGGCGTTATCACAGGACGTGATGCCCTTAGCCTTTGTTCCCCTACTTGCTCGCTCCAGGGTCTCATCTGTGGCGCTAATCCCCAAGGAGTCGCCCAGCCTCCACTCCAATCAACTTATTTACATGGCATACGTTTTAAAAAGTATAATCCCTAACTTTTGGTGATTAGCCTATTTTTAAAAATCAGAAGAAAAACCGCTTACTCCAGATGGGCTGTCACTCTATCTTATTCCGAATAACATCCAGCTGTTAGGTAAACAACAGTTCCGCTACGTAAATCACGATCGTCACTGTAATACAGCTCACAATCGTTGAAAATAATACTGTTTGTGCAGCAGTTGCCGATTCTACGTCATATTCTAATGCCAGACTAGAACTATTTCGCGATGTTGGAAACGAACTAGCTATAAAAAGTGATTGTGCCACGACACCGTCAAGGCCAAGCGCATAAATGATCAGCAATGCTACGGCTGGCCCTATGACTAGTCGTGTAAAACAGCTAATGAATACCATTTTATTGAACATGGATTTGATTTCAAGCTGTGATAGTTGTGCCCCTAAAGTTATTAATGCTACAGCGATGAAGCCATCTGCCACATGGTCTATTGGAATTCTTACAAACTGCGGAATAGCGATATTAAAATAGTTCATTGCTACACCAATAATAAGTGCATGAATAATAGGCATTTTGAGGAAGTCTTTCACAATAGACATGCCCGATTTTGTTGAAGAAATTAAATTGTACAAGCCGTAAGTATAGGTCGTCATATTTTGAAATATGACGAGAATGACCTGAATTGCTACTCCAATCGGCTGGGTCACGAAAATCATTTGTGCAACCGGAATACCGTAGTTACCCGAATTAATTAGGACAACACTATTTTTAAACACCGCCGCCTCTGTTTTTACTAAGCCGAGTCCCTTTGCTAGAAAGTGACTAAGCACCATTTGGCTTCCGATAAAGAGTAAAATAAATAACGCAACTTCTCCAAGTACAGTCAGCTCTATACTCGTTTCATATATATTCACAAAAACAGCCGCTGGCATGAAGCAATATGTAATAAGTTGAGATAACGCCTTTAAATTAAAGCGAAATTTCTTTTGTAAAACTGCGCCAAGTACTAGAAGCACTAAAATTGGAGCTACAATTTTAAAAAAAATCATACCGAGATACATCATAGCGTGTCCCCTTTCCTCTCCTATAGTAGGGCTGTTTTTATACTTGGTCAATGTACTTCACCATTAACTCATAGCCCTTTACGAAGCACTTTTAGCCCAACGCCTTTTATCATAAATGAACAAAAAGACCGCCTCATATTGAAGCAGTCTTTCTCTGGAAGAAGTTAAACAAGCTTAAATCGATTAACGACCGCTTGTAATTCTTTTGAAATTTCGTTCATATTATTGATGGACTCTGCAACCTTTTGTAGTTCCGCTTGTTGGTCAATAGCAGATGCACTTACCTGTTCTGCAGATGCAGCAGTCTCCTCAGAAATAGCAGAAATACTTTGGATTGCCATAATCGCTTGATTTTTATGCTCTAACATATGAGAAAGTTTAGCCATTAACTCACTAATTGACGTTGCAATAGAACTAGAAAGCTCACTATTGTCTTTAAACGCAACCTCAGTGCTTTGTACTGACTCATTTTGAGCTTGTATTAAGCCCGCGTTTGAGGCAATGACAGCTACCGTTTGCTGAGAATTTTCAAGAATGCTATCTACCGTTTGCTTAATAATATCTGTTTCATTTCTAGATTGCTCTGCTAGCTTTCGTACCTCTTCAGCGACAACTGCAAAACCTTTACCATGTTCGCCAGCACGTGCAGCTTCTATGCTTGCATTTAAGGCTAATAAATTTGTTTGCTCAGTAATACCCTGAATAGACGCTATAATATGATTGATATTGGCAATATTAGACGCCAATGACTCCATTTGCTGCTGAATACGTCCATTCATTACATTCGTTTCTGAGTTACGTTCACGTAAGCTTTCGACTTCTTTCATTCCTTCGTCTGTAGTTGTTTTCGTTTTTTTCGATAGCTCATCCATTTCATTTGAAAGCGTTGTAATAGCATCAATTTGATCGGATAAATCTATCATTCGATAATTAGTTTCTTCTGTATCCTCAGATTGCTTTGATGCCCCCTGCGCAATTTCATTAATAGCTACCGAAACCTCTTGACTTGAAGCAACTATTTCATTAAACGCCTCATGAACATAATTTGATGATTGATTGAGTAATGTCGTAGCATTCAGCACGGTTTGAATGGCGCTATTCGTTTGATCTAACATATTATTATAAGCTAATGCAACAGCACCAATCTCATCAGACTTAATATATTTCTCATCCACTTTTTGAGTTAAATCTCCATCTGCCGCCGTTTCAATAGAAGTGCGTAAAAACTTTAATGGCTTCAGTAATTTATAGATAAACAATGCACTAGCAACGGCCATTAATACAATTATAATAATTGACGCTATGATGGTAAAAGTAAGCACATGATTATAGGTTTCTAATATTTTGGATTTTGGTAGCACTAATTGTACAGTCCATGTTTCATCAATCTCATCTAAATTCATCGGAGCAAAAACGTTAAATGAATTTTCCTTAAGCTCTTTGGAATCCAAATACATACTTTTTAGCTCGCCACTATCCATTGTTTGTTTAATACTTGTCCAGTCCAAATTATCCTGCATATTTAATCCTTTTAATGACTCACCAAAGCTATTTGCAGTTAAAACTCCATTATTAGTAATAATAGCTGCATAGCCACCATCTGGCTTTACGGACTCTGTCAATCCCTTTAAATAGTCAATAGCTATATCAGCCGTCAATGTGCCAAAAAACGATCCGGAAGCATCGACTAACGGAACAGCAATCGTTGTCATTTGTACTGTTTGTCCGTTGATATTATATTCGTACGGTTCCGTTAGGACGGATCTTCCTTCTTCTTTCGGTATCCAATACCACTCGGAAATACTCTTGTCGTCGATGCTTTCAAGAGACGTCGTTGTTATTCCATTTCCATCCTTATTTAAATAAGGTATAAAGCGTTTTTTTGAATCTACTAAAGTAGCATTTATTGTTGGCTCTATATTTGTGGAGTTCTGTTCAAAAACAGCTCCTACACCAAGTAAATCTTCATTATTAGTTAAGTTAGTTTCCATCATTTTTATTATGTCTTCTGCAGAAAGTTTACCTTTTTTCTCCATATCCTCGACTATACGTTTCATCGTCAGTAAAGTCGTGTTTACTTTATTAAAGCGTTCACTCATCTTTGCTGCCGAATATTCAGCAGTTTTCAATGTTGCACTTTCTGCATCATCAACACTTTGACTCTTTAAAATAACACCTACAATAACCGTATATGTAATAAATAACACTAAAAATAAACCTATAATTAAAGCAGATAGCTTTAAAGCGATACTCCTAGACTTCCCCATCACAACACCCCATTTTTATACATAATGATAATAGATGGAAGGTTTTATCACAATAAGAAATTTATCGAATTAAGTAGAATTTTACGGATTTACAGAGAATTTAAATGTATATATCCCAAAAATTCAAACCATATAAAAAAGGACTAATTACCCATCAATTTTTGAATATCCGGCAAAACATACCTATTATATACTAAAATATTGAAATATATGATATATTATCTATAAAACACTGAGATTGGAGTGATTAACTTGAAGAATAAAGCGTTATCGACTTTTATGGCAACAGCAATTACAGCAACCTTAGTTTTGCCAGTATCACCTGCAAACGCCGCTTCAAATGATTCCTCTTTAAACCACTCAATTCAAATTGATGGGCAGGTAGCTGCAGCCAAAGCAAAGGGGCAAACCGTTACCATTAACAACATCACTAAAGATAAAGTACTTACATCCAATGGCCAACTTAAAATTAGTCAGTCGCTGAAGCCCCTTTTTAAATCAGCGAATAGCACTGCATTGAAGAATGCTGAAGCTACTATTGTCGTAAAAAACGGGGAAATTACGAGCGTTACAGAACTATCATTAACTAAAGCTGGCACAAGCAATAAAGCGGTATATTTTGATGGCGGTGACGCGCAAATTGAAGGAAGCCTAACTGTGAATGCGGATTACGTAAAGGTTCAAAATGTAACTATTAAAGATGAGCTTATTGTAACTAATCGTGTGAAGAAAGCCATTACAATTGATGACGTTACTATCGGGGATACAATTACTTTTAAGCCTTTATTGACTAGAAATATTAATTGGTTAAATGTTTCCCTAAAAGATATTAAATCTCCAAACATTAACTTGGAGCGCACTAAAGTAAATGTGACTTCTGACAAAGCTATTTCAAAAATCGATGTAGTTGGTAAAGTTACAGCATTTGAAGTTACAGCCAATGTTGATAAGCTTACAATCGATGTTGAGAAAGATTTTAGCCTTTACGGAGAAGGTAAAATTGAGCGAGTGATTGTCAAGCACGGGGCAAAGGTGGCATTAGATTCAGGACATCTAATTAACAAGGTGCAGGTGGATGATAAAAATGCCTCTGTGATATTACCTGTGGTGAATAAAAATGAGCTTAGTAATTTAGTAGCTATACCTCCGTACGTTGCCGTATCCGTTAATGGATACGACGTTTTAACAACTGAAAAATGGACGACACAGGCTGAACGTACAGCATTCGAATCTGCCGTAAGCAGTGCAAGAGCAGTAGCTAATAATTCCAACGCCTCTCAAGAACAAGTAAACAATGCTATTACACAATACAGAATTGCATTAACCGTTTATCAAGCTGTGCAAAAAAGCGGAACAAAATATGTTTATGGCGATAAGTCTTCATTACAATCGACGATTAATTCTATACAGTATGTAACGGTTTCTTGGAACAATGGTAATGATGTAGCATCATATGTACCTTGGACGACGCAAAGTGAGAAGGATGCTCTTACCTCTGCCGTTTCATCGGCTCAGTACGTTGTAAATCATATCTATGCTACGCAGTCTGATATCACGAACGCTATTAGCAATTTAAACTACGCTATCACAGTTTATAAAAATGCTCAAAAATATGGCACTTATCAATATAATGCTGATCGATCTGCCCTTTTATCACTTATTAACTCTGTTCAGTATGTAACCGTTTCTGTGAATGGATCTGAACTAGCCTCCAATGTAATTTGGACGACGCAAAGTGAAAAAGACGCTCTAGTTTCTGCTGTTTCATACGCACAAAGCATTGCAAATAATGGCTCATCATCTCAGTCAGATATTTCGTCTGCATATAATTATTTATATAGTGCCATTTCAACATATAGAGGTAATTATAAATCCGGTGTGAATTATCGAAATTACGTTGATAAATCTTGGCTAACATCACTCATTAATTCTGTTCAGTATGTGAAGGTTTCTGCGAATGGGGATGGCTCTGATATCGCCTATTATGAATGGTGGACAACAGAACGAGAAAAACGGGACCTAAAAAAAGCAGTTGAACACGCCCAATCTGTTGTTAATAACTCCTATGCTTCTTCGTACGAGGTGACAGATGCTATTAACAGTTTAGACAAGGCCATCAAAATCTATAAAGATGTCCAACGTCCAGGTAAACAATAAAAATTGAAAGGACTCGGCACAATGCCGAGTCCTTTCATGTTGATGAAAAACAACTATTGTATGAATAAAATTAAGTTGTCCTATTAAATATACTATTGTTCTTCAATCTCATATAAAATCAAATCTCAACCCAAAATATCTACCGATGAAATCATACTCATTTTTCTCCAGTCTTTATACCATTCTTCAATTTCCTCTCTAGGCTCCATCGCTAATTGCTCCTGCAGCATTTTTTTTAACAGCCAATATTGCTCCTCTACTGCAGCAACGTTGTTCAGTAAATCATAGAGCTTCATCAAGGTGAAATAGCTTTCTTCTTCATCAGGTGAAAATAATTGAACTTTTTCTTGCACCTTCACAGCAGCTTGATAGTCTTTATTTTTTATATAGAACTCACTTAATTGCTGAGCATGGCGCAACCACAATCGTCTTAGTCGCTCTTTTTCACTTTCTGACCATATATAACCATCATCACCTAAATAATGGCCTGTATAAGCTTGGAATACACACTCATACTCCTCTATCGTTCCCTGATCAAGTGGAGGCAAAGATTTTAATTGAGTTAGCCATTGCTCTACATCGATTACCACATTTTCTAGCAATACTTTATAGCCTGAATTTAGTAATGGACTAGAGATCTTCACACCATCTAGTCCATAATTTTTTAAAGTTTGTCGGACGTTGTAAATAGCTGTATATAGCTGTTTGGAGGCCTTATCTATATCAGATTCTGGCCAAAACAACTCCAAAATAGTGTCTCGATAAATTATTTCATTGCGATGGCTAAGCATATAAGTAAACAATCCTTTTGCTTTCGATGTACGCCATTTCATTAATTGTGTAGTACCATCAGGCGTAACCACCTTCAGGCCCCCTAATAGCTGAATCGTTTTTTGCTTAGTTGGAATTGGTGGATTTTTTTCGATAATCCGTTGTAGTCGTTCCAATGCTTTATGCAAACGAGGCTTTTGCACAGGCTTTAATAAATAATCTATAGCATGCAAATTGAAAGCATCTATAGCATATTGGTCAAATCCTGTAGTAAAAACAATTTCTACGTTTGGCAATAGTTCTTGAATTTTTTCCCCGAGCGCAAGTCCATCCATATTAGGCATTACTATATCTAAAAATACAACATCAGGTTGTAAACTTTGTATTTGAGCAATCGCTTCTAAAGAATCTGTATAATCTCCAACTATGTCAATTTCCGGGATACTACTTTTTTCAATTAAGGTTTTTAGTCTCATTAATGGCAAATATTCATCATCGACTATTACAATTCTCATAACATCCCCTCCTAAAAAGCTAGTCATACCATTAATATCGTTCATTTATATTAATATTTGATAAAAAACATTACTTTTGAAGGAGTTTTTGAGAATCTGTCGAAAAATATCATCTATGATAAAAACAAAAACTCTTTCAAAAAAAATAAAAATTTTCCTGATTGCTAGTATATTCTTTACCTTGCTTACATTACTGCGATTCGCCTGGATGGATTTCATTAATGTCCCAGAAGGGTTAGTTGCGAAACAAGGGACTATCGATTTAAGAGGTATTGAAACTAGTAAAGATTTTCAAAGAAAGCTACAGGGTGAATGGGCATTTTACCCAAATACCCTACTCGTTTCGAAAAACCAAAAACCATCTGAACAGAATGATCATGAAATTTATTCCACTTTACCAGAATCTTGGGATCAATACTTTAACAATGGAAAAAACATTCATTTTGGTTCTTATCGCTTAACTATTTTGAAAGATCACAAAAAGCCTCAACTATATGGCATTACTATACCCGAAGAACTGTCACCATATGAGCTTTATGTTGATGGACAGCTTATTGGTGGTCTAGGAGACATGACATTAGATAATGAAAAAACTGCCCCTATCGGTAGACCTATCACCTATTATTTTACACTAGATTCCAGTGAGAGTGAGATCATCATACAAGGCTTCCAAACAAATCGCTATGTACAAGGTGGTTTTACAAAAGAAATTATTTTTGGCGATTTACAGTCTATGGAACAATCCAAGTTTTTTTCATTTGTAACGCAAATTGTAGTTTGTCTAGTGTTTATATTTTACTTACTTTTCACGGTTTTACTTTATGCGATGGGAATTCGAAGTAACTCACTTATTTACTTCACAATGCATATTATTTCTACATGTATAACTATTCTTGCTTCGAGCAATAGAATTTTATATATTTACATGCCCATTAGCTGGATTTGGGCGAATAAAATATATTACTTCTTTTATATTAATACCATGCTATTTCTCTTTTTATTTTTACGCGATCTGGTCAAGAAGTATTCCAAACCCAAAATATTAAATGTTATTCCAATACTATTAGCTGCATACTTACTGTTTATTGTCATAGCTCCTATTGAGTATATTGTTAGTACTAAAATTATTTTCATAATACTCCTTATTGTTTCACCTATTATTATAACCATTTTCATGCTAATTATAGTAATTAAAGGAGAAAGCGGAGTAGCATTTTTATTATTAATGGGTGCTGCGGTTGTAAATAATTCGTTATTTTTCTCATTTGGCCGAAAAAATTACCCATTCGATATATTGATTGCTATCACTGCCTTATCAGCATTTTGGTTTACTCGTTATTTCCAAACAACGCTGCAAACTGAAAAGCTTTCCGTGAAGCTACAAAAAGAGATAAATACAAAGGATGATTTTCTTGCAAATACCTCACATGAGCTTCGCAATCCTCTGCACGGCATGATGAGTATTGCACAAACACTCTTAGTGAAGCAGGATCATCAACTCGCTGAAAAAAATAATGACGATTTAAAGCTTTTGCTAACGATCGGTAATCATATGTCCTATATGCTAGATGATTTACTTGATTTAGTAAATTTAAAGGAAAAAACTATTCGTCTTCAGCTAAAGCAGATCAATGCTTATAATCTAGCAAGCAGTGTAAGCAATATATTTCTTTTTATGTTAAAAGGTAAACCTGTAGAGGTAATAATAGACATCCCTAAAGATTTACCACCTGTGTTGGCAGACGAGACTCGGCTTATTCAAATTTTTACGAACTTACTTCATAATGCTATTAAATTTACTGAAAAAGGTTCCATTACTTTCGATGCCGAAGTGGTCGGTAAAAAACTATATATTTCTATTACGGATACAGGGATTGGCATTGAAAAGGACATGCAAGAAAAAATATTTGAGCCCTATGAGCAAGTTGATTCAAGTATGACATCTATCGGTGGTGGACTTGGTCTAGGATTAAGTATCTGCCAAGAACTCGTTACCTTACATGGAGGCACAATGTCGCTGTCATCCACTGTTGGCAAAGGCTCTACGTTTACTTTCTCATTACCGATAGCTAAAGATTTGGCGGTGGACGAAGCTGACTTAAACGCTGAACATGATGCTTCTCTTTCAAAATACGTTTCATTACTAAACAACCTTTCTATGATTGAAGGTGAAATTACTGCAGCTACCGAACAAGGGTCCCTTGTGACAAGTCATTCGCGTGTTTTAATTGTTGATGATGACGCTGTGAACTTACAGGTGCTTGTTAATGTGCTGTCAACGGAGCCATACGAAATTGAAACGGCAATAAGTGGTGCAGAGGCTCTAAAAAAACTACAGGAAGGCAGCTTTGATTTAGTCATTTCTGATATTATGATGCCGTATATGTCAGGCTATGATTTAGCAAAACGGATTCGTGAGCGATTCTCTATTTCCGAGCTACCTATTCTTTTCTTAACAGCTCGTCAGCAAAGAGAGGATATACAACTTGCTTTTTTAAGTGGTGCAAATGATTATGTAAAGAAACCAGTGGAATATGTGGAGCTTAAATCAAGGGTCCATGCACTCGTTCGTGTTAAGCAATCCAGTGAAGAACGTCTACGCATCGAAGCAGCATGGCTACAAGCTCAGATCCAGCCCCACTTTTTCTTTAACACACTTAACTCGATCATTTCTCTACACGGAGTAGACGATGAGCAAATGGAGGAATTACTGCTTGCTTTTAGTGATTATTTACAGATGAGCTTTGATTTCCAAAATGCCGACTTAGTTGTACCTCTTAACTACGAATTAAAGCTGGTCCGCTCCTATATAGCCATAGAGCAAATACGCTTTGGCAATAGAGTTCAAGTAGAATGGGACATCCCTGAAAATATAGAGCTATCCGTCCCACCACTGTCGATTCAAACACTGGTTGAAAACGCCATCCAGCATGGAATTTTACCTAAACAGCAAGGAGGAACCATCACAATTCGCATTACAGAGGTCGACGAGTACTTTACAATATCCATTTCCGATAATGGCGTTGGCTTCGATAACACCGACTCTAAAAAGAAAGCAAGCATCGGTCTCGTTAATACCGAACAACGCCTAAAGCAATTATTTGGCGCGCAATTAACGATCGAAAGTGTGATTGGACAAGGCACGACCATCTCTTTCCCAATTCCTAAATAAGGGTAGGATCATCGGGTTCTATCCGTTCTACAAATAAAAAAACAACAGGCTAGATCCCTATAGCCTGTTGTTTCTTTTATATAAGCAATATCGCCTCTGTATAGGTTTTAAAATCACTTGAATGCTTCTCGATAATTGCTTGGAGTATATTTAATTCAATAGCTTGATATAGGTTCTATCCATCATTCTTCCGATTCTATTCATCTCTATTGAAAAGCGACATGCTTACCTTTCATATTTTCAAAAGTACTTAAGACACAAAGTATTAAAAAAAACACACAACCTATCTACCTATTCACCTAAAATATACATAAAAAACCCTAGTCTATGATAAAATTGGTTTATCAACATAAATTAGGATATTATCAAAACAATCAAAGGTTTCATCTAGGATAAAAACCCTATGATTTATTCATTGCAATTATCTAAAACCCAATAGGAGGTTTCCCGTATTATGAAAAACAAAAGAAAACTAGCCTTACTCGCCCTAGTTGCGGCCCCTTCATTGATCTATGCTGCACCTACTACGTCAGCATCGGCTGCTGATATTACAGGGCAGGTAAAAACTGCTTATATATACGATAATACTTATTACTACAACTCTAATGTTGCGAATGTTGTTCGACTTATTTCCAACATTAATGATACAACCGCTACATTCCAAGCAACTTTAGAGACAGCCAGCAAAGCATACGATGCATTAACCGCAACGGAACAACAGTACGTCACGAATTATTCAACGCTGTCAAATCATAAACAGACGAAAGTAGCGTATCGTAAGCTTGCTGCACAAATCGAAGAAAAATTAGCATCAGTGGAATCCACTTCTATTAATTACTATCAAAATGTTATTGAAACGAGAGATTGGTACAATACGTTAAACGCAGCGCAGAAAACCTTTGTGAGTGCGGAATCACAAAGAATACTGACATCCTATATTTCGCCAAATACATCTATCGATAAAGTGGTTTATAAAATTCGATTGTTAAACTCTTCTCGCATTACTTTCCATCAAGATGTAGCTGATGCTAGAGCAGAGCTCAATGCATTACGCAAATTTACAAACGTTTCTTTACCTGTTGGCGTAGAGCAGCTTTTATTAGATGCTGAGCAGCTTGTTGTGAAAGATAAGGAAGCAGCTAAGGAAGTGGAAAACGCCATTGCAGATTTATCGCCTAAAACGTCCACTACCCAAGATGTACAGGCAGTGAAAACAGCCTTCGAAGCTTTAACGCCTGTGCAACAGCAGCTTGTCCCTAATGTCTGGACTTTAGTGGACTTTGTAAATGGGAAATATAAGCTACCGACTAAAGGGAACGGGACAAAAACTCCAATTTTATCGGATACGGTAGCAGTACCTGGTAAAATTACAGCTATGACTAGAAATAAAAATACCTATACAGCAAAAATAAACGTTACTGATTCGGAAATCAGTACAGAGCGCTTCGTTTTAACAACAAAATCTAATATGACTGTTATTATTCCACCGCTAGGAACTCTTCTTAATGAGGATACTGGTGTTATGGAAATTAAAATTACACGAAATTTGAATCGTATCACATTCCAAGCAACATTAAATAAAAAACTAGTTGAATTTGAGGCAGATATGGAAATCATTATCGATAATTTATCGCCGAATACCTCCATCGTTCGTACGTTTGATCTTGGCGATCAAGAGCCTGCTGATTACATAGTAGAAGGCAATCGTCATTTCATTCAAACAACTACATCTGGTTCATTCCAAATTGTTAGATAGTAACCCACTAATATCTCAGTAAAGAAAAAAGCATAACTCTCTGCCAATATCGCAGAGGGCTATGCTTTTTTCTGCTCTGCTATCGCTTCTTCACAGTCAATCCCTTCTTTCAAAAATTCAATAGGCACCTGTAACGAAATCTTACTTACATTAATACATCATAAAGAGGACCTTTTCATACCATTACATCAACAACTTTGCTCAGTGGTACGCCTACAGCTCCCCATTTTTTAACATTTCTTGGTCCAACAACTGATTAAGTAATGCGCTTTTGTTCCCTTCATCAGTACGCTCTTTTATCGCGTTCTTTCAGAAAATTTTCAGAAAACCATTGACAATTGTCATAAAACAGGGATAATCATTAATAAAGTTTCCTTAGAGAAACAATATGAAGTTCGGGAAATATTATTATAGAGAGGAACAAAAAATGCATATGGAAAAGACATCATTGAAACCACTTTCTGAATGCTCATTTGGAGATTGCTTTTTAATAAAAGAAATAAATATTAAAGGGCCTTTAAGAAGAAGATTATTAGATTTAGGCTTTGTGAAAGAAGCAGAAATCTCCGTTCTTCGTAAAAGTCCTTTAGGAGACCCTGTTGCTTATCGCGTAAGCAATACGACGATTGCATTACGTAATGATGAGAGCTCTATGATTCTCGGCGAAATTGTTAGGGGGAATACAAAATGAGAGTAAATAGAATAGCTTTAGCAGGTAACCCAAATACCGGTAAAAGTACATTGTTTAATACATTAACAGGATTGAAGCAACATACTGGGAACTGGCCAGGGAAAACGGTTGTTCATGCAGAAGGATCTTTTGAACACAAAGGAGAGCAATATGTACTCGTGGATTTGCCCGGGACCTATTCTCTATTTTCCAATTCAGCAGATGAAGAAGTTGCAAGAGACCATATTGTTTTTGACCAACCGGATGCAACGATTGTTGTGCTTGATGCAACATCATTAGAGAGAAATTTAAATCTTGCGCTCCAAGTTTTAGAAATGACTGATAATGTCATCATTTGTATCAATTTAATTGATGAAGCTGAGAAAAAAGGTATCCGAATTGATGAAAAGAGATTATCTCGTGAACTAGGAGTTCCTGTCGTAAAAATATCGGCAAGAAATAAAAAAGGTATTAATCGATTGTTGGATACATTAAGTCAACTGGTGAATGGGACAATTGTGACAACTCCGTATCGCATGAAATATTCGAAAGAAATAGAGGAAGCCATAACTAAGATAGAATCGAAATTAGAAGGTTATTTTGATGAAAAATATCCATCAAGATGGGTTGCCCTTCGCTTACTTGATGGTGATGAGGAATTGATTTTAAAACTGCAAAATCATAAGAATACTAAACAGCACGAGGTGAGAACGAATGGAGTCCCAGTCAGTGTTAAATCATAATTCGCTTAAGGGTATTTTAGCTGAAGTGAACGAGGTTTCGAATGAGGATATTCGAGATGAAATCGTTAGTGATATTTATACTAAAAGCAAATCTTTATGTAAAAAAGTAGTATCTCAGCAGCCTGCAATGTACAGATCTGATAAATTAGATGAAATTTTCACATCCCGCATTTGGGGATTCCCTATTATGCTTATCTTGCTTGGAACTGTCTTTTACATTACAATTGCTGGCGCAAACGTACCGTCTGATATGTTAGCAAACTTATTTGGCTATCTAGAGGGTAAGCTAACAATTCTTTTTGAAGCAGTGCACGCACCAGAATGGCTACACGGTATTTTAATTCTTGGGCTATTTAGAGGAACAGGCTGGGTTATTAGTGTTATGTTACCACCGATGGCTATATTCTTCCCTATCTTCGCTCTATTAGAAAACTACGGTTACCTACCACGAGTAGCATTTAATATGGACCGTTTATTTAAACGAGCAGGTGGACACGGGAAGCAGTCATTAACAATGGCAATGGGCTTTGGCTGTAATGCTGCTGCTATTCTATCAACGAGAATTATAGAATCTCCTCGTGAAAGAATGTTGGCCATTTTAACGAACAATTTTGTTCCTTGTAACGGGAGATGGCCAACACTTATTTTATTAGCATCATTATTTATGGTAACTGGTTTTTCAGGTGCAACAGGTTCATTGGTCACAGCGGGTATTTTAATAGGATTTGTTATGTTGGGCGTCGTTGTGACATTATCCGTTTCCTGGGTTCTTTCTAAAACCGCTTTAAAGGGTGTACCTACCCATTACACATTAGAGCTTCCACCATTCCGAAAACCAAAGTTTTGGGATACAGTTTTAAGAGCGAGTATTGATAAAGCATGGAATGTATTAAAAAGAGCAGTTATCGTTGCAGCGCCTGCCTCTATTTTGACTTGGGTATTCGCCAATATTTACGTTGGTGATACAAGTATTCTAATGCATTTTGTTAACTTTTTAGATCCGTTTGGTCAGGCTCTTGGTATGGATGGCTTTATTATGGCTGCGTTTATTCTTGGGCTACCAGCCAATGAAATTGTTATCCCTATCCTAATTATGGCGTATTTATCACAAGGAGCTATGCTAGAAATTGAGGATTTATCGAAGCTAAAACAAGTGTTTATCGACCAAGGCTGGACGTGGCTAACAGCTTTAAATATGATGTTGTTCTCACTGCTACACTTCCCTTGCGGAACGACTTTAGTCAATATTTATAAAGAAACAAAAAGTGCAAAGTGGACATTTATGTCATTTTTAATTCCAACTGTTATTGCCATTGGCGTAACATGGCTAACAGCAACAGTTGCTCGCGCGTTTGGTTGGGTGTGATGATGAAAGGGATGGTCTTAAACCAGATACCCCCTATTTGGTATCACATACGTATTTACACCGCATAAGGGCGTAATTGTTCATAAAGCGATAGAGCAAGAAACTATAAATGGAAAGGCAACTTACTAGTTATCCTTTTGATATTCCCATAATAAACACCTTAAATTGATTTACTCAATTTAAGGTGTTTTTATAATCTAGGACTCTACATTCGATTAAGGTCTCTTAATATTTCTCTAGGATTAATTCCAAATTTCTCTTTAAAAATCTCCGCAAAATAGCTAGGATTAGAATATCCTACTGCATTCGCAATGTCTGTTACATTCATAGTCCCCTCTTGTAATAAAAGAAATGCCTTCTCTAGCCTTTTTTCTCGTAAATATCCAAACACTGTTGTTCCGAACATCTCTTTAAATCCCTTTTTTAATTTGTAATCGTTTAAACCAACTAAACGTGATAGTTCAATAAGTGTAGGAGGATTAGACATATGTTCTGTAATAATTGATTGAGCTTGCTGTATTTTGGTTCTATCACTTTTTGAAAACATAACAGGGCTAAGAGAATTATCAAATAGTTGAGATCGAAATGTCATTGATAATAGCTGTAATGCTCGACATTCTAGCTCTAAATTGGTCATTTTCTTACTTGCTATAGCATCTAACATTTGCTGAACAATAATTAAGGAAGATGCGTTAATTCTCTCTTGAAAGAGTCTATATCGTTTCCCACCAAGAATTTTAGAGAAATTTAGGGATTCCTTACTAGTTTTACTAGTTTCACTCATAAAATGATTAAAAGTTGAAACCGGAATACCAATCCCAACCATTTGATAGGATTGATTTTTATGAAACATAAAATTTGCCCCCACCTGCTCTATAAATTGAAGCGAGCATGTTCCTGAAGAAATTTCATATTCTGAGCCTGAGATGTAAACACCTCTATTACCTTGTAAACAAAGACTAAGCTCAACCATAGGCTGTTTTGTAACTATTTGCATTTGGTGCTCTCGATAAAATGAATAATCAGATGTAACCACTTCTAAATCTCGGCGGGGAATAAAACGATGTATAGCTCCTTCCTGCATATTTGGTTGGAATACAAACGGACATTCATGTACCTTTGATATTTCCAATGCATGAAAAAATTCATTAAAATTATCATGGAAATTAGTATTCAACGTGTTCATCACCATCCTTCAGTTTATTGAGAACGATTATCAATTATAACCAAAGTATAGCAAACGAACTGCGATTTAGCTATTCTTCTTTAGTTGTAAGTGCCATTGATAGCAGTAAACACAAAAAGAAGATAGTAGCTCCAAAACCATAAGCAGTAGCATATCCCCCAGCATATTCTATAAGCCATCCTGCAAGTCCAGGCCCAATCATTTGACCGATAGCATAAAAGATAGAAATAAAGCCGATCGCTGATGCCACATATTTTGGTGACACCCCTTGGCTTGCCTTCATTTGAATAAGCACAAGGACACCCCCAAGAGACGAGCCCCATATAATAGCAGACACGATAAATCCAGCTACATTAGGAAATAACATCGGAAAAACATCTCCTACAATTGACAAAAGCAACGCTGCCATTAATGCTATTTTTACACCTATCTTATCCGCTAGCATTCCCCATAATGGCGCACCTCCAATTGAAACGATCCCTGCAACAGCATAAATGGAGCCCGCCACTGCATTTGAAATCCCGATGTCCTTCATATAACTTGTTTGATATAAATTCGGAATAAGATAAACAAGTCCCACGGCACAATAAATTCCAGCTATGAGGTACAGCTCTTTACTTCTCCAGGCTTTAGTTTTTTCTTGTACAGTACCCTTTTCTGCCGTTGATTTTGGTGTCTTTATCACAAAAGATGCTACTAACACGACTATAATTGTGATTACGACAAATACTAACCATACTCCTCGCCAGCCAAGCTCAGGAAAATGTCGAAGCATAAAAGGTACAAGTACTCCAGAGAGTAGCATTCCTACTCCCGCACCACTCATTAGCAATCCCATCACTGTCCCTCTTTTCTTAGGGAAAGAGCTAACTGCTATTGATAATAGTGGCGTATAGACAAGAGCACTACCAGCACCAGCCAAAAATAAAGCTATAGCAGCCCACCAGAAATTCGTGACAAATACAAGACCCCCTAAACCCGCAATAACAAAACCTCCGCCTACCAACAGCACGTTTTTCGCTCCAATACGCACCGTTAGCATCCCTGACAGACCTACTGTAAGTAAATAACCTAAAAATAGTATAGTACCTAATAAACCTGACTGTGATGTAGTTAATGACAGCCCTTCCTGCATAAAAGGTAATATAATACCGTAAGCCATACGGGCAAATCCTGTAGTTGTAACGATTAATAGCATTCCAGTTATAACAAATGCCCAAAAATTTTTCATTTTTATTCCCCTTTCATTCATTAATGCCTATGACTCTTAAAATAAAAAAACTATTCATTATGTTTATCTAAGATCTCCTTTTCATCTTTTGTTAATTTTTCTCTTTAGAAATATAGTTATCTTAATTTTTTTAGTCCTACTTCTCTACCAATAGACGGATAATAATGCCGTTTAACGGATTTTATTTTCTTTTAAACATGAAAAGAGACATCTCAATAGATTTTGAGACGTCTCTTTTGGGTACTATATATTTTATCCCCACTTCTTATTAAAAAACAGAAAGCTAAGTAGGCACTACAAAATTATAATGATCAAGTAAAGTAATGATTGATCAAAAAGGAGGGTCTATCATGAATATCTCCTCTATGTCTGGCATCATTGCGAATACCCACTATTTCAATCTTCCTATAACGCATCAAAAGCCGGTGTGAAATGCTTACGAAGAGTTTAGCAATGGAATGGGCAAAGCATAATGTAAAAGTGAATACAATTGCTCCAGGATACATGAAAACAGAGCTAACAAAGCCTTATTTTGAGCAAGACGGCGATATGATCGATACTTGGATGAGCCTTACCCTTATGGGCAGACCTGGGACACCGGATGAACTAGGAGGCATTGCGTTATTCCTAGCTTCGGAGGCTTCTTCTTTTGTTACAGGAGGCGTGTTTACTGTGGATGGTGGGTATACTGTGCTGTAGTTGTTAACCGTTTTAGGAAACATTTTTAAAGGAATCAACACCTTCAATAAAGGCATATTGATTCCTTTTTCTTTGGATATTCTCATTAGTATACTTGCCCTTCCCTGTTTATAGACTGCAATGAAGTGGGAGGGAGGGAGGGAAAGAAAACGCTTTTACCTTGCTCAACTAGATAAAAAAGAAGAAACTCATCAACTAAAAATGTTGAAAGTTCCTTCTTTATTACTATTCTTTATTTTGTTATCTTATCCTGAACTTTATACATGTTACCGTATTTGTCTACAATTACAATCACGATATAATCCCCTTCGATAAACGGTACTGTTGGATGTGTAATAGGTTTCTCAGTACGTCCTTTTGAAAGTTCTGTTTGACCATCACCACTACTTAAGCTTATTAGTGCGCCAGATGCATCTGGTTGAATTACCTCTATTGGCTTAATTGCATCAATAACTGTCTGCGAATATGTTTTACTGTATGCTTTATAGTAGAATTTTGCCGCTTCCCCCGGTTGAACCGATGGATCAGCAAAGGTAAAGTCAAATGTTGCTAAAATATTTTTCCCTCTATCCGTTGAAATAGGTGGTTGTAATTTCGCACTTTCGATATTTGTTGTAAGTGTTCTGTAGATGTAAGAAGCTGTTGGTTTACTAAATGTCCAGCCACCTTTATCTTTGACTGTAGCACTTACAGTAATATCAAAGCTTTGTTTTACTTCATTAGCAAACTTGATAATTAGCTTACGAGGTTCCCAATCCTTTTTGCCTGTAGTATCTTCCCACTCCCATGATGCATAGGATGGTGAAATAGCAGTATTTGTACCTGGTTCTACTAATTTAAAATCTGAATCCTTTAGATCAACAGCCTCTGAAAATGTTACTTCAAATGTTTTACCATCAATACGTTTAAAGATTGGATCTTCTACCTTTGATGGTGTGCCATCTGAGAAAAATTTGTATGCCATAACACCTGTGCCATTTCCACCAGGAGTCAGGGTTATTAGTTTATTTTGTTTTTCATCAAATGTGTAAACTTTTGATTCTGTACCCACCTGTAGCATTGTTGCGTTATTATAGCGATCCTTTACAGCAATATAAAGCTCGTAATCTTGATGTTCTGATAAGGAAAGGTTAATTTCATTTGTATCTTTTCGCATATTGCTAGCTGTTCCTCTAGCGATAATCTCTTCTGCACTAGTTGGAACTGGGATGGTTGTATCATCAGCTTTTCTAAGGATATAGTGATAGGTTCCATCTTCGTCTGACATAAATTTAAATGTGGCCTTCTTGTCACCCTCAGCTATTTTTATTGATGTATTTTCAATTTTCGGTGGTGTTTGGTCATCAATAACATGTTTTGCTTGAATGTCAGATACATTTCCTGAGCGATCTCGTAACACCATATAAATCGAATAGCTTTTAAATGGGTCCAAACCTGTAGTTGGCAAAGGAATTGTAACCTTTTGTTTTCCTAATTGCGCTGGTTTATTACCGCCACTACCGACAATGGCTACATCCTCTGTGCCAACTTTAAAAGTTTTCGAATTCAATTGAACGGCTTCAATTAAGCGTAGACGATCATCACGTGTTAGCTTTAAGTCTGACTCCATAATCAAATAATGGTACGTACCTGCTTTAGTTGCATTGAATTCAATAAGCGTCTGATCTTTTGTCGCATTAATCGCAGGTTCTCCTATAATTGTTAAGTAAGGCCATTCACCGTCTTTATGAATATATTCAGCCGTATTTCTAGGAACACTATTAGGCGGAATATTATTAATATTTTCGAATCCATTATCAGCTAAGTCTTTAACATTTGGAGAAATAGTTACAACTAAGTTATCACCATTGACAAATCCTGTTAATGAAGGGATTGTGAATATTAATCTTTTTTGTGATTTATTATAGACAACTTTTTCTGGACGAATTGGTTTTTGTAAGCCTTGATTGACAATCCCTGTACCCGTAAGTTCATAGTTCTCTACTTTTTCAGCAGAAACAGGATCTAACTCCTCACTCACTGTTACATAAAACTCATTTTTTATTTCATCAAGTAAAAACAGCTCGCCACCTACAATATATGGTGGGATATTATCAAGTGCACCTGTCTTAAAGCCTTTCGAAGCAGGTGGGTCTATCGAATAATTACCCGAATCATCCTTCATCACTACATAAAGTTCATACTCTGTTTCAGCCTCTAAGCCTGTTAGAATTTCAGTAATTCCAAGTTTCCCTGCAACTGCCTTGCCCTTACCTGTTGGTTTAGCAACAATATCTGCAGTTGTTGGAGCAGCTGCAGTTGTCTTTTTACGTACGTAGTAGTAATAGTCTCCTGGTTCACTCGCTGTAAATGTAAACTCTGCACGTGTTCCACCATGTAGAGGTGTTACTGTTAAAGATTTAACAACTGGTGGTGTTCCATCTTTCATTTGGAATGATTGTGATTTAATATCCGAAACATTTTTCGCTCCATCAACGACCATCACATAAACAACATATTCTTTTTTCTCACCTAAATTAGTGATTTTAATAGTGTTTTTGCCATTCACTGCTGCGCCTGTTCCACTTGCCGCATTGTCAGTGGAAATACGATTTACCATTTCTTTTTTCGTTGGTGCATCGGCGCCTTTTTCACGAACAATATAGTAGTAGGTTCCAACTTTATCTGAAGTGAAATCTACTTGAATATCACTACCATTTAAAACCGTTACATTTGTAATGTCGATTAAAGGTTTTGTTTTATCAGCTGGTTTTTGATTATCAATATCGTCTTTATCAATCGGCTTACCGTCTGGATCTGTAATAGTACCGATATTATCTTTATCCTCTAGGAAGTCATCGAAGATATTATTCGGTGACTCGTCCTTCGGCATAATAACTCTATCAACATACGTGTAATCTCCAAGATCAATCCAACCATATACATTATCAACGTACAGAATACCTACGCGACCGTCTATATATAGCTCTAAATCAGTAAAGCTATTGTAGTTAATCCTGTCGATATTACCAGTTCCGTAAATTGTTAGCTTCGTTTCTGTATCAAGGTTTAGTGTACCGATATTTCCTTGAATCTCAAATTCACGGACATTCCCGATGATGTCTACACGTGGTAGCTTCATATTTGTTTCGATTTTTGTACCGCTTTGAGAGACTACTAGGCGTGATACAGTGCTGTTATAAAATTCAATATGTTTTTCAACATTTTTCATCGTCACTTTATCTTTAGACCAGTTCACAAATGGCTTATTTTTATCAGGATTCTTGTCGGAATTCTGATCTGTCCAATTTTGAAGATCTGTTGTCGGACCGTTATTGGACGAGGATGAGCCTTCATCATTTGGATTATCTGGATTAGACCAGTTAATAAATGCCGTATTTGTGCTTGCTATACGACCAAGTGATAATGGCTTATAGTTGGAAGCGCCTAATTGTAAAGGTGGACGTACCGTTTCATTGACAAGCATTGTGCCAGTCAGTGTAACATTGGAAAATTCAATATAGTTCCCGTTAACAACGATTGTCGCGCCGAAGGACTTATGATCGCCATCAAACTCTAGAAATTTTGAGCTTGTCCCACTTGCATTCAATGTTAGCTTTGAGACAGAGCGGATGGTTTTGCCTGAAAGATCCCCTTCAATAAGTGCACCTTTTAATACTGGGGCATTATCTTCGTTAAAAATATGCGAGAGACTTTCCGGTACTGAGTAAGGTTCACCATTTATGAAGACATTATCGTCTTCAATACCTGTAATTTTGAAAGATGTGGCATGGCCCTTTTTCTCTTGTGAACGCACAATAAAAGATGAAATTTGTCCACGTGTTACCGCATTATATGGTGAGAAAGTAACAGGTGTTGTTCCTTCTGTAATCTTTAAATCTACTAAAGTTTGAATATAAATGGCGTTGCTCGTCTGACTAGTAACATCTTGGAAACTATGGTTGTAATTAGATGCTACCTCAAATTTAAAGCCTAGCGCTAAAATTTTCGCTAATTGCCCACGTGTAATCACTTCATTAGGCATAAATGTTCCATTTGAATACCCAGACATGATTCCTGCATTTTGTAATGCAGCTATATACTTGTAGTATTCACTACTTTTTGGGACATCTTTAAAATATGGGTCTTGCACATTTTTTAAATCCAAGTCTAAAACAGTTGCTAGCATTTTTGCTGCTTGACCACGTGTTACATTTTGATTTGGTCGAAAGGTTTTATCTGCATACCCACTAATTGCACCTTGAGAGTATAATTTTAAAATATTGTCGTAATGGCTTGAATATTGGTCAATATCCGTAAATGGTGAAGTAGCCGCAGCTGCATTTTGTGGTGGTACTACAACAGCAATCCCACTAGTAGCAAAAACAGTTGCTATAAGTGCTTTGTTCACTTTTTGGACTTTTGTTTTATCCATCCCACTCTTCCTTTCATCTATGTATTTGATACGTTCAAAATATCATTTTCATCATACCCTTTATATCGACAGGTAGGTAGTGAACCTTCATAGATAATTCTAAAATACTGGAAGAAAATCGTTAACAAAAATAGGCAACAAACTTAAAAAGTTCACCATCATGATGTGGGGTTGATTTCCGTTCCGGCTAGGCGCTTCCCTGGGGGGCGTCCAGCCTTCACTCCAATCAACTTATCTACATAGCATGAGTTTCAACAAAATATCAATCTAACTTTTAGTGATGAATTAAATAACAGTTTAGACACTGTACACTCTTAGTCATCCAAACCATTCTACTTTTCCGAAACACCGTTTCCTTAACCCCACATAAAAAAGCCAAGGAGCATCGGTGCTCACTTGGCTTTAACGATATATAGGCATACATCTAGTCGTACTTGTGATGTCATAAGGGAAAGGGGGATAACCTTGCATCTTGTCAAGTCGAATCAAGAGATGTGTCCCGAGTTTACGTATCATTTGAACATGATTTACAAGTCATATGGGGAATGACTAAAAGTAGCTTGCCCAAATGATCGTAGCATTAATCATGTACCCCAAAAATTAGAAATGTATGCTTATTCCGAAATATTTTTTATTTATTTTCTTGCTCTGTTACTATGACTCGATTACGTCCAGCTTGTTTAGCTAGATATAGTGCACCATCCGCTACCTCAATTAACTTTTCCGTCGTGTCGGCCATTTGTGGATATACTGCAACGCCTGCAGATAAAGTAACTGGGCGACCACAGGGGCTTATAGTTTGTGCCAAAACATCGCGCAGTTGCTCGGCCACCTGTGTCGCTTCCTCAGCAGTAGTAGTTGGCAATAACAGCACAAATTCCTCACCACCGTAGCGGCAGCAAACATCTCCCTCACGAGCGACTGCTTTCATATTTTGAGCTAAAAATTGTAAAACCTTATCTCCTACTGCATGACCATACGTATTATTAACACTTTTAAAATGATCTAAATCCAGCAAAATGAGGGCATGTGGCAAATCGTTCTCAAGCCACTCAGCTAGCATCGCATCCATTGTGCGACGATTAGTTACACCCGTTAACGGATCTGTTGTAGATTGATCTTTAAAATAGGACACCTGGCCCTGTAAAAATGTTAAACTCCGAATGAGTGCACTTTTTAGAAAGTGCGCTTCAAAATACCAACTACGTACAGATTTCAAGCCTTCTACATTTTTCGATTCCATGCTCTCCTCTGTTAAAGTAGCTAATTGCTGTAAGGGATTGGCAATACGTGCTGCCATCCAAAGGACAATGAAAATTGAAATTAGCATAAGCGGAATGGATTTTATAGCTACATCCTGTACTCTATCAAATGAAGGAGCTAATGCTACCTTTAACGGTCTTTGAGCAACTACTCCCCAGCTTGTTAAAGGTACAGCGCTATAACCAGCAAGCATTTCTACTCCTCTAGTATTCATTACTTGCTGAGCCCCACTTTTTCCAGAAATCACTGCTTGAACAACTTTATTATCAATAGCAATTTCATTAACGAGATTTGGGTCCTGATGATAGATAACACGCCCATCTGAATCAACTACGTACACATATGAACCCTCATGATAATAATGCTCTCCGAGTAATTCATTAAAAACATTTCGTTCCTTTAAATAAATTGTCCCAGCTACCATTCCTAAATATTCATTTGTCTCTGAAAATATAGGATACGATATAAAAATAAGGAGACGCCCTGTCATTCCCTTATAAGGCTTTGAGACAAGAGGTTCCCTTTTAGATAAAGCCTCTTTTGCTCCAACTGATGTTAATACTTCACCTTGTACCTCTACAGATGGTGGTGAAATAGATAATACAAGACCTTTTGCATTTGTAATAAGAACAGAGTTAAACATGTTATTTTGCTTTTTCAAACGCTCAGTTTCCTGAATCAATGCATTATTATCATGCATTTTCGTCTTTATCGTGCTGGCGCTATACCCTAAAATCTGAAATGATTCTTCAAGATAAGAACTTGCGGTTGTTGCTAATTTCTGTGCATATACTCGATTCGTTTCAAGCGTATTTTCTTTAATCGAAGCAACATTCATACGGTAACCACTCCAAATGCCACCAATTCCTGTTAAGAAAAAAGCAGCCATGGCAACACCCATGATTAAATACTTTAACTTTATCTGTTTTGATTTCATTTTCTATCTTTTACCCCTAGTTTATAAATTCCTCTATTATTCTATTAAAGCACAAAAAAATTCCTTATTAAGAAAATATCTTATATTGAGAGAAAAGTATTTGTAAAAATAGTACTTTTCAATTCCCTCTTATAACAAAAGCAAAATATTAGACTCACCACTAAAGCGTCGGGTTGATTTCCGTTCCGACTTGGCGCTTTCGCACAGAAAACATCCGCTGCGCTGCAGGGTCTCGAGCCAACAGATGTTTTTTGCGCGAAAGCGAAGCGGCAGCGGCACCGATGTTGGTCACGAAGGCGTTATCACAGGACGTGATGGTTTTAGCCTTCGTTCCTCTATCGCTGGTCCCCAAGGAGTCACCCAGTCCGAACGAAGATCAACTTTTATAAATGGCACACATTTTAACAAGATCATCCCTTCAGTAAGCCATATAGTAGGGAAAGTTCCAAAATTTTAGCATCGTTAACAGAACAAAAATATAGTAACTTTATATCTATAAAACTTTTATTATTTTGATAGATTTTTATTATAAATTTATTATTAGAAGAGGGTTTAAATATGTTGTTACGTAAAGTAGCTCCAATAATGGTTGGTTTTAGTATGGCTCTTTGGACGAATACTTCTCTCAATCCAAATAAGTCAGCTCGTACAAAAATAATAGATACGCAAAAAACTTTGTCACTATCCAGCTTTCAAAGTGAATATAAAATAAAATGGCATCGAGTAGAGACGGATTACTCCCAATTTCTCCTCGTAGGAAAGCATAATTCCAATGAGGTTGGAGGTTATGAAACACGCACTGGGCATAGCGTATTTGGTATTCCTATCGGTGCTAATCGAATAGATGTGAATAGAAAATACAGTCTTCCAATTAGAGCTATTCACTATCAAAATACAAGCTATTTGCTCGATTACAATGATTGTGATGGCAATACTACACACGGGACCTATTTGATTGATGATCACTATGTTACTTTTTTCTATGATTTACACAAAAATAATATTGTCCGTTCTATTATTTGGATTAATGCCAAAACAGAATTAAGTAAACGTAGTTATTATGGTAAGCCTTCCAATGAGCTACGAGCAGGACATGAAGATTTAATGGTTGATCTTATTAACCATGAGCGGGTTATAGAAGGATTGCAACCGCTCATTTATGACAAAGGATGTAATCCTATTGCTCGGCAGCATAGTAGCAATATGATCACACATCAATTTTTTAGTCATGAAGATCATAAAGGTAATCATTCCAATGACCGCCTCACTACTGGTGGAGTTAATCACTATTGGTATGGCGAAAATATAGCACAAGGTCAGCCCAATAGTATATTTGCCCATGAAGCACTGATGAATTCAAAAGGGCATCGTATAAATATTTTAAGAAAAGAATTTACACATATATTTGTTGGTGTCTGCTTTAAAGATAACGGTGCGCCCTATTATACAGTTAACTTTTATTCTAAGTAATTTGAATAGTTGAAGCTTATCGACGATGACCAATATACACAAAAATCTCTATGCAGAAATCTATTGCATAGAGATTTTTTGCAGCCTTACTGAAATATGACAGAAAATCTGTCCCCTTTTATTAGTTGATTGGATTGTACCAATCGGAACGAAATCACCCCTACGTTATGAAGGTAACCCTACATTCTGAATTTTTTTACTTTTATTGTTATTCTGACATATAATTTTTTGACTAAATATTTTATAATAAAATTTAACATAGTCAAGCCATCATTTTTTCTGTTATAATACTGATAATTTATCATCAATCTGTATTAATACAGTAGTGATACATGCTTTTCACAAAATGGGGATTATGAGAAAAGCGCTACAATGCATTCTTGAATACAATGTAGCCTACACAAAAAGGGGTTGGGAGATTTGGGTATTTTAAAGGGGTTAAAAATTCTCGATTTTTCTGCATTACTACCGGGACCAATGGCGACAATGATATTTGCTGATTTAGGCGCAGAGGTTATTCACGTTGAATCATCAAAGCGCGTAGACTTAACGCGTATTATGCCTCCTTACGACGATGATCATGAGGCGTATATTCATCAACATTTGAATCGCTCTAAAAAGTCATTAACATTAAATTTAAAATCTCCTGAAGCTATAGAGATTGTTAAGTCACTCGTGAAAGAGTACGACATCATTATCGAAGGATTTCGACCTGGTGTCATGCAACGACTCGGCATCGGCTATGACACTCTAAAAGAAGTAAATCCTAAGGTAATTTATTGTGCTATTACAGGCTATGGACAAACTGGACCATATAGCAATCGGCCAGGACATGACAATAACTATTTATCATTAGCTGGGATACTTGATTATTCACGCCATAAAGATAAAAAACCTGTCTCCATGGGTATTCAGCTAGCTGATATTGCTGGGGGCACGATGCATGCAGCAATTGGAGTACTTGCAGCTGCTTTACATCGTGAAAAAACAGGTGAAGGACAATATATTGATATAAGTATGACCGATGCTGTATTTTCGCTCAATGCTATGTATGGGTCTGCCTATATTGGCGCTGGTCGTGTGCCTCAGTCCGAACAGGAAATTTTAAATGGTGGCAGCTACTATGACTTTTACAAAACAAAGGATGGCCGATTTTTCTCGGTAGGAAGTCTTGAGCCTCAATTCCGCAGATTACTCTGTGAAGCGCTCGATATTCCTGAGCTCATTGATAATACTTTTAATGATTCATACTATACACAAATTCGTTTTAAAGAGGCTGTCCATGATGCGTTCTTATCGAAGACTTACGAAGAATGGCTTGAAGTGTTTAACGAGAATTTCGAGGGATGTGTCGAACCTGTATTAACTTTTCCAGAAGCATGCGAGCATCCTCAGCTCAAGGCTCGTGACATGATTGTTGATATTCCCAAAAGCGACGGTACTACGCAAAAACAAATTGCATCTGCTTTTAAGTTTGACGGTGTTAAACCGCAGTACAAGCATGTCGGTGCTAAGCTTGGAGAGCATAATGAAGAAGTGTTATCTTCACTTGGCTATAGTAGCGAGCAAATTGCGGACTTAAAGGACAAAGGGATTTTAGAATAATATCGTAGGCCAACTACAAGAAATAAAAAGAGTGTCTAATGATGCATGTAAAACACATTAGACACTCTTTTGTATTTCTATTAAACGTGCACTTATAAAAACTCGTAGCTTTTCGAAATGATCGTCAATGAGTAAATATTTTTTATAAATTTCCATTAATTTTTCAAACAGCTCGTACTGCTCTGTCACAAATAAAACTTTTAAAATATTAAGTATATGCAAGGATGCGCTCTGTGCTACCAAATAGCAAGGCGTTTCTGGTTGACGATAATGTCGGCGCCATTCTTCTACAGACAAGCCGATATGCTGTAATGAATTATTCACATGGAGAGCAACATCCTGCTGAACTGACGCCTCAATCGCAATAAATTGCTCATTACTATAGTTATTCTGTACTAAAGTGGCATGTATTTTTTTATTGGATGCTAGTACATGTTCCTTTAAAAGCAGGAGCCCCTCTTGATAACGCTCCATTTTTACATAATGCTCAAGCAATACTGCATACAAGTTTTCTAAAAAATTTAGTTCATAATTTTTAATAATGGCAGGAGGTGTTGGCTTACGATTCGGCAATAAGTCCTTATATTCCAACAAAATCTCTATCGCGTAATTATTAAGTCTTTCATCTTCTAATAAATACTCACCGTAGTGAATAACAGTTTCATGATTCTGCTCCTGATGTGCTATATGAAATAGAAGATATGCAATCAGAACTTTTTCTTTCTCTGTCAATGCATACATCGAATAACGCCAATCGGCTTCAAAGGAAGTAATTAGAGCTTTAACACATCGATAATTCCCTTTTGATAAGCGATAGTGCGTTACAATTTGGTAAAGGTGTAACTGTTTTTTGGCCAAGCAAGTCGAATTATAGTTATCCACATAAGTTATACACTTATCCAAAGTTTCTCTATAATTATTCACAAAGTTATCCACATGCGCACAAGATTCTCTTGTAGATTGTTCAATATGACCCATCATTTCATGGATAAATGTGAATTGTTCTAATGGTTTGTGGATAAACAGTGAATAAACCTTTTTCGTGAAAAGCCAATGCCAAAATTGGACTTCTTCTTTATAAATCATATGCACGAAATATTCATTTTCAAATTTATATAAAAATATTGTTTGTAGTTCGTTAACTGGCAATGTAATTTGCAATCGCTTCCCGAAAATTAGCCAGATTAATCGTTCTAAGTCCATTGTATGCTGTGCGAAAAGCTGCTCAAAAAAGGTCTCCTTGCCTTTTTGCGTGTAAAAAAAAGCATCGAGACGTTCATTGACAAATTTAGTATCTAAACCATGCTTGTTAAAAAAAGTTTGCATATCTTTCGTTACACGACCCCAATATTTTCGTGCAGTTGAAAACGCAATATTCATCGCTGTTTCCTCATTCACTAAAAATAAATTCGGTGAAAGTGCAGTACCTAGAATTTTCGGGTCAGCAGGTGAGTCAATCTCTGCCTCTAACCATTTTGAAAGTAATTTCTCAGCACCCTTTTCACCACTTTGTTTATATGTCATGAATAACTGCTCATCACAATCCAACAGCATGCAACTGGAGCCCCCCATCAAATTCAACCAACAAAGATCTTCCCCTATCGTGTAAAATACTTGCCTATATGTTTTAACTTCTTTCAGCAAATGTCTTTTGTAGCGAAAGCAAAGCGTCAGCTACAGCAGTCTCCACCTCTATAGGTAGTGAGATGAATGCGGATTTAAGTTACATTTGTGGGTGTCCAAACATTCGCTGAAATAGAGGAACTCAGTCTAAGAACGCCACGTCCTGTGGCATCACCGAAATGACCGACATCGTGTCGGCCCTCGTGCAGGCCTAAGCACAAAGCCGATTCCGGACGCAATTATGCCGAGGCATAATTGATCACTCTTTCTTCAATATAACAAATCTTATCCAACATATGCTAAAAAAATCGTGATATGCATAAAAGAAATGACAACAAAAGTATTCGTGCACAATCGACAACTTTAACTACAACGCATAAAAAAAGCCATCTATAAAGGTCAAATACCTCATAGATGGGTAAAGAATAAATTTGCTATTTAAAAGAAAAACGGCAAATGAGCTCATTGGACAATTACTCATAAGTTGGTAGCCCATTTGTATTGTCTCAAACGGCTCATTGCCTACGCCAGCTCAAAGCTAGCACCATAGTACGCACAACTTAGAAAGCTATGCATCATTTCACCAATACAATCGAGAAAAAGCATTCTCACAACAGTAGACGAGCAACCAACAAAATAGTTACAAAAAAATCCGTCAATTTTGACGGATTTTTTTCTGCCCCGAAAGCGCAGCGGCAGGGGCAAAAGATTTTCAATACGTCAAATTTTTTGACGTATTTTTTCTGCATCGAAAGCGCAGCGGCAGGGGCAAAAGATTTTCAATACGTCAAATTTTTTGACGTATTTTTTCTGCATCGAAAGCGCAGCGGCAGATGCAAAAGATTTTCAATACGTCAAATTTTTTGACGTATTTTTTCTGCATCGAAAGCGCAGCGGCAGATGCAAAAAGCTCTTCAATTAAGGCAAATTTTTTCCGCCCGAAATTGCAACATATTTTTTCCGCAATTTGCTTAAATTTATTCCTCACCAAAACAAAGGATACTTCCGCGTTTCTCGTAGATTATTTATCACAAGACCAAAAAATACGATAATGAGAGCTCCAATAAGGACAGGCATTACTAGATAGCTCCATCCATAGCCTCCTAATATAATAATAATCGGATTTGCTCCTGCTGGCGGATGAATGATTCCTAATAAGGCCATTAAAAAAATGGTTAAACCTACACCAAGGCTAATTGATACAATGCTCGTCCCCAACAGTGAATACATGATCAAGCCGATGACAGCTGAAATTAAATGACCTCCGATAATATTTCGAGGTTGAGACAATGGCGCATTCCAAACGACAAATACGAGTACACAGCTCCCACCAAGTGATGCCATTAACCATGGTGCCCCTGTATAGTTCGTCAACCAAAGCAATATAGAAATACATATTAATCCGCCGAATGCACCTGTTATGGCATCAGCAAAATTTGTTCGTGAAGGAGCATGTCCCCCACCTTTCATCTTGAATATGTATGTTTTAATAGGGTTTGTTTTTTCTTCCTTATCCTGCAAACGTACGAAATCTGCCATGAGTCACCTTTCTTTCTATCCAAAATTCTATGGAACCGTATCGATTTTTTTATCTTCTAAGCTTGTTCTATTATAACAACTACTGTATAGAATTCAATTTCAAAATGTCGAATTTTAGACACAATTCCAAATAGCATCTGACTTTTAATTAAGTAGTTTATCGCCCTATAACACAAAAAAGCAAACTATGAAATCTTCTAGTTTGCTTTCTTTTCGGGCTTTTCGGTATGCATTTAATCATATTGCTTTTTCACTGGCTTATAAATTTTCGCTTTTTTCAGTACTGTTTTAGGTACTTGGAAGGTTGCTGTTACAACTCCCGGATGACGACCGATTTCAATCGATCCTGTAATCGTCGCTCGATTCATAACTTCTGGTTCGCTCATCTCAAAAAGTCTTGCAGCACGGCTTATAGCATTAGTTGTTGCCTCATTTAATGATGTTCCGGAGCCAACAATTGATACAGGGAATACTTCCTCAACTTGTTTAACGCCGAATTCCTCCGCAAGCTCACGTGCACGACGTTTTTCTTCCTTTGTAAAAGGTTTAGCCGTATAAGGTAAATCCTCTGTATTTGGCAATAAAATAGGGCCATCCAAAGCTACTTTTTTCATTACACTTACCTGAAGTTGAACAATACCAGCAACATCTGTTGTATGTCCTGCAATTTCTCCGTCCCCTTGCATAGCGTGCATATCGCCTATATACACACCCCCACCCGGAACCTTTACTGGACAAATAATTGTTGCTCCCTCACGAACACGGCTTATATCCATATGTCCATCTGTACGGTGTGTGTCTAATTCAGTCTGCGTAAATGCATATTCATGTGGCGCACCAATTAAAAACGAACCAAAATCTCCAGCATTATGGGAGTCTGGCATCGCCTTTGAAGGTGTCGTTCCAAGCTGCCCTAAAAACGGTCGCATTCTTGCCATAACACCAATTAAATCACTTGGTGCTAATGCAACTACAGGATTTTGCACAGAATTTTCAGGTGTACGCATATAGTTTTTCGCATCAAGTGCAATACGGCGAGCCCCTTCTCGCCCAACAGTCACACCAATATTACCATTATGATCTAAAGCCATAGTATAGCCATTCGTCATGTTAAAAGGTGACGTTTCTGTATCACATGTCGAACAGCGAATGGCCTGCCGACCTATCCCTTTGACAACTGTACTAGGATGAAGCTTACCACAGCCTGGACATTTTACTGATACGAACGGATCCCCAATAAATCGATCCAAAATTGCCTCATCATGCCCAGATGCTGTTGCTATTGATGTTACCTGTATTGATTTAATCTTGATAACAATGGCGTCTCCTACCTCTGCCCCTTCTACAAATACAGGTTTTGTTACTTCATGCCCACCACGAATCGTTGGTGTTAGCATCGGGCCCCAACATCCTGGCGTCGTATTAGCAATAATTGTTCCACCATCTTTGACAGGCCCAAGCATTTTCTGTTGTGGATCTAAAATACCATCTATGAACTCATTTACAAATAATGTTTCGACGGCTTGCGGCTGCTGTACAAAGTCTTCACTTTGCACTCCTTCTTTTTCTAGCACATGCAATTCGCTTGTCATTTTTTTCGTCACACTCCTAAGTTTTTATTTTATGTAAATAGATTTTAGTTAAATATAATTTCAACGCTTTATATAACTCTTTGTAGTGAATTGTCGATTGTAAAACTTAATTTCGACATAAAGTTTAATAGTTCCTGCCATTTCGAGGAAAATGTCACTAATCGTATGTGTTGAATAATCAAAGTAGCGTGAAATCCTTTCTTCTTAGTGCATTTTCTATATGAATAAATACATGATTTTCGTCCAATAGAATGGCTATTGAATATATGGAAAATGATGCCGTTCATTTTATATATTTTCAACCATTTATACACAAAAAAGCACAGACTCATACAAATGCATTGTAAAAGTCTGCACTTTTAGTTGTAATAAACATTCATCTCTTTGTAAGTATGGGCTATCATCCCCTTTTGTTTATTTTGATATCACCGTTTCATATTTTCAAATTAGTTAGACGATATTTTTTGAAGTCATTTTATTACATATATATTCTACATAAAGCTCGATAATTCCTGCCATTTCATGAAAAGTATCGCTAATATGCATTGAGTAATCAAAGTAGCGTGTATTTCTCAGTGTATTAAAAAAGCTCCAGCGATCAGTGGTCGAACGCTGGAGCTAGTTAGTGCTCTAATAAATTTCTCAATATATTGTTTAAAAATGATTTAAAATCATTGAAATCAATCCATATAGCATTCCAATAACCGGTATCAAAACCCACCATCTTGTCGTTTGAAGTTTATTATCTGTATTTTGGATTATAATTTTTTTTTGAAAATCTTTATCGCCCTTAACCAATTCATCTAGCGAAATATTATATAGCTCACTTAACAAAATGAGATTATCTAAATCCGGATAACAATTACCGTTTTCCCATTTTGAAACAGATTGTCTAGAAACATTTAATTTTTGAGCAATATCTTCTTGTGAAAAACTGTGCTCTTCTCTTTTATTTTTTAAGTTCTGAGATAAATTCATAAATCATTCCGCCTATCGTTTTTGATACCTTAACTTTACTGAAAACCAAAAAATTAATCGAGAACTCATTGGTTACTTTTTCCGCAACTTGAAGTTGCATCGTTGATTTTAAAGGCTTTTTCACTTATTTCAAAAATAAGTCCTCATCTTTTTTTACAAATTTCTTGAGATTTGTACGTGTTTAAATATAGACTTTTCAAACGAGGATTTAAAGTATTATTTTACCTTTATAGGTAATTGATAAGTTAACATCTTTTTATTTTTTAATTCAAGTAAGTCTCAATTCCTTTTTTAAGCAAGTTTCATTTATAATGAGTCACATAAAGTGAAACTTCAATCGGCGGGCAGATCTCAAACTAAGAACGCTAATTTTTGTGGTAATTGATGACCCGTGACTCTATTCGGGTGAGTTAGATAACTTTTTTTGGGCGCTAAACCATTTAACGATACGCTATTTTTAAAATGAGGATTTACAATAATAAAGAAGAAAGGACGTGTGAACAATGCAAGAACCAACTATTCTAGTGGTGGATGATGAGGCAGATTTAGCAAACCTTCTAAAAGTCAGCTTACAAAAAGAAGGTTATAAGCAAATTCATACAGCTGGCTCCATTCAAGAAGCTTGGACGAGCTTTCAACAGACACAACCCGATATTGTACTTCTTGATGTGATGCTTCCTGATGGCGAGGGCTACGATTTATGTCGACGTATTCGAGAAGTGTCGCATGTGCCAGTGCTTTTCATGTCAGCGAAAAATGAGGAAATCGATAAAATTTTAGGACTTGCGATCGGAGGCGACGATTATATTACGAAACCTTTTAGTCCTAAAGAGGTTGCCTATCGTGTGAAGGCACAGCTTCGCAGAGCTGGTTATCAGACGCAGGAAGCGGCACCAGTAATTTCCGTGAAGTCGATTCAAGTTGGTCCATTTTTGCTTAATGGGGATGAAACGGAAGTACATAAGGACGGCGTTTTATTGGAGCTAACGGCAAAGGAGATTGGCTTGATGGCTTGCTTTATGAACAATCCTAATCGAATTTTAAGTAAAGAGACGCTGTTTGAGCGTGTATGGGGAGAGGACTTTTTCGGCTCAGACAATACTGTTATGGTGCATATTCGACGTCTGCGTGAAAAGGTTGAAAAAGATGCATCTAAACCTATGTATATTACAACTGTAAAAGGGCTTGGCTATAAATTTGTCGTTCCAAAAGAGGAGCAAGTATGAAATGGAAATTAACAGCTAGATTCCTTCTGTCTGTGCTGTCCATTGTTATTATTGTTATTTTCTTGAATACAGCCATTTTAATTGGGTTTTTCATTTTTCAACAGGTAAAAGATTACGATCATACAACTTCGTATTCAGAGGAAAACTTCGTGCGCGAGTTCCAGCAGTATATTGATATAAGTAATGGAACGCCAGCAGTAAGCAAAGATGGACTTCAACAATTGCATCAGCGAAATGCCTGGATTCAATTACTTGATAGTAATGGACAGGTCGTTGAAGCCCATTTTGCTCCAGATAAAGCTCCTTCACACTATGCGCCGATTGACTTAATCCAAGTTTATAAATATAAAGAATTCGATGTGGATACTACCGTATATGTGGGAAGTAAAGAAAGTATTAGTTATCTTATCGGCATCGAAGGAAGTGGCGTTACTAGATATGTCACTCATTTTTCTGGCTCATCAGTCTTACAGTTTATTGGCAAGTTTGGTTTGCTCATTGTCATTGCTGATTTATTAGTAGCTACACTCGTTGGCTGGCTTTTCGGTCGAACATTGACTAAGCCTCTACATGCAATGATTGAACGTATTCGTCATTTAAAAAATCATGAGCATGTGGCTAGTAAAGTGCCAGGTGGTGTGTACAAACCTGTTTTCGAGAATTTAAATGAGGTATCACGAGAACTAGCTGCACACGAGCAGGAACGCAAACGACTTGAGATGATGCGTGAGGAATGGATTAGCAATGTCTCACACGATATGAAAACACCACTTGCCTCGATTCGTGGGTATGCGGAGCTACTGAATGATGGAAAATTAGCTCCTTATGAACATACAGAATATGCGCAGATTATCGAAAAACAATCATTGCATATGCAAGATCTACTGGATGATTTAAATTTAACTATGCGATTAAGACATCAGCAGCTTCCGCTCAGTTTAACCGAGGTAAATATGGTGCAATTTATTCGCGAAATCGTTATTGATACACTCAATACACCACAATATGAGCAGGCCAATATTGAATTTAATGCAACTAAAGATGTCATCAAGCATTACATTGACGAGCACTTTATGCGACGAGCGATAATGAATTTTTTACACAATGCATTGCTTCATAATCCTTCCGACGTATCAGTTAATATTCTTGTTGAAGATCATTCTATTACGATTTCTGATAACGGTAACGGTATTTCTGCAGAAGACCTTGAGCATATTTTTGAGCGCTATTATCGAGGTACCAATACTGAACAAACACATGGTACTGGGTTAGGTACTGCTATTGCTAGAGATATTATTGAAGCGCACGGAGGAACTGTAACGATTACCTCTGAAGAACAACAAGGTACAACTGTCAGCATTCAATTTCAAGTAGAAAAAAAGGAGTAGCCCGATACTAGGGACTACTCCTTTATCTTATTTCTTCATTAGCTCCTGTACTTTTGTAGGTAGCTCATGGAATTTTACTTCATCATATGATGTAACTTCCGTTTCTTTTTTTACATAAAGCTTCAAGTATGCATCGTGGCGTAAATTTTTCTGAGCTGAAAACTTTAATGTTTGCTCTTCACCATTTTTGTCATAGGCAGGTACCTCATACCAATATGACTTCCATATTTCGCCGTTGCTTGCCTTGAATTCCTCTACTTCACCGTCAGTAGTGATATGAACATAGTATGCTTCTTTATTTAAACGGTTAAAATCTACGGTCATCAGAACAACAAGTCCTGCTACGAACAATAAGAACAATGCTCCTATACCTAAGAAAACCTTTTTCATATTAATTCCCCTGTCTAATAATTTTATAGAATGAACGAACTGTAAAGATATAATATATACCGTAAATTGCTGAATAAGCAATCATCCACAGTATTACTGGTTTCGTTATATCCATACTAAATAGCTGTGAAAAGGCTAGCAGCGCAAATGCACTATGGACGATGCCGACCACGAGTGGTGCACTAAAGATAACTGCAACCTGCCCTGCAACTGTTTTTAATATTTGTTTTTTGTTAACACCGATTTTATTTAAAATCGCATATTTAGACTGATCTTCCTCTGCCTCTGTTAAAACTTTGAAGTAAATAATACTTCCTGTCGCTGCTAAAAATACTAATCCTAAAAAGCTTCCTACAAACAATAGTGATCCTACAGCAGCTATACTACTCTCATAACTTTGCGGAACACTTGAAAATCCTTCCTGATGTTCAGTAGATAGTTGATTGTAAATTTCCTTTGAAATAGCCTGTTGCTTCAAGTCATTATCCATACCAACTACTTGCATTTTAACATTTTCTGCATTTGTTGCTGTGAACACTTTATCATTAACAACGAGTACTGTACCAGCTGCAATATAGTTTAATACGCTCTCTGTATACATTTTATCAACATGAAATGATTCCCCGTTCTCCAATTTAAACACTTCACCCGTAAAATCATGTGAAAAACGTTCATCGAAGCTTGCATCAAGTAAAACGGTTGAACCATTTGCAATGTGCAGTTCTTCATCTTTACCCTGCAATTTTGCAAGACGATTATAGTCGGATTCCTTTAATAATGTATATTCAAAAAACGAAAATTCATTATCAACACGTAAATTTTTCACAGAAAGCGATTCGTTGTACAAAACGTTTTCTTGGGAAAATTTCACTGCATCACCCTTCCACATAAATGTATTAGGTAGCATATGACGTACGCTGGCTTCCGCATTATAATACATTCCGAATACACCGCCGCCAGCTGTGATCGTTGTCGCACTTAAAATAGCGATGATCGAAAGCGATTTAGCATTTGCTCGAATACGGTACAATAATTGCGATACACCAATTAAATTCAAGCCTTTCCATGACCAAGAGGTTGCTTTTTTCAACGCCGTTAATACAAATACGCTAACACTATGGAATAATAGATATGTCCCTGCAATTGTCACACCTATAACCATTAATGGAGTGCCTAGCACTGTGAAGAATTTCCAAATATTACTCGTAAAGATATCTGAAGACGCTGTATAATAACCAAATGCAAGTAGCGCTGTCCCAAGAATAGCTACTAAAATTGATGCGCGTGGAATTTTCTCTCCTTGCTTCTCAGCATGGAACAGGTCAATCAATTTAAATTGATAGATAACACGATAGCCCTGTAAGGATGTAAATAAAAATAGTAGCGTAAAAATTCCTGCTGTATTTACTAGAGCCTCAGTGGAAAATGTTAAACTTCCTACAACATCATAGCCCATCAAACGTACCAAAATCATTAATAAACCTTGTGACATAAAGAATCCAAGAACAATTCCTAGTACTAGAGAAACAAAACCGATCACTAAATTCTCAAAAAAGAGCATTAAGCCAATTTTCTGCTTACGCACACCTAGTAGCGAGTATAGTGCTACTTCCTTTTTCCGTTTCTTCATAAAAAACGAATTGGAATACGCCATAAAGATGATGATAAAGAATAATAGCACTACGGATGATGCACTCATCAATCCTTTAATTTGCTGTGATGATTGTTTTAAGGCTGAAAGATCATCATTATATTTCAATGTCACAAACGTAAAGTAGATGACGATACTAAAGACCATTGAGGCGATATATAAGAAGTAGTTCGACAAATTGCGCTGAATATTTTTACGCGCTAAACTAAATAACGTCATTTACTCCACCTCCGATGCCAGCAAGCACCTGTAAAATCTCTTGGAAGAATTGCTTTCTTGTTTGAGTACCACGATGAATTTCTTTAGAAAGCTGTCCATCCTGAATGAATAGAATACGCTGGCAGAAGCTTGCTGCGAATGCATCATGCGTAACCATCATAATAGTAGACGCTTGAGAATTATTCAGATCACTTAAACTTTCAAGCAAGTCTGTTGCTGATTTGGAATCAAGAGCACCAGTCGGCTCATCCGCAAAAATTAATTTCGGCTCTGTAACTAATGCACGTGATGATGCTGTACGTTGTTTTTGCCCACCTGAAATTTGATATGGGTATTTATCTAGCAACTCTTTTATCCCAAACAGTGTAGCTATGCGTTCTACCCTTGCGTTAATTGCCTTTGTTGGCACTTTTGCAATCGCAAGAGGCAGTACGATATTTTCACGAACTGTTAAAGAATCGAGTAAGTTATAGTCTTGGAAGATGAAGCCTAGATTGTCGCGACGAAAATCTGCTAACTCAGCATCCTTCATGCGCGCTAAGTTTGTATCTCCAATAATGATTTCACCAGTTGTTGGTGTGTCAATTGTAGCTAACACATTTAGTAGCGTCGATTTCCCAGCCCCTGATGGCCCCATTACACCAACAAACTCTCCTTTTTCTACTTCAAATGATATATTCGATAGCGCTGTAAATGTATTTGCGCCTTTGCCGTAAGTTTTTTCTACATTTTGTACCTTTAATAATGGCGTCATAAACGCTCACCTCTTCTTTCTGACTTTAGTATACGACCCCAAACTTACAACAAAATTGTCGCAAGCTTACAACAACCTTAAATCGTAGGCACTTTATCGAGGAGTTTTTTAATTTTATCGGAACACTTTTGAGTTTTATCGATTAACTTTCGCTTTTTATCACCCAACTTCTGAATTTTATCGACATCTACCTGAAGAGCAAAAAAAGATTCACACACAAAATTGTGCGTGAATCCTCTACCTTTATTATGCTAATACTTTTTTTATTTCATCCTCAAAGCTACTTGGCTTATCAGCTGATCCATAGCGTCCAACGACTTCACCATTACGATTCACAAGGAATTTTGTGAAATTCCACTTTACACTGTTGCCGAGAAAGCCTTTTGAATGAGAGGTCACATGCTCAAAAATAGGGTGTGCATCCTTACCATTGACCTTCACCATTTTATGCATCGGGAACGTCACACCATATGTCAAACGACATTGTGACGCCGCTTCCTCAGCAGTCGCTACCTCTTGCTTAAACTGATTTGATGGGAAGCCAAGAACTACAAGGCCTTCATCCTGATACTTTTTATATAGATCTTCTAATTCTTCAAACTGCGGTGTAAAACCACATTTGGAAGCCGTATTAACAATTAACATTGCCTTACCCTTATAACGATCTAAGCTATATTCAGTACCATCTTCTAAAGCAACTTGAATGTCGTAAATGCTCATTTCTAATACCCCCTATGTTATAAACGCGCATTTATTCTAGCAACCTGCTGTAGAGGATCCCAAACACCATTGAATGGAGGCGCGTAGGCTAAATCTAAATCTAGTAAATCTGGTAACGTCATTTTATTGTATAAGGCTGTTGCAAACACATCGATCCGTTTATCAACACCCGCAGGTCCAACAATCTGAGCTCCTAAAAGCTGTTGATCTCGCTTACGAACAACAATTTTAATAAACATCCGTTGAGCACCTGGATAATAACCAGCAATATGGCGTGCAGACAATTTAAAGGCCTCATATTCAAAACCAAGCTCTTTAGCCTTGCGCTCATTAATACCTGTCGTGGCGATCGTTAAATTGAAAAACTTTAAGATCGAAGTACCTACAATACCACGAAATGGCGCAAACTTGCCCGACATATTGAGTCCCGCTAAACGGCCTTGCTTATTAGCTGTCGTTCCAAGAGGTACATAATCTAAGCGTTCTTTCACAATATTAAATTGCATTGCGCAATCTCCCGCAGCATAAATATTTTCAACAGATGTCTCTAAATGTCTATTGACGATGATCGCACCATTTTTAGCTAGTGCTATGCCTGTCCCCTCTAAAAATTGGGTATTCGGTTTAATCCCTGCAGCCATAATGACTAAATCTGTATCAAATGCGCCATTATCCGTAATAACACGCTCAACACGGTGATTCCCCTCAAACGCCTCTACTTTTGTATTTAACACAAGCTCGATGTCGTTCTTTTTTGCTTCCTCATGAACATGTTGTGCAAGCTCTTCATCTAGAATTCTTGCAACATAACTACCTCGTTGAATCAATCTTACTTTTTTGCCGCAAGCATGTATCGTCTCGGCCATCTCTAGCCCAATATAGCCTGCACCTATAATTGTTACATTTTCTATATCTGGCGTTAAATCGGCTAGTAATTCCTCGAGCTGAGGTATTGTTTTCACAGTGTGTATGCCTGTTAAATCCGACCCCTTCTTCACCGGCATAATAGGATCTGCGCCTGTTGCAATTAGTAGCTTATCATAGGGAATTTCAAATGATTCCCCAGACGACTGTGTTCCAAAAACAAGCTTCTTGTCTACATCAATACCATTAACTTCATGACCAACACGGGCATCGATACGATACTTATCACGAAACGTTTCCACATCTCTTGCTATTAGACGCTTGGTCGATGAAATACGTCCATCTACAACATAAGGCAAGCCACACTGCCCATATGAATAAATAAATCCACGTTCTACAGATGTAATCTCTGCTCCTGGTACATTTCGATATATTTCCATTGCTGCTGACATTCCGGCAGCATCTCCTCCGATGATTACGTATTTCATCCAACAATCCCCCTTATTTTTTTCTCGTTGCTAGTAAGCCTGCATAATAGTCCATAAATAAACGGCGTCTGCCTCCACTTACGATGACGCGTATTACATGAATAGCAATAACCATCGTTAGAACAAAATTTGCAATAAAGGCTAGCAATGTAATGACAATTTGCAGTACATAAAATGGTGAATCCATATCTAATTGAATATGGCCTAAAGTTGTTATCATCTTCGAAGTACATACTACTACAAGAATAGCAACACAACGGCGCCAAGATTGTTTTACAATACTTTTGCCGTCTTCACTGACCATTGTAAATCGCATAACCTTCATCCCTAATGTTGCCCCATTTGTAAAGCTTGGAACAACACCAAATAACAACATATACAAAGCAATTTTTACTAAAAATTCGAACATACCACTATAGCCTGTTACAACACCAACGTAGAACAAAATAATATATGCGCTAAATAAATCTATTGCTAGTGCCAATAAAATTGATAATGGCTTGACGATATCTTTTTCTACCATCTCTGCTGCTTTAGCTGCAACCTCTTCATGAGAAGGAAATAGCGCCCACACAACAGGGGCTAAAAAGAACCCTAATAGTGCACCAACACTGTTAAGCATTAAATCATCCACATCAAAAATTCGATACGCACAATTAAAGATGCCATATATCCCTGTGTATTGGGTTACCTCATAAAACAATGTTAGCAAAAAGCTAAATAGAAATGCACGCTTCCAGTACTCTCTTTTTTTAAGAAAATAACGCAAGTATACGCCAAAAGGCATGAGCAGTAAGAAATTATAGAATGCCTGATAAAAAGCAGGCTGCTTTGGGATATAAATCCATGTTGATGGATTCGTCAGAACAATCCCACTATCCTTTAAAATATCAGTGACAAATTGAAAAGGATGTAAATTATAATGGATCGTATCCGGGGCTTGTAGAGAACAAGTATCACGTGTTTCCGGGAAAGGTAGTAAAACTAAACATAGTGCCGATAAAAAGTAAAAAATAAATGAGAACATAATAATGGTTTTGGATACAGATAAGTAGCCATATTTCCGATACGTATAAATAAGCCAAGGTACAAATAGCACAAAGGATGCGAAAATTGTTATTAAAAAAGCTACCATTATAGAATGTGAGTAAACTGACATAAAACACCTCTTCGTTTAAAAATTCCCGTTTTTTTATATCTTAAACATAGTTTAGCACTTAAACACAACACGAATATTTCACCAATCTTAAATAATCCTTAATTTAAAAATAAGGCAGTCATATTGATGTAAAGTTAAAATTCCGCGTAGACTCCCAGGAGACAAACAAGAGAACGCCTCGTGCCTGCCCACTGAAAGAAAAGCGGAATTTTACCAAATAAGAATATTAATTTTTGTTTGGAGGATTTTCACACGAGCATACTATGCTTTTGCAATTTCCTCTTTGCAGAATGCTAAAATTTCCTCTAGCTCTTCATCCTCTAATGCAAAATCTAAATACTCACCTTTAGCTTTTTCTAGGATGAAGTAATTTAAAATAAATGGCTCTTCACCTTTTTCAGCAATTAATACACGAAGCTCAATTCCTGCTTCATGATAAAGCTCATCTTCTTCATCAATATCTACATCTAAAATAAATTCATAACGCTTACCTTCAATAATGTTTGTTGGATCTAAAATTTCTTCCATTGAGAATTGTGTAATTTCCATTGTATTATCTCCTTTAAGTTAACCTGTTCTTTTATATATTAAATCAAATTCAGCATGGGTCAACTATAAAACTCGTATACACTTGAAAGTAATTATGCCAAAATAAAATGGAACTAATTGAGAGACCTGGTTCTCTTAAGAATACTCTACATAAAGGAGGCTTTTTTCTTGAAAGAGCTACTATATTATCAAGATGTTATGCTACGTGAATTTAGAGCAACAGTTATTAACAGTGGAACTGATAAAGATGGCCGTAACTACGTGGTGCTATCTAATACTGCATTTTATCCAACAGGAGGCGGACAACCTCATGATACAGGTACTTTAAATGATATCAAGGTCATTGATGTTGAGAAAATTAATGATGAAATTCGTCATTATATTCAAGACGGCTCTTCCACTTTAACTGGCGAAGTGCATGGTAAATTAAATTGGCAACGACGATTCGATCATATGCAGCAGCATGCAGGTCAACATATTTTAACAGCGGCCTTTGTCGAGCTTTTTGATGCACCAACTGTTAGCTTCCATTTAGGTAGTGAGCAGGTCACGATTGATATTGCCATGGATGCCCTAACAGAAGAACAGCTTGAAGCCGTGGAAGTCCGTGCCAATGAAATTATTCTAGAGAATCGCCCAATTGAAACGAAATGGATTACAGAAAAAGAACTTGAAAACTATAGCCTTCGTAAAGAGGTAGCCGTCACAGGAGATATTCGACTTGTTATTATTCCTGATTTTGATTACAACGGCTGTGGTGGTACCCATCCGATATCCACAGGACAAGTAAGTGCTATAAAAATCCTTGGCACAGAAAAAATGAAGGGTAATATTCGCGTCTCCTTTGTCTGCGGTCACAGAGTTTTAGCAGAGCTTACAATGCGAAAGAAAGTACTAGCTGACGTTGCAAGACAATTAAGTGTACCTGAAGTTGAAGCATCTACAGCACTTACAAAAGTCTTAACAACACAGAAAAATACAGAAAAAGCACTTGTGGCAGCAAAAGAGGGGCTACTAAATTATGAAGCAAAAGCGCTAGTTTCTAGTAAAAAACGTATTATTACTGCTGCCTTTACTCAGCGTACTATGCAAGAGCTTCAAAAATTAGCTCGGACTGTTGTCGCTGAGCAGGCAGACGCTATCGTAGTACTAGTTTCAGAAAATGAAGACAAGCTTCAGTTTGTCGCAGCACGTGGCGCAAAGGTTGCGAAAAGTATGAAAGACATTGCTGCAAAAGCACTGCCACTCGTAAATGGAAAAGGCGGCGGCACTTGCTGCACGTTCTATTGCGACTATCTTCCCTATCAATGATTGTTCACAGACATTTGCTCAGTTGACGTAATCAATTCCTCAGCACCCTGCATTTATCCACATATTATCAACAATTAATCCACAATTCCCCCACAATTTATCTCAATTACATCAAATCAATTCACCATTTGGATTAAATTAAAAATTTTTCCATAGATACCTGATTATAATTTACTTTTTTTGCTGATTATAAAAAATAGAATAGTTTCTATACATTTTGAGGGGAGGATTTCGATGAGTTCGGAAAAGGATGTTTCACGTCGTGATTTTTTAAAAACAACAGGGATTGCAGCAGGTACATTAGTCGGTGGTGGATTAATAGGAGGTCTTGTAGGCTATAACATGCCCGGTAAAGGAACTGCCACGCTAGAGCATGATCAGCATGGAACTGCTACTGAAGAGACTGGCTCGCCAAAAGCTAAAATGTTTTTTATGAATCAACGAGATTTTAATATTTTAGCAAATGCTACTGAACGTATTTTCCCTGAGGATGATTTAGGTCCAGGAGCAAAGGGCTTAGATGTGCCTTACTTTATCGATCACCAGCTAGCAGGACAATATGGAAGTAATTCTAAAGAATATATGCATGGACCATTTGGTGAGGGTGCTCCAACACAAGGTTATCAGAGTCGTTTAACCCGCGCAGAGATTTTTAAACAAGGTGTTCAAAAGTTAGAGTCGGAAGCACAGAATCGCTATAAAAAGAGCTTTAATGATATTGATAGTAAGCAAATGGATGAAATTTTAACTGCCTTCCAGAAAGGTGACGTGCAAATGAGTGGTGTCACATCTGCTTTCTTCTTTACTTTATTACGTGCAGCAACATTAGAAGGTGCTTACTCTGACCCTATATATGGCGGTAATCGTAATATGGATGGCTGGCGTATGAAAGGCTTTCCTGGTCATCAAATGGCATATATTACTCAAATCGAAGATCCGAAATTCCAAAAAATTGAGCCTAATTCATTAGGTAGCCACTAATATAAGGGGGTTAGAAAATGGCAACAACATTACCAGGTGTAGACGTTGTTACAGTCGGGGTAGGTTGGACCGGCGGCATTGTCGCTGCAGAGTGCTCGAAGGCAGGCTTAAAGGTCGTTGGTTTAGAACGCGGACAAAAGCGTGGCACAGAAGATTATCTAACTATCCATGACGAGTATCGTTATGCAATTCGTTACGATATAATGCAAAATCTTGCAAAGGAAACTATAAGCTTCCGTAATAATCGCAATATGAAGGCATTGCCTATGCGTCAGCTCGGTTCCTTTTTACTTGGTGAAGGGCTTGGTGGCTCTGGTACACACTGGAACGGTATGACGTATCGCTTCTTACCATATGATTTTCAAATTAAAACATTAACAGACAAACATTATGGTCCGAAAAAGCTTGGACCAGATTATTTATTACAGGACTGGGGATTAACATACGATGAACTTGAGCCCTATTTCGACAAATTCGAAAAAACGGCAGGTATTTCCGGAGATGATAAAAATCCATTTAGCGGAAAACGTTCAAATCCTTATCCGACTGGGCCTATGAAAATGACACCGATGCTTACGCAATTTGAAACAGCTGCAAAAAAACTAAAATTATCACCATACATGGTACCATCTGCAAACGTATCAGAAGTTTATAAGAATCCTGACGGTGAAACGATTAATGCTTGTCAATATTGCGGCTTCTGTGAGCGCTTCGGCTGTGAATATGGTGCCAAATCATCTGCAGAGATTACTGTTGTTCCTACTGCATTAAAAACAGGTAATTTTGACTTACGCTATAATTCCAATGTTGTTGAAATCTTAAAGAAAGGCAATAAAATAACTGGTGTCCGATACATCGATACGATATCTGGTGAAGAATTTATTCAACCAGCAAACGCTGTTGTACTCACTAGTTATGTTTTTAATAATGCCAAACTATTGATGGTCTCTAACATTGGAGAACGATATGATCCGGCTACTGGAAAAGGGACACTTGGAAGAAACTACTGCTATCAAATATTACCTGGAGCAGCAGGATTCTTTGATGAGCAATATAACACATTTATGGGTGCAGGTTCACTCGGTATGAGTATAGATGACTATAACGGTGATAATTTCGATCATAGTGACTTAGATTTTATTCACGGTGGAAATATAGCTCTAACACAAACAGGTGCACGCCCTATCGGCTCCAACCCAACACCTCCTGATACACCAACATGGGGATCAGAATTTAAAAAACAATCTATTCATTACTATACACGCTCATTCGGAATTGGTGCACAAGGTGCTTCGATGCCACATAAAGAAAATTATTTGTCTCTTGATTCTACGTATAAGGATGCTTACGGCTTACCTCTAATGCAGTTAACGTACAACTTTACAGATCAGGATCGTGCACTTCATAAATATATTTCAGCCCGTGCAGCTGACATTATGAAAGAAATGGGCGCCAAAACTGTTGTCCCAAATGCTGAAATAACTGATTACAATATTGTACCGTATCAAACAACCCATAATACAGGTGGAACAGTTATGAGCTTAAAGCCAGAGGATGGCGTTGTGAATAACTACCTGCAGCATTGGAATGTAGAAAATCTTTTTGCTGTGAGTGCCGGAAACTTCGCACACAATAGTGGTTATAATCCAACTGGTACGTTAGGGGCACTAGCCTATCGCTGCGCAGAGGGTGTCGTGAAATATAGCAAATCAGGTGGTTCATTAGTTTAAAAGGAAACGCTATAGCTAGACATTTTATTCAAAGGAGGCAAGACTATGGGAGGTCTTGGAGCAATTGGTGTACCTGGGTTAATCATCATTTTAGTAATTGTTTTAATCGTGTTTGGTCCGAAAAAATTACCAGAAATCGGCGGTGCAGTCGGTAAAACATTTGCGGAGTTCAAAAAGTCCACGAAGGGGCTTATCGATGATGAGGATGATTCAGCGAAAAAAGAAGAAAAAAAATCTGACGCTTCGTAGGAGGTTGTCCTATGGATCCATATGAAGAAGGAAAAAGAAAATATTTAAGTCCACTTGATAAGAAAGAAGCTGAGCCTCTCACACCTGTAGAGGCTTTTGTTGAAGTTCCAGTAGTGACAATTGAAGAGGATACGGAAGTCGAGGGACCACTTTTTCCAATAGCATCATTGCTTGAACATCTTACTGAACTGCGAAAACAAATTATTAAAGGGCTTATCGTATTTATTCTATTTTTTATTATTGTATTCTCTACCATTAATATTTGGTTTCCTTATGTAACTCGAGGACATTCACTAATTATTTTAGGGCCTTTAGAGGTTGTCAAATTTTATATGACGATTTCCACAACACTAGCATTCGGGCTATCTATGCCGTTTTTAGTTCATTTTTTGTGGAGCTTCGTTAAGCCAGGTTTAAAAGAAGAAGAAAGCCGTTTCCTCGGTCTTTATGCACCTGTCATGCTTGTACTCTTTTTATTAGGCGTAGCTTTCGGTTACTTTATTGTGAATCCACTTAGCTACTCGTTTTTAGTAAGTATAGGGGCAACTAATTTTGATATTATGGTATCAGCAAATGAATACATGCATTTTTTAATAATGACAACTGTACCACTCGGACTACTCTTTGAACTACCAATCGTAGCTCTCTTTTTATCGTCCATTGGTATATTAACGGCTGAATCCATGAAAAAAATACGAGGCTGGTCTTATATCGGGATGGGCGTTGGTTCTGCTTTGATTACACCACCTGATTTTATTAGTCAGCTACTCGTCTTATTTCCAATGATTATTTTATATGAAATAAGCATCTATCTCGTTAAACGTATAGAGCGTAAACAAATTGAAAGCACTGCGTAGCAAAACGCAGTGCTTATTTTTTCTTTAATTCCATGACAAGAATCTCTGGTGGATTAAAAATTCGAATAGGTACTGTACTATTACCTAACCCTCGACTAACGGCCATAGTTGTTGTTCCTTCCTCAACAACGCCTGCCGTATATTTTGGGAATATTCCCTGTCCTCGTGCGAAAAGACCGCCAATACCAGGAATTCGAACTTGTCCGCCATGTGCATGTCCTGCAAATACTAAATCAATTCCAAACTCCACATACGTATTAAACACTTCTGGTCGATGCGCTAGTAAAATCGTTAATACATTGGGTGGAACATTTTTTGTTGCTATCTTTAGCATTTCTTTCGTTGTTCTACCCGATAACGGATCTTCTATGCCAACAATCGCCAAGCGCTCCCCGTCGCGCTCAATGATGGTCGATTCATTGGACAATACATGTACACCTAACGATGATAGTTCCTCATAAATAACGTTCACTTTATTCGTCGCTACTTCATGGTTTCCTAGTACATAATAGACATCCGCTAATTTAACTAATCCTCTAACAGCCTGCAAGCTTCGCTCCAAATTATAACGATTACTATCAACTAAATCACCTGTAATAAAAATCAGGTCAGGATTTGTTGTCTTCACCTTTGCAATGAGTTTCTCTTGCTGTTCGCCAAAGAGAGCATCCTGTAAATCTGTTATTTGCGTAATGCGTAGCCCATCAAAGCTGGCGGGCACTTTTTCTGACTCGAATTCATGCTTGCTTACAACCAGCCAATGATTGTTTACGTACAAAAAAATGACTATAAAAACAACAAAAAAAGCTACATATAATAATTTTTTCAATCGCAATCGCTCACCCTAGGCTACTTTTTCATCAGATCAATACTGAATGCAGATAAAAATCTGCCCCCCCTATTATAAGCATAAAACAAAGTAATTGTAAGCACATACACATAAAATCATTAGATTGCACAAAAAGAGTTACTCTAAACGTTACATTTAAAGTAAATAAAAAAACGCATTTAGACACTCCTTTCAGAAAGTCTAAATGCATTTCCCGTTTATAATACTTTTTCTAAGAAATCTTTCGCGCGCTGTGTAGATGGTGATGTGAAAAACTCTTCTGGTGATGCATCCTCAATTAACTTTCCGCCATCAAGGAATAGTATACGGTCAGCCACTTCACGTGCAAAGCCCATCTCATGCGTTACGATTAACATCGTCATCCCCGTATCAGCAAGATTTTTCATAACAGCCAATACCTCTTTTACCATCTCAGGATCAAGAGCTGAGGTAGGCTCGTCAAATAAAATTACTTTTGGATCCATTGCAAGTGCTCGAGCAATGGCAACACGTTGCTTCTGCCCTCCTGATAGACGGTTTGGATATTCATTGCGCTTTTCAAATAGGCCCACCTTCGTTAATAAATCTTCAGCCTTTTTGATAGCAGCTGCCTTATCCATTCCTTTTACATTAATCGGTGCGTATGTTAAATTTTCAAGTACCGTTTTATGAGGGAAAAGATGAAAATGCTGAAATACCATACCGACTTCTTCACGGATCTTCATAATGTTTGTCCCTTTGTCCGTTAGAACGTCGCCAGCAATTGTAATCTTTCCGCTCGTTGGCTCTTCTAATAAATTTAAGCAGCGCAGGAATGTTGATTTACCAGATCCTGATGGTCCAATAATAGCAATTACTTCTTTTTCTTTAATTTCTGTTGAAATACCCTTCAGTACTTCGTTTTGTCCAAATGATTTGTGTAAATCTTCAATTTTAATCACTTTTTCTCATTCCTTTCTCAATTCGTTTACCAAGGAACGTTAATACAAGCGTCATAATGTAGTAGATCACACCCGCAAATAGTAAAGGCTCAAGATAGCGATATGTTGAACCACCTACAATGTAAGCACGGCGCATAATATCAAGTGCACTAATAACTGTGACAACAGCTGTTTCTTTATTTAATGTAATAAACTCATTCACTAAAGATGGTAATATATTTTTTACGGCTTGTGGGATAATAATATCTTTCATCATTTTTGCATATGGAATACCTAGCGCTTGTGCCGCTTCCATTTGCCCTTTATCAACCGCATTAATACCAGCGCGAATGATTTCAGAAATATAAGCACCTGAGTTTAACCCGAATGCAATAATAGCCGTTGGAACTGGGTCAATTTGAATATCTAATAACTGTGGCACCGCATAGTAAATAATCATTAATTGTAATACGAGCGGTGTGCCACGGAAAATCGATGTATAAAAATCTGCAAACCAACGCAAAACATTCACTTTACCGATTTTGCATAATGCTAGTAATATACCAACTATAAAACCGATGATTGATGCACCTAATGCAATTTGAAGTGTAACGCCTATCCCTTTTAATATATAAGGAATAGAGGGAATGATAGCTGTAAAATCTAAATTCACAGCGTCCCCTCCTTTCTTGTTCTCTTTTAAGGAAACGTAAGCGATAGCTCGAAATAGAGCTATCGCAGTTTCAACTTACTTATTTAACTTTTAACCATTTATCTTCTAGCTCTTTAATTTTACCTTCATCAGCTAATTCTTTTAATGCTTTGTTAATTTTATCTTTAAGATCGCTGCCTTTTTGAACAGCGATTGCTTTAAAGTCTTCAGGTTGCTCTTTAACTGGGAAGGCATCTAGTTTATCGTTCGTATCAAGATAACCTTTTGCTACACCACTTTCTACAATCCCGGCATCTAAACGCTTAGACATCATGTCTTGAATAATTTCTGGAATTCGTGTACGTCCTTCAACGCTTGCATCTACTTCTTTTGCAATTTTATTACCTAAAGTTTCTTGGATAGAAGCGTTTTGAACACCAATTTTTTTACCCGCTAAATCAGATTCTTTTTTAATTCCACTATCCTTTTTCACGATAAACACTTGCTCTGTTTGATTATATTTATCAGAGAAATCTACAACTTGTTCACGTTCTTCATTAGGTGACATACCAGAAATAACAATATCCACTTTACCTGCTTGTAGAGCTGGCACTAGACTATTGAAGTCAATATCTTGAACCTGCACTTCTGCCCCAATTTTTTCACCAACTAATTTAATTAAATCAATATCAAAACCAATAATATCTTCACCCTTTGCAGCGTCAACATACTCAAATGGTGCATAATCAGATGAAGTACCTACTTTTAATACTTGCTTTTGTTCTGTGCCTTCGCCAGCATTTGAATTTTTATCGCTCGCCTTATCATCTTTTGCGCCACATGCCGCTAGTACACCAATTACTAGAACAAGCATTAGCATGAAAAATTTATTCTTCATATTCAATGATCTCCTTTTATTTATGTTTTTTGTCTATGAAAATTTAAGTTCTTGAAAATACTTGAATGGATATTTATTCACTTTAGAGAATAAAAATCTATCTGCTAATAAGATATACTCTTTTGAAATAATAATCAAGCTAAATTGAAAATTTTTAGACAAAACATTATAAACATAATTTTTCGACAAATCAATCTACTTAGATTCCCCTATAAACAATAAGCTCATCACCATAACGTATGGTTGATTTCCGTTCCGGCTGGGCGCTTTCCTGGAGGCGTCCAGCCTCCACTCCAATCAACTTATACATGGCGTCAAATGCAATCCCAAACTTTTGATTATGAACATGTTTAAGCAGTTTTATTCAACAAAGACCCCCAAACATGGAGGTCAGTCACTTATTTTTCATCTGCAAATAGTTTTTCCTTTAACTCATCCTCCCCAGACCCTTCTGCTAAAGGTACGCGAGAGCGATACGCTGCACGACATATTAAATGTCCTGCTACAGGAGCTGTTACAAAAACGAAGATAATTCCTAAAATTAAACGTACACTCACATATCCATCATGTACCCAAAAGTAAATAAATGCGCCTAATAGACATGTTAAGACCGACAATGTCGAACTTTTTGTTGCAGCATGTGAGCGTGTGTATACGTCAGGTAAACGAATCATCCCAAATGCGCTAATAACACTTACAATGGAGCCAATCAATATAAGTATAACTGCCGCCCATTCAATCATTTGATTTACGTTCAACAATCACACCTCTTTCAATATATTTCGTAAATGCAATCGTGCCGATAAAAGCTAAAATACCTAATATTAAAATGGCTTCTAAATACGCCTTTGTTTTCAATATAATTGAGACGATAGCGATTGCTGAAAGTAGATTAACACCTATTGTATCAAGTGCAATAGCACGGTCAGGCAATGAAGGACCTCGAATCACACGAAATAGCGACAACGCAATCGATACACTGAATAATGCAAGAGCCAAAAGTAAAATTTTATCAATCATTAACGTGTCACCTCCATGATCGCTTGTTCAAATTTCCCTATTGAACGAATGACAGCTTCTTTCGATTGTTCAATATCCATTGCATGAATATAAAACAGATCTCCTTCTTCAGAAACTTCCATCACGACTGAACCTGGAGTCAGAGTGAGCAACAACGCAAGAGCTGTTATTTCCCAATCTCCTTTAAGCGCTGTTTTATACGTAAATATTCCAGGAGTAATAGTGAGCTTCGGAGTAGTAATTTGTCTTAATACGCTGTAACTCGATAATAGTAGCTCCCAATTAAAGAGCCATAATAACTTAATGATTGAAAACACACGTCGTAAATAAAATTGTGTGCCGTAAAAGCGATGCATAGCATATAAAATCCCTATTCCGACGATAAACCCCATTAAAAATGTCGAAAACTGCGGTATAACTTCATCCTGTAACAATAGCCAAAGTGCTGCGATAAATAAATTTAAGATAAATTGCATCGCCATTATTTATTCACCTCACATTGCCATGTTGTGCCATCTAGCACTGCATCAATATAGATTGATGGCGTGTAGAGTGTTTTTGCTGCATCTGTTACATACGGAGCCATCCATTCAGCTCCAATTCCTAAAGCAATTGTACAAGCTGCCAACAATGTTAATGGTAAGACCATACGCTTTGGTAACGGCTTTTCATCCTCTAGACTAATAATCGTTTCCCCAAAGAAAGAGGAAAGAAAAATTCGTAATAGTGAATACAAAACAATTAAACTAGATAAAAACCCTAGCCCTAGTAGAACAAAATTTCCTCCCTCAATAGCTCCTTGTCCAATTAAAACCTTGCCTAAAAAGCCACTTAATGGTGGTATCCCAGCAAGGGAACACATGACAATAAAGAATAACCAGCCAAATAGAGGGTAATTTCGAATAAGCCCACTCATTTTATCAATAACCGTTTCGCCAGTAACATACATCATCATGCCAACTGCTAAAAACAGCATAGCCTTAGCTACCATATCATGCATCAAATAGTATGTTACGCCCTGTAAAGCAGACTCCGTACCAATCGCTAGACCAGCTACTATAAAGCCAACACCAATCAGGACGTTATAAGCGGCAATTGTTCTTACATCTCGCCCTGCCAGTGCTCCCATACATCCAGCAATAATCGTAAGTCCCGCCATAATTCCTAGCACCATATGAGTCACTTCAGTATTATTTGGGAAAAGTAATGTAAAGGTACGGACGAGCGCATAAATTCCAACCTTCGTTAATAATGCTGCAAAAAGTGCACCTATAGCTGTTGGAGGTACGCTGTATGAGCCTGGAAGCCAGAAGAATAACAATAGGCCAGCCTTCAAGCTAAAGACAATTAAGAAAATAAGACCCACAGTCGTTATAAGTGGGTTAGCTCCTGCCTCCATAACACGGACAGAAATATGTGCCATATTCAACGTTCCAACGGTTCCATATAAAAAAGCTAATGCCACTAGGAAAATCCAAGATGCAACAATATTGATCAGCACATATTTTAACGCCTCGCGCAGTTGAACTTTATCGCCACCTAAACTAATGAGTGCGTAAGAAGCAAGTAACATAACCTCAAAGCACACAAACAAGTTAAAAATATCCCCCGTTAGAAACGAGCCGTTAACTCCCGCTATCATAAGTAGGACAAACGGGTAAAAATACATCTTCTCAAAGCGCTTACCGATTGTAAAAATGGCATATAACAAACAAATGGCTGCCACAATATTCGCTACTAATACAAGGAGCATGGCGAATGAATCAGCAACAAATAAAATGCCAAATGGTGGTGCCCAGCCACTAAAATCAATACGCATCACACCTTGTTTCTGAATCTCTTGTAATAAAATGACACTAATAAGGACAACAAAGCTTAATGTCAATAAACTAATGATGCGCTGTAAAAAAACATTTTCACGTAAAAACACAAGTAAAATCGCCGTAATAACCGGCACAATTAATGGTAAAACAATCATATTACTCATCCGGCGTACCTCTCATTTCATCAAAATTCGCCGAACCGTTCGTTTTATAGGCTCGGTAACCGAGAACAAGCACGAACGCCGTTACCGCAAAGCTAATCACAATTGCAGTTAAAATTAATGCTTGCGGCAGAGCATCTGTGTAAGGACCTTCTGATTCTTCTAAAAGTGGTACATCCCCCTTTTTCAGTCCACCCATCGTTAAAATCAGTAAATGTGCTGCATGCGATAAGACCGCAGTTCCTAAAATCACACGTAATAACTGTTTCGAGAGGATTAAGTATGTCGCAACAGCTACTAATACACCAACTAACACTAGTATTAAAGACTCCATTGGCTACTCATCCTCACTTATACTTAAAATAATTGTGACCACAACACCTACTACCGTTAAAGCCACACCTGCCTCGAAAATTGTTACAGTCGAAAAGCCCATTTTCCCGAATATCGGTACATTTATATAACTATGTGTCTGCGTTAAAAACGGAACATCAAAAAATAGTGAGCCGATTGCTGTGCCTGTAGCTAGTAATACGCCAAGCGCTGCCACTTTTTTAAAATCAAATGGCATCCCTTTATGCACTGTTTCAATGTCATATGCTAAATACAGTAGAACAATTCCAGAGGCCAGTACGAGACCACCTATAAAACCTCCACCAGGAGCATGATGCCCTGCAAAGAATAGATAAATACCTAGGGTTAAAATAATGAAGACGACCGTCTTAGTGACAGTACGTAAAATGACGTCATTTATTTTCATGATCCGTTTCCTCCTTTCGTGGCTTTAGCTTCGTTAATGTATACACTCCTAAGCCCGCAATCAGAAGAACGACAACTTCCAGCATCGTATCAAATGCACGGAAATCACCTAATATTGTGTTGACAATATTTGAACCACCCGCTAATTCGTAGGAATCATTGAAGTAAGTAGCAACTGGCTCAAAGCGATCGAAATGGACAACCGCTAAGCCTATTAATGTAACTGTGGCGCCAACGAAAATGGATATAATCACCTTAGACCATTGCGTTTTTTTGCGAGAGGCTTCAGGCATTAAATCCGGTAAATATTTAAAGCATAGAAGGAATAATGCAGTTGTCACAGATTCAACGACTAATTGGGTTAATGCTAAATCAGGAGCACGGAAAATAACAAAGAAAAATGCGATTGAATAGCCCAGAACGCCATTCAATAACATGGCTGTTACGCGTCCTTTAGCGAAAATCATCCATACTGCGGCAAACATCATTACAAACACTAAAATGAGCTCATAGGACTCTATTGTGGAATCCTTCGCAAAATTAAATGCAGTAGCATCCGACCAAATAAAATATCCTGCAATAAGAGCAATAAAAAATACATAGATATAGACAAAATAATGTGTTAAATTACCTGTCATATAACGATTAGTAAGCTTTGCAGAACTATATTCACTGAACTCAATCATACGATTGTAATACGTATTAAACGTATATCTTTGCGGGAATATCCGATACAAAGGCTTCCAACTTTTTAACGTTTTAAATAAGATGATCCCTATAATAATTACACCAATAGTCATTAACAATTCTGCATTAATGCCATGCCAAGCATGAATATGTGGTGTTAATTCACTAGTTGATGGGAATGTTGGATAAATACTTGCCATAGCAGGCTCTAAAATATAATGCCCTAGCACGTTTGGAAAGAAGAAAATTCCAACTACAAAGACGCATAGAATGATTGGCGAAAGTAGCATACCTAACGGAGCTTCATGCGGTTTTTTATCCAACTTATCAAGCTGTAGTTTTCCGAAAAACGTTCGACTGATTAAAATCAAACAGTAAACAAATGTAAAGATACTTGCCACCCATGCCACTATTGGAAAGAGCAGTCCCAAATCAGTTATTGAAAAGGCCTCTACATCGCGAATAGCTAGTACCGCGGCGAAAAACATTTCTTTACTTAAGAAGCCATTAAATGGAGGTAAACCGGCCATAGAAAATCCGCCAATGACTGCAATTGTGAAAGTTACCGGCATTAAGGCCATTAATCCCCCAAGACGGCGAATATCGCGTGTGCCCGCCTCATGATCGACAATACCAACCATCATGAATAGTGCACCTTTAAACGTGGAGTGATTAATAAGATGAAACAATGCTGCAAAGCTTGCCTGCGTATAAAGAACGCTATTTTCAGCATAACCGTAATAATGACCTACTGATCCTAGCCCAAATAAACTCATAATCAAACCGAGCTGACTAATCGTTGAAAAAGCTAATAACGCCTTTAAATCGGTCTGACGTACAGCATTAAATGAACCCCAGAACAACGTTACAAGGCCAATCACACTTACTAGCCAGAACCAAACAGCCTCTCCTCCAAATACTGGGGAAAAACGCGCAACTAAATATATACCGGCCTTTACCATTGTTGCCGAGTGTAAGTAAGCACTGACAGGTGTTGGCGCCTCCATCGCATCTGGCAACCAAATATGAAAAGGAAACTGTGCAGATTTTGTAAATGCACCGATTAGAATAAGGATTAACGCTGGGATGAACAGTGTATGATCTCGTATAACACCTACATTGGCTACGATTTCACGAATACTAAAAGTACCCGAAGCTACATAGAGCATCAAAAAGCCTGCTAACATGGAAAGGCCACCAAAAACGGTAATTGTCATAGCTTTTCTTGCACCAGCACGAGATGATTTTCGATGATGCCAAAATGCAATTAACAGGAATGAAGATACACTTGTTAGTTCCCAAAATGTGTATAATACCATTAAATTATCTGAAAAGACGACGCCAAGCATAGCGCCCATGAAAAGTAATAAATAGCAGTAAAAATGATGAAGAGATTCTTTCGTTGATAAATAAAAAATAGAATATAAAATGACTAAGCTACCTACACCCGTAATCAGCAAGCCAAAAATCATACTGAGTCCGTCGAGATAAGTTGTGAAATTTATATTAAAAGAGGGAATCCACTCATATGTATGAATAAACGTTTTACCCTCGGCAATTTGAGGAATATAGCGCGCAAGTAAAAGAAACAAGATGAATGGAACGGATAAAACAAACCAGCCAAGATGTGCAACACGCCTTAGTCGCCTATAAAGTAGTGGAATAAGTGCAGCACAGACAATTGGTAAAAGAATCGCAAAGAGAACTGTAACCAAGTGAAAACCTCCTACTAACAATTTCGTTCAGCAACTGCTGGTTGAGATGGTGCGAAAAACTGTATATATGAGAAATAACCAATAATAAAGTATTCCCAAATCTACTGAAGTTACTACTGTTTTATACTTTGCTTCACGCACAAAAATCTATAACAATTGCTCGAGAGCGTTTAACTTCTTTCAGCGGGTGTCACGGAAATCGGAAGGGAGTTAATAAAGGATGTTAGCCTAAAATCATCGCATTCATGCGATAACGGCTAACTGACCTGCATCGGTGCCGCTGCCGCTACGCTTTCGCGCAAAAAACATCTGTTGCTGCCGCTACGTTAGCACTGCGCTTTCGCACAAAAATCATCTGCAGGCCTAAGCATAAAGCCGATTCCGGACGCAATTATGCCGAGGCACAATTGATATAACTCACTGAAAAATACTAAAGCCTTTATGCTTCTTGCCATCCAAAAGGAGACGGCAGATATTGGATGAATAAAGCTAACTAACATATCAGAAATTCTCTTGAAATTTGATTTTTATCACGTATAAAGTGTGTACTCCTTGAATTGAAAAGTAAGTGGTATGTGTTGAAGTAATAGACAATAATAAATAAGGACAAATCTAGTTCATTTCAACATTCAGCGCATATTTTATGGGTGATAGTACTGCATAAAACCAGGGGAACTTTTCAGGCTATAAGCTTCATATCTTGGGAAGCCTGAATAACCAATAGCGTATTTCCTTAAAGCCTTTAGAAAATGGCATGACTTTTGAAGAGAAAAATGTACACACTATTCCTGTCACTATGGCGTACCAAGTCACTTGACTATCTTTTTAACAAACTGCATAATAGTGTGGCATATAGAAGCAAATTGGTTTAGATGCACGAAATGCATGAATCAAATAACTGTAAAGTATAGAGACAACCCAGTTTCCTCAAGGTTTTCCCAATATATTATCATTAACTTTTATACGTTTTTTAGTATACAATATAAATGAGCATAATGCACTGTATCAGTATCGATTTTAACTGTTTTAGGATAATTTTTTCGAAACCGACAGTGAAATTGACAAAATAACGACAAGATAAGAGGTGTTAATTTTTATGAAGCATGTAAAAGGGCGTTTAGACGAAAGTATATTAGTTTGTGTCTACTATGGGCTTAACGGTGAGCGATTAATACGACGTGGTCATAAAATGGCTACAATGTTAGATTGTCCATTATATATTCTTTCAGTCGATTCGCAACCCCTTGATGCCTTTGATGCAGAGAAATCTAGCTACATCGAGCAATGGAAAAAGTTATCTGATGAGCTTGAAATTGAAAAATTCATATTACAAGATAATGAAAAGCGCCCAATACAAAAGGTTATTGCAGAAGTAGCAAAAGATTACGGAATTTCTCAAATCATCGTAGGCCAAAGCGCACAAAGTCGCTGGGAAGAGATTACAAAGGGTTCCTTCCTAAACGTTTTATTAAAAGAGGTTCCTTTTGTTGATTTTCATATCGTAGCTGTCCAACGTCCAACTGACGACGAAGCGAACGATACATATGAAAAAGGTGTGCGTGCTTATTTAATCCAAGAACATGAAGATTTAAAAGTAGCATTTACCTGTCCCAAATATGTATCAATCGAAGGTATATTTTTCAAAGAAATTGGAACTGACTTTGATAATGGCATTTTTAAATTCACTTACAATGATAAAATGCATGAAGTTCACGTATCAGAGGGCTATGTACTAGATAAGGAAAAACTTCCGACTGAATTTTTATCACCATTACGTCAATAATAAAAACACGTTCCCCTAACTGGAGAACGCGTTTTAGCTTATCGATAAAATAATGAATATAAATTAAAGTGTAGCGTTAATCAAAAGTTGATTTTCACTCAGAGTTGGCGCTTTCCGCAGGAGTCGCCACTCTCCGTGAAAAATCAACAGTTCCTCATCATTGGTATGAATAGCAAGCTAAACCAAAATAGTATAATAACTTCGATTAAAATACTAAAAAGATCCAACCTAAATTATTCTCCCAAGACAAGCCTCACCTAGGAGGAAAACAAACTGTTTCGATGTTCCTCGCAAAAAATCACCATACAGCTTTATGCAATTAGGAGTAGCGTTTTTATCTTTCACTCTTACCTAAGCGTTACACCGCTGAAGCCGGTTTATCCTTAGGTAAGAAAAATGCTACTAGTAATAATACTGGTAGTAAAGATACGACCATCATCGTAAAATCAATACCCCTATGATCCATTAATACACCAATTACCATCGCACCTATTGCACCCATTCCGAAAGCAAAACCAGTTGTTAAACCAGCCATTGTCCCAATTTTTGTCGGAACAAGCTCTTGTGCGTAGACAACTGTTACCGAGAAGCTAATCATAATGAGTGTACCGATAATTACTAAAAATATCATTGCTGCCCATAACGGTACATAAGGCAACGCTAAACAAAATGGCATCGGTACAACAACGGACAGTAAAATAACGTTTTTTCTACCAATTCGATCTGATAATGAACCTCCGAAAAATGTGCCAACGACGCCAAATGCCATAAAGGTGAAAATTAAAATTTGTCCAAGGCGAAGACTAACACCATAATGATCCATTAAATAAAATACATAAAAACTTGTAATATTAGTTGTATAAAATGATCTCGCAAAAATAATAGTAAATAGTAACGTCAACGCAATGCCTACTTGTTTCTTTGTTAATGGAGGCAAGTTAGAAACCAACACTCGTTTTTTCTTTGCCACACGTTCTTGCTCCAACTGCTTTTTATACCACACTGCAATTTTGCTCAATATAACAATACCTATTGCTGCCACTACTAAGACAATCGCGGCACCACGTTGTCCAAGCAAAGCAAAAATATAAGCACTAATTAGTGGTGCGAGTGCTTGCCCAGAGTTACCGCCAACCTGATAAATCGATTGAGCAAGTCCTCTTTTTGAGCCTGCCGCCATGAATGAAACACGTGAACCTTCAGGATGGAAAATAGCTGAGCCAAACCCTAAAAATAATACTGCAATAATAATTATCCAATATTGTGATGTAAACGCTATAATAGCAATGCCTATGAATGAACTTATCATACCAATCGGTAGAGCGTAAGGCATCGGCTTTTTATCGCTAGCAAAACCAATAACAGGCTGCAAAGCAGAAGCAAACATATTTAATGCGAACGAAATAAGACCTATTTGTGTGAAAGTTAACCCTAAATCACTCTTCAATATCGGGAACATCGCTGGAATAACAGCCTGCATCGTATCATTGATAAGATGGGCAACAGCTATTGCAATCATTATTGGATAGACTGGATTGTTAAAATTCTCTATTTTCTTATTCATGTCGCCACCTACTTTCCAATTTTATTCAATTTCCATTTATAAGAGATCGTTGCATACTATTGATCTTTTTGCACAAGCTATTCATTGAAAATAGCAGTTTTAAGGGAGTTGATTTATGTATGAATATAGACGAATTTTTTAAAGCTGATTTTTGGGAAATGATACTTAGGTCAACCCTTTCCTTCTTTGCGTTACTCATCGTAACCCGATTACTAGGGAAAAAACAGCTTGGACAACTTACATTCTTCCACTATACAACAGGTATCACATTTGGTTCCATTGCTTCTGAAATTGCAGCACAGGCTGAAACACCGTTTTTAGATGGACTTATTGCCCTTATTTGGTGGAGTATCTTAACATATATAATGACCATCATAACCATTAAATCTAAAAAAGCCCGTGTGATTGTAGATGACAAGCCGACAATCCTTATTCAAAATGGAATTATTTTAGAGTCTGCCTTAAAGAAGAATCGTTTGCATATGGATGAATTAGCGATGATGCTAAGGGAACAAGCCGTATTCTCTGTACAAGATGTACAATATGCGTTACTTGAAACTACAGGTAAACTAAGTGTGCTACCAAAGCCTGCTGAACAACCAGCTACAAAACAAGATGTAAAGGCCGATGTTACACCACCAACCTATATACCAACAGAAGTAGCTTCAGATGGGAAGGTTATTTATGAAAACTTAGTTGAACTTGAATTAACTGAAGATTGGCTTATGAAAAAGCTGAAAAAACAAAACGTCCAATCCGTAGAAGATGTTTATTTTGCTCAGGTTCAAGCAAACGGCTCCCTCTATATAAGCATGAAGGATAAAGCAAGACGATCAAGCTCCTAGCAGCTTGTCTCGTCTTGCTTAATCTATTTTTACAATATCTAATGGTGTAACAATGCCGATTAGTTTTTGATGGGGTTTCCCATGCTCCGTTATTAATAAAGCTTCAAAGCGGCGTCCCCGCTCTACGCCTTGTTTAAAAATATCTTCTGCTTCATATATCGTTATGTATCTACTCACAAATTTATAATTCACTCTATTCTTTTCATGCATTAATATATCATGTAAGGTCGGAATCTCCTTAGGTATTTGATCGCCTCCCATCATCGTAGCTAACCAGTTTGTAATTCCTACTGTCGTCACAAGCCCTTTAAATTGATCTTTATGGTATACAGGAAACTGTGTAAATTTACGATGACGTATAACTTTTAAAGCATGTTTCAGTGAATCTCTTTCCTGAAAAACTAGTACTTTTTTATGAAACATTTGACCAACGAGTGTTGGCTTAGCAAGTGTTGCATCTATATATTCAATTCTTTCCACCACGTCTATATGTGGTTCAGCAATGACATATTCTAACGACGTGCGATGATGAACAATGGCATTTCGTAAATCTGCATAAGAGCGCAAGTCGTCTTCGTATTTACGAACTAGTACATCCTTCTTCTTAGCTTGATCGATCAAACGATAAAAAGGCATAAAGTCCTTTGCACCAACAATATCTCTTAACCTGTGATCTATCCGATTAAATGCTATGAGAAAGCGATCGGAATTTTCCGTAGCCAATTTATCCACATCCTCCTACTTATATTTTTATATTTTCCGAGTTATTCGACAAATCCTGAGTTATAGCTACATTATATTCCTAAGTTATGGATATTCCAAGAACAGTTCTTATTATTCTTAGTTCTCCCTCTTCTATTTGAATGTTGACCAAAAAAAATCGAATGAAAAACAAAAGAAGAACGCAAGGTATAAGTAATTAGTTTAGATAAAAAAAACATCAACTCGCTAGGAATCTACCAGGTTGATGCTCTTAAATATGATTAACCATTAAAAAATAAAGTTACTTATGTGTACGAATAGCACTTCAACAGACATGAAATTCTTACTTTAACTAAGTGGCTAAGTACACTATAGTTTTCTATTGGCAGGGTACATTTCCTTTAAATTTTCGTCATCGATGCATTTTTCTTCATTGTCAAAATTCCTATACACACACAAATTATCGAGACAACTAATGTAAGAGATAGACTCCACCAATAATCCGACATCTCCATTGTGCCCCTAATTAATTGAACACCATATACCGGTAATTTCCACGGAGATATTGTCCAAAATGCCCCCACTAAAGAATCCAATATTTGTCCAATAAATATGACAGCGAATGCACATGTTGTTGCGATCACTGTTTTAAACGTCGCGCTCATCATTAATGTCACTGCTATCACAAAGAGTAGCCAAGAAAAATACGTGATAAGACTTGCCACAAGTGGCCCAATCTCAAATGTCCCATAAAGCACGACCGTATAATATATGCTCGCAGCAAAACCAGCTAAAATGCTAATAAAGCCAACAGTACTCACGACGATAAATTTACTTATAAAATAAGCGCCGAACGATATAGGACGGACATACAATAAAGTAGCCATCCCACTTGCTCTTTCTTTACTAATAGCACCTACGAAAGTAGCCATCAATACGAGTAAACCTATCGTTTGAAATTGCCCAATGGAAGCTTGTAATAGGTCAACTGGCATTAATTCCGGCATCAACATTTCAAAGCCTTCTGGTACGTTACCAGCAGCATTTAAAATATCCATCATATAATAGTTTGTTAGTGGATTGCTCATACCGAGCAAAGCAAATACAAGAGGTATCCATAAAAACTTCCAGCTTCGCCAAGCTTCTCTGAATTCCTTTTGCAGAAGCACATTAAATCCTCTCATATTTTTCTCGCCACCTTCATGAAAATCTCTTCAAGTGATGCTGTTTGTCGCTCCAATTTTCGTATTTTATAAGGACAACTGCTTAAATGTTGAATCAGCTCCTGCATACTCGGCTTTTCATCAATAATTTCTATATATACATGACTGCCCTTAGCTTCTCCTATAAGTTCAGATTGACTGGCAAAAAGTTGTGCCTCTTTTTCAGTGCCAAACTCTACAACATAATTTGGTTCATCGAAACGTTGTCGAACTTCACGTAATGTCCCCTGTTCTACTAGCTTTCCATCACGTAAAAACAATAATTGATCTGTCATCTCTTCGGCATCATTTAAAATATGTGTCGAATATAAAATAGTTGTTTCTTGTTGTAAGCCCTTCAATAAATCAAGAACTTCCCTACGACCAACCGGATCCAAAGCAGATACAGGTTCATCTAATAAGAGCAATTTCGGCTTATGCACAATTGCTTGGGAAATACCTAGTCGTTGCCGCATGCCACCAGAAAAAGTAGAAATTTTCTTATTTAAAACATTACCTAGACCTACAAACTCAAGTGTTTTTTGTGCTTCTAACTTTGCTTTTTTTGCAGGTACACCATTTAACTTTGCCGCCATTTCAGTAAACTCTACCGCACTTAGCCAAGGATGGAATTGCGGATATTGTGGCAAGAAACCAATGTTGGCTCTTACATCACCCTCCAGCATTTTTACACTTCCAGAGGTCGGTTTTAATAAGCCTGTTAGCATTGATAATGTCGTTGTTTTACCAGCGCCATTAGGTCCAATTAAAGCTGTCGATGTGTTTTTTTCTAATGTGAACTCGATTCCATCCACAACTACTTTTTCTGCAAATTGCTTTGTCAGTCCTGTTACCTGAAGTAATATCGTCATGATTGTTTTCTCCCAACTATAAAGTACGCAATCGATCCGAGATAACTAGTAAAAATAATAAGAAACACCCATAATATCTTAGGCCCATTAGTGGCATGGATTTTACGCAAGTCGACTAGAGCTACAATCATTAAAATAAATTGAACCACAATTAGCGGTGCTATGACTGCCCAAGGGACTTTCGCTAACTCCTCCATCATACAGATCACCTCATCTTTGTTATATTATTACTATAACAAAAACTGTTCTAATATGTATAGCACAATTTTAATGTATCTGCTTAAAAATGATTGCTAATAGGTGTGTTATTCAACCATTTTAATCCGCTTAAATTAATTTAAAGAAGCTGATTTCCGCTGCGGGCGAGCGTCGAGCCGCTTCCTCCGCTACAATCAGTTAAAAATGGGCATACACTAGCAAAATATCAACAAAAAGAATTCTTTTATCAGTCATAATAAACCTTTATTTTCCTAATCAAAACGCATGAATTATTAATAAAAGTTGGATTCGAAAATAATTCAAATTAAGAAAAGTCTTTGAATCACTTCACAAACGAGGCAGTTTAATAAGTTATCATGGGGTATCATTTGGTATGGTTGTAATAATCGGTTTTATAATATGAGCACAGGGGTGTATATTATTTGGCTGATAAACAAAAAAATCGTGGGTTTCTTTCTTTTATTGGATCGTTTTTTTTGTTACAGTTGATCTTCATTATATTTGAAGGAACTGCTTGGATACCTAATATGAGATATATTGATGGAAAGTTATTTGGAAGAATTGCTGAAACTGCAATTTTTAGTGAGTGGTTTAATTTTTATGAAACACCACACTTCAATGTATTTACTGTCTTTTTTGGTATCGTACTTCTTGTACCTGGAATAATAGGTGCAATCAAAGATATTTTTTCAAGAAAGTCAGTCTCTAATTAATATAATGGCTATTTTACTATATGGGCTTTTTCTTCAACTAAGAAGCAACTCCGTTTTGTTCAATTTTTTTCAAAATGGAGTTGCTCTTTTTCATGCAAAAAAACTAAAGCGCACTCTTGCCACTTTTCTTTGGGGCTGGTAAATTTCCGAATAAAAACCATGCACGCGGGAAAAGAAGTTGTAATGAGCGAATAAATACATAACAGAAAATGACCGTTAAGAAAAATCTTAAGAATACATATAAATGTATATGTGAAGGAACGAGGTCACTCAAAATAGTATCGCTCAATAAATATAAAATACATGGATGGACTAAATAAAACCCAAACGAATAAATTCTTAAATGCTCTGCCAATTCGTTGAGCTTTCGTCCTCCGTGATGGACTAAATAAATACTAATTTTGAATAGTACGAAACATGAGAGAAGCATATAGCTAGTAGATAAAAATTTAAATGCTATGTATGAAATTTCATCATATCCCAATATGCTGCGGAAATAATACAGATTTGTGTAAGCTATGCCTAATAAAAAGGTAAAGGACATCCATACAAAATATTGCATTTTCGACCATTGTTCCTTTAAAGATTGATAATGTAATGCAACCCAGCCACCGAAGAAAAAGCTTGCAATGTATATTGCAAATAAAGGAACGGTAAAGGAAATATCAAACATTTCAAAGTAACTTTGAACAGCTACTTCAACAGCAAAGCCAATGAATAATAAATATTTTTTAAACCACCAAAAGCGTTTTACGAGATATATGAAAAGTGGCATTAAAAAATATAGCTGCACTAAAATTAAAATGAAATATAATTGATAATAGGCTCCCCCCGTAACGATGGAAGTGAGCATTGCCTTCCAACCTGTAAACACTCGAAATCCTTGGTAGTAGGAAAATAGCTCATAAAAAATAGACCAAACGAGGAAAGGTCCTAAAATAAACAAAAATCTACGTTTGTAAAAGTTTGTCCATGTTTGTTTTGTAAAGGGTTTCGATTCGTAATTATAAAACAATGTAAGTCCACTTAAAAATACAAAAACAGCCCCTTCAAAGCGTGTAAAGCGATTTAAAAATAAATAGACAAAATAAGAGGAATTATCATTGGGGATTTTACTCAGTGCAACCCCAGTAGCATGAATTAATATAACAAGTAACATCGCTGTTACTCGCATAAATTTTACTGCGTCAATTCGTTCTTTATTTAAAGGCAATTGAAGAACCTCCCTAGACACAATAATAACTATATATTAACTAGAGCGTCAACTAACCTTATTTTAATGGTTAATTACCATAAATAGGATTTATTCACATTCCGGCTGAGCGCTTCCCCAGGGCGACCGATGAGCCGCTTGGGCCAACACGATGTTGGTCACGAAGGCGTTATCACAGGACGTAAATGCTTTTAGCCTTCGTTCCCCTGTGTGCTCGCTCCAATCAACCTATCCACATGACTTACGTTTTAACATAATGTCATCCAACTTTTTAATTTTATCGGAACACTTTCGGGAATTATCGCCCAACTTTTAATTTTTATCGATAAACTTTCACGTTTTATCACCCAACTTTTAATTTTTATCGACATCCACCTTTCAAAGAGCAAAAAAAGATTCATACACAAAACTGTGTGTGAATCCTTTTACTTTATTATGTCGCCTAGCCTCCACTCCAATCAATTTATATAAACCACAATTGTATAAAAAAACACATATAAATTCGATATATTACCAAATTTATATGTGTTAATGATTAAGCTCTTATATCGCAGCTAGCCATTGTTTATCTGTTTTCTTCCTCTATAAAACCATTAGATCCATCGACTGCTAACGCCATAGCTAAAGCGTAGAATGTGCGGCGTGCTCCGGCACAATTTGGAGATTCTTTATCAGTAGTCGTAAGGTCCGTAGCAGAGCTAACAGTCCCATCTGTATTTGAAGCATCGGCTAATATATCTAAGCGGACTAAATCCCAAAGGCCTGAACGACCGTGCGATGGGAAGGAACTTTGACCATGTAATGCTTGACCAACTTCAAGTTGAAGTTTAATAGCTTCTCCGATTTTATTGTTACTACTTGCAAATCCTTGACCTGTAAATCCAGGATAAACATTGAACAATCCTACCATGGCTTGATTAATCCCCTCACCCTTATTAGGTATTTGCCACGGATTTTTAATCAGTTCGGATGAACCTAACATAGCATTTTCCGGAATGTACATACCCCAATATTTAGCTTGGCTAAACAATTTATTGATTAAAGTATTTTTGATAGTTGAATAGTTTGTAAATATGTCTTGGTAGGTATTAATCATCTGAGATACCATAACTCCAGAATCTGAATCAAAATTTGGAACAAGATTGTACCATGATGAAGCTGTTGGATTTTCGATCAAGCTTGCAAAGATTTGTAAGAATGTTATTGCAAATGTATTATATGCCGGAGAATCAAATCGAGCACGTAGCATACTATTTGCTAAGTTTACTTCGGAAAATCCATGAACCGGAAGGACTCTTCTAGCAGATAATGCACCGTTAAAGGGCTCTTGTTGGAAACACCCTTTAGAAGCATTAGCAACTGAAGTATTGGAACCCCAATGAGTATAGCTAAGAACATCTCTGATTGCGTTTTTCATGTTATAGGCAGGATTTAATGAAGCGCCAGTCTCATTAACTTTTACATCATAAACATGTGCTGCCATCCATAAAGCAATTGCATTTAGCGAGGCATTAAGAATAAATCGCTGATTTTTAGTGTTGAAAAAGGAATGGTGATCTATATAATCTCTAGCACTTGTTCCTGGTTGAATACCAGCAAAAGAAACTTGTCCTGAACTATCAAGAACTGTTGGCATCTCTAAGTAATCTTTTTGAGGATCGGTGGATAAATCTGCAGTAGTTATCCAGTATCCAATTTGCCCCGAATATGGTCCAGTTGCAAAACGATACGCTTTTTCTGAGTCATTGTATGTCCAAGCAGACGGAGTACGATGATACATTAAAGCATGATATTCTTTAGAATTTAATACTTCATTAGCAAAATAATCTCTGTATCGCACTAACAACTCATCCACATTAGAAAGTGATACATCGCTTTGAGATTCATCTAACTTCTTAAGCATCGCTACACCAAGATAAATAAAGCCAGCTAATGGATTGATTGTCGGAAAATTATATGTTCTTTCCAAAAGTTTAGGAATAACAGTATTAACCATCTCCTTGTAAACTGCATCACGCTCGCCAACTAGTGCCTTTTGTTGGGCGAACTGGGCACAGAACATCATTAATTGTCCAACACCTTGTTGATATGTGGAAGCATCACTTGTACCATTTAATAAATGATTTTGGAAAAATTTTCGCACTCGTGGATATCGGCCTTTATCCTTCTTATAAGGATGGTTTACAGATACCTGCTCAGTAGACAATAGAAAAGCTTCAGCAAAAGCTTGAGCCTCTTGTAAGGGTGTAAATGTAGTCAATTGAATCACTCCTAAATTTGTATTTTTAACTTACAAAAATTAAAGTGAATTATATTTTGAAAAATAAACCAATTTATTATTTTTTCACAGGACGTGAAGGTTTTAGCCTTCGTTCCCCTATTGGCTCGTCCAATCACCTATCCACAAGACATACGTTTTAACATAATGTCATCCAACTTTTAATTTTTATCGACATCAACCCTTCAAAGAGCAAAAAAAGATTAATTCATTAACTAAAAAGAAGATGAACCAAAGTTGAAAAAAACTTTTGGTACATCTTCTCATTTATTTGTATAGCTTCTGCAAAGCATCTGCCATTTTTGGACGAATTGTTACTTGTGGACGGGCGTTCTTTACGGCCTCTTCCGCTTCCTCTAGAGAATTGGCCGTGCCAAGCTCCATTAATACAGCAGTGGCTGCCACTCCTGCGCGACCTCCCCCGCTTCCGCAATGGAAGTACACTTTCTGCCCATTCTCATAGGCAGAAACAATTTCTTTCGCAACCTTTTGAATAGATGGTGCAACTGCTATGTCCTCATCAGCAATTGGCATGTGCTTGTACACATATGAAGCCTCTTCCTGCTCTTCATTAGATAAGCCATTTACTCGAACATCAATCACGATATCAACCGTTTCTTGTTCAAAAGCTGAATCTGCATCTTTCGCACCGCCAAAGAATAATCGATCCTTCACTAATACATCGTAATTTTTCTCCATTGTAAGCACGCTCCAAACGACTATTTAAGTAAATGCTTAATATCATTATAATATGGAAGAGCTGTTAATGCTCCTGCTTTAGTGGCTGCTAAAGCACCTAGCTTATTACCAAAGCTTACACAACGAACAAGTTCTTCTTCCGTTGTAGGTAAACCATTGTAATGAACATCGCGTAATACACCAGCCATAAATGCATCTCCAGCACCTGTAGTATCTACTGGCACAACCTTTTCTGTTGGTACATGGATAACCTCACCATTTAATACTGCATAAGTGCCATTTTCCCCTACTGTTACTAAAATAATAGGTACTAAATAACTGTTTAACTGCTCAATGCCCTCTTCCAAGCTAGTTGTTTCTGTCAGGAAAAATAATTCTTCATCAGTAACCTTTAAAATATCAACGTGCTCAAAAAATGACGTGATCGTTTCACGACAAACCTGCTCACTGCTCCAGCGTAGAGGACGAATATTCGCATCCATTGCTATAATTGCCCCTTTTTCCTTTGCCATCTCTACAACAGCACGTGTTGTATCAAGGGCTGTAGGGTGGAACATTGTACCCGAGCACACAGTTAAAGCAGATGCATTTTTAAAAGCTGCTTCATTTAATTGTGTTGTTTCTACTTGTAAATCTGGCGTCTCATCGACATAATCCTTAAAAATTCGCTCACATGCTTCTGTTAAATGTACATAGACACCGCTAACACGCTTCGCAGGGTTAAATACTGCATAATCCAGGCTTACCCCTTCTTGTGCAAGGCCATCTCGAACAAACTGGGAGCCTTCGTCATCTCCTGTGATTGTAATTAATGCAGATGGAGCACCGATACGGCTAATTCCCGCAGCAACATTTACCGTTGCACCACCCATATATTTAGTAAAAGATGTGTTTGTTACATCATCTGCGATATAGTCAATAAAAGCATCTCCATAAACTAAAATATAATCCTTATCTTCCTTTGTCATTGTTGTCCTCCCGAAACTCTAGTCATTATAGATTAACACGAAATCTGATATCGTATAAAGTTTTAAACTTTCGGAAAAATAATCAATTATGCCTTGGCATAATTGCGTCTGGAATCGGCTTTGTGCTTAGGCCTGCACGATGCAGGTCAGTTAGCCGTTATCGCATGGATGCGATGGTTTTAGGCTAACATCCTCTAAGCACTCCTTTCCGATTTCATGACATCCGCTGAAAGAAGGTAAAGATGCCTTGAGAATTCACTATTTTCTCAAAAACTTGAGTCATCCTCTATCTTTGTTATACTTGCCTATAGAAAGGTAGGGATTTTGACAATGAGTATTACAATTCGACAAGCGCAACCACAGGATGCCCATGCCGTTGTACCACTAATTATTGATGCGATTGGTGATATTGCCAACCGTTTAACAGGTGAACAAACAGCGAAAGCCGTTGAACAAGAACTTACTGTACTATTCAAGCGTGAGGACAATCGACATTCCTATTTAAATACTTTTGTTGCTGCTGAGAATGAGCAAGTATTAGGAATTCTTGTTTACTATAATGGTGTCGAAGCCATTCACATGGATGCAAATCTCGTAAAATGGCTTGAAGAAAAAAATGCGCCATCCATCATCATCGATCAAGAAGCTCATGAAGATGAATATTATATTGATACTATTTGTGTAGCACCAGAAGCTCGTGGTAAAGGAATAGGAACATTATTACTGCAATTTGCCATAGAGGAAACACGAAAACGTGGCTTTACAAAATTATCATTAAATGTTGAAACACAAAAAGAGGACGCTCGTCGCCTTTATGAACGCATGGGCTTTGTCATTACAGAGCCATGGTCCATAATCGATGAACCATTTCATCATATGGTGAAGCAATTTTAGGAAGTGAAACAAAAAACATGAAGAAAAATTTATTTTATCCTCTTTTGATTGTCATTGCTTCTAGTAGCTACGGAATACTATCGACAATTGTCAAAGTAGCTATGCAGCATGGCTTTACAACAGGAGAGGCAGTATCAAGTCAATATATTATTGGCTTTATGCTTATTGCAACTATTTTTATTGTGACACAAAGGCAATTACCGAAGCTTTCTAAAAAGGGACTGCTTATTTTGGTTTATGCCGGGATATTTACCGGTACTACAGGGATTGTATACGGAGAATCATTAAAGTATCTACCAGCCTCTCTTGCAGTAGTAATGCTTTTCCAATTCACGTGGATAGGCTTATTAATAGATTGCGCACTTCATAAACGCTTACCAAGTCGGACTGAAGTGATTTCAATCATTGTATTATTTGCTGGAACTATTTTAGCTGCTGGCGTACTAAATGTAGATTTAAGCGGCATTGCTATTCAAGGTTGGCTACTAGGTTTTGCTGCTGCCTTTACTTTTGCTTGCTTTATCCAATTTAACTCTCGTCACGTGGATGGTATTACAACTACATCGCGCGTGTTGATCGTTTCCTTTGTCGCCCTTATTGTGATTAGTATTTTCCTAAATCCTGAAGTTCTTTGGAACGGCAAATTATTTGCCGGTGGTTTATGGAAATTCGGACTAGCATTAGGGCTCTTCGGTATTATTTTGCCAATTTATTTATTCTCTATAGCTGTTCCGAAAGTGGGAGGAGCTCTCGCTTCTATTTTAAGTGCTATGGAGTTGCCTGTTGCCGTAACCGTTTCAGTTATTGTTCTCCATGAACCATTAACTTCTTTACAAATAGCGGGTATTATTTTGGTTATTGTCGGTATGATGCTACCGACAATACTTTCGCAGCGACGACAAAAGGATAAATCTTTAGAACCTATCAGTAAGTAAATACTTTAATCTAAATTAGAAAGGGGGATGTATCATATTTTTTTGATACATCTCCCTTATTTCTGTATGAATTTTTATAAACCAAGCGCTCGATACATAAACGCTGTAAATTGTGCGCGTGTTAAGTTTTCATTTGGTCTAAAATTGCCGTTTTCATCGCCTAGTGCAATGTTATGGTCTGCTAGAGCGGCAATATATCCACTCGCCCAGTGTGATGACTCAACATCCTTGAACGTACTATTGCCTTCTGGCGTTAAGCCAAATGCAAGCACCATTATTTTTGCCATTTGGGCACGCGTTATATAAGCGTTTGGTCGAAATGCCCCGTCTGAACCATCCACGATACCCGCTCGTTGTAGTCGTGTGATTTGTTCATAATATACATGACTTTTTGGTACATCCGAAAATGATGCAGCCTCTCGAATTGGTGTTGGTTGTAATGCACGGTCAATCATAAGTACCACATGTTGACGTTGAGCCAAATCGTTTGGTCGGAAAGTGCCATCTGGATAACCTTTAATAATGCATCGACTAGCAACTTCTTGAATCATATCTTTCGCCCAGTTATTGTCAATATCCTTAACACGTGTTCTCGTCGTAAGCCCGAAATACAAAAATAAGTAGTGCACCTTCTCGGTACGCACGACGAATGGCCAGCTATCTGAGTTTTTTTCAGATAGCTGGCTATTTTGAACATGTGGCTTGGATATTTTTCGACCAAGGCATGTAATCTTGTAAGATCTCTGGCTGTTGTTGAATCGGTAAATTTGGTAGCTCAGTTAATAGCTTCACAAGGTACTGATAGAAATCAATGCCGTTTGTTTTGGCTGTTTCTGCTAAACTCAAACAGATGGCATTTGCTTTAGCACCGGCTTCGCTAACAGAAAAAGCCAGTTATTGCGACCGATTACATTTGGGCGAATCGCATTTTCGGCTGGATTATTATCCATCTCAATTCGGCCATCGAACAGAAAAGCTTTTAATCCATATATACGATTTAATGTGTATTCGGTAGCTTTAGCTAAGGCATTCTTTCCGAAGAAAGGCGATTCATCCACCCATTTTAAGAATTTCTCTACAATCGGCTTTGAATATTTTTGCCGGAATGAATTTTTCTTCTTCACGCGCAATCGTTGTACCAGCTCCTTCATGATCATTTGGATGATGCGCTCATCTGCGCCATTGAAGAAGGAGATTTCAATACCAATTGTTTTAATGATACAGCTTGGTTCAGTGGAAACTTGCGTTGAATTGATAAAAGAATGGGGAAAAGTAAGAAAAATGAAATTACTTATAGGATAACTTTTTGCTTTAACACTAACAGGTTGATTTGGAGAAAATTATGATGTGGATGTTCCAACTGCCCATTTATACCTTGGTATTGGAAGTGTACAATAGAAGCCAATATCAGTTGGTAAATGAAAAGTGAGAACATCCATGAAACAATAGAGGATGTTCAGGAATTTGGATTATCTCAGGATGAAATAATAGTTTCTGCAAATCAAGAAGCCACTTTAGATTTTAAAGAAAATGAAAAAATGGTGGAGATATTTGGACAGACCCAGAGATTACAGCCGTTCTAATAAATAATGAGAAACAAATTGAAATTGAAATAAAGTTACAGCTCAACAAATTATAAAAGACCAGGTACCCGCCCTTTAAATGAGCACCTAATCTAGCCCTAACATATTTGCGAAATCAGTAAGTTTTGAACCCTTGCTATTCCGCCAAAGCAATAAGGTAAACGGTTAAAAGTAAAAAAGTAAATCCCCCTAAAACCATTGAAACATTATGGTTTTAGGGGGAAAAGTGAAGGGTTTCACATTGTAAGATGTATTCTTGTAAATAGACTATATTTTTATTTTTTTAATTGGTCATATAGTTGATCCATTGCCATTGAGTTCCCAAGAGCTGAATAGTCTAACCAAGGTTGATCTGAAACAACAAAAATTTGGCCCTTTTGAACAGCTTTTAGAGATTTCCATATAGATGATTCAGCAAGTTCTTTGTATACTTTTTCAGCTTCTTCGTTGCTATTTACTACAACAAATATAATATCTGCATCGTAATCACCAATAACTTCTTTTGATATCACTTGATAAGGCTCTTCTGTACCCATTTCTGTAATTCCTGTAGCAGGTTCAAGATTTAAGTCTTTAAATAATATTGGGCCCATTGGTCGTGCTGTTGAGAAAACACGTAATTCTTTATCTGTAACACGGATTGCCATTGCTGTTGCATCTTCACCATATTGTTTAGTAAGTAAAGATTTTACTTCCTCCGTTTTCTTTTCGTAATCTGCAATAAATTGTTTCGCTGATTCTTCTTTTTTGAATTTTTCTCCAAGTAATGTTAAATGATCACGCCATGTTCCTTCATCTAAGTTATATAGTTGAACGGGTGCAATTTTTTTGTAGTGTTCTAAATTCGCTGCTGCAAATTCTTCATCTGCAACGATAACATCTGGTTCGGAGGAAAGTAATGATTCCATATCAACATCTTTTGCAGGGCCATATTTTGTAGCTTCTGTTAAGTATGGAGCTGCTTGTGGTAAAAAATCACCTAATGAACCGCCAACTACAGAACCAACGGGGGTAATATCTAGGGCAATTAAGTCATTTGTTAAGTGAATTGATAAAGAGCCAATACGTTGTTCTTCAACTACTTTCGTTGTTGAATTAGATGTTGTTGATTCTTCATTTCCACAAGCACCTAAAACTGCTGTTAATAGAGCTAAAGTTACTGGTAAATACCATTTTTTCATATTGTTATACACTCCTGTTGTTTTTTAATAGTAAATAAATAAAATAAGGTCCTCCAATGAAGGATACCAATATACCTGCTGGGATTGGGTTTGCTTCAAATAGAGAACGACCAATCGTATCAGAAAGTAGTAAAATGCCAGCGCCAATCAATGCAGATAAAGGTAGGTTGAGGCGATAGTCACTGCCAACTAATTGACGTGCCAAATGTGGCGCTAAAAGTCCTAAAAAGCTAATATTACCTACGATGGCTACTGAAACGCTTGATAACACCACAGCCAATATCAATGCGCTATTTTTTGTGCGCTTTACATTAATTCCCGTTGTTTGAGCGAATGCCTCTCCAACTTGTAAAAGGTTTAATCGATGCGCTAAGTGATAGGCAAGAAAACTAAATAGAGCAACCCATGGAATTAAAATAGAAACATGAATCCAATGACGCCCCCAAATATTCCCAAGTAACCAACTAGCTGCAAAAGAATAAGTATCTTTACTTAAACGTAATGATAAAAATAGCGTTATTGCATTAAAAAGTGCCGATACAGCAATACCAATTAAAATCAATTTATTTGTATTGATACCGCCATTTTTTGATTTTGCTAAATAAACAATCAAAACGGCGGCCAAAGCACCACCTGAAAAGGCGAATAAAGGTATTAAAATTTCAGCATATAAAAATTTTTGACTGAAAAAGCTCATGAATATAATTAATCCACATGAAGCACCCGCATGGAGACCTAATAAACCAGTATCCGCTAAATGGTTGCCCGTATAGGATTGGAGTAATGATCCTGCCACAGCGATACCAGCACCACCGACTAATGCCATCAAGATGCGGGGTAATCGATACTCAAATAATACGAGTATACTATTATCCTGCCCCTGACCAAATAGGTTATTCACCACTTCTGGTAAAGAAAGTTGATAGCTTCCTGTGTTAATTGAAAAGAAAAATGTTAGAAAAATGAATATCAAAGTGATCGAGATGTATAAAAGAAATGGAATTCTTCGCTTTGGTGCCATTTAAGTTCCCTCCAGTTTCTTCGCGACAACTAGAAAAAATGGCACACCAATAAAGGCAATTAATATTCCTAATGCAAGCTCTTTAGGTGCAAAAATTATTCGAGCTGATAAATCAGCGATTACTACAAGTGTACTCCCTAATAAAGCGCTTACTGGAATATTCCAACGGTAATCATGTCCAACAAATTTACGTGAAAGATGAGGGATAATTAGTCCAACAAAACTAATAGAACCAGCGACTGCAACTCCAACACCACCAAGTAAAACGATAACCCCCATACTTGTGAATAGTAAGAACTTAATGTTAATACCTAAACTCGATGCCATTTCTTGTCCTGTACTTAAAATCGTTAATTGCTTACCAAGTAATGTTGCAATAATGATGGATACGATAACGATAGTAATCAATAAAGGAAGTTGCCTCCACGTAACACCAGCAACTCCACCTGCATACCAAAAAGCCAATTCTTGATTCAAATCAAAATAAATGGCAATACCAGAACTAATTGCATGTAGAAATGCAGCAATCACTGCCCCAGCAATTGTAAATGTTAAAGGGGAAAGATTCCCACGAGCGACTATACCGATTGAAAAGACAAGGAAGGTCGATAGTGCGGCCCCGATGAATGAAAAGAACGTAAGCCAACCGTAGGAAATCGCTGGATAAAATGCAAAACAGATAGTCACAAGAAGTACTGCCCCACCGTTGATTCCTAAAATGCCTATATCAGCAAGGGGATTACGTGTGATTGCTTGAATTACTGTACCAGCGACTGCGAAAGCAGCTCCAACAAATACAGCCCCTAACACTCGTGGTAATCGAACTTCATAAATGATCTGATGTAAGTTATCCTCTGAGTTGTATTGGAAAATGGATGTCCACACTGTGATAAAGGGAATATTTTTAGCCCCTATACTGATTGCAAAAATAATGGAAGCAAAACAGATAATTAAAAGTACGAATATCGTGATCCATTTGTGCCAAATTGTCATCTCATCACCTCTTATAAACTAGTGTCGTAAGATAGACAAATTGGTTTTTTAGTATAAGGATCTTCACTAATGACAGCATCTATTTGAAAAACCCGCTTTAAATTATCAGTAGTCATCACTTCATCAACGGTTCCAGCTTTTACGATTTGACCAGAATTCATTGAAATCATATAGTCTGAATATCTAGCTGCTAAATTTAAATCATGTAGTACCATAACAATTGTACGATTTTCTTCCACATTCAATTGTTTAAGAAGTTTCATTAAATCAAGTTGATGTGCAAGGTCCAAATAGGTTGTGGGCTCATCTAAATAAATAATGTCCGTTTGCTGAGCTAATGCTAAAGCGACCCAAACGCGTTGACGTTGCCCACCCGACAATGAATCAACAATAGAATTTTCTACGTCATTTAACTTGGTCTTGGAGATTGCCCAGTTAATAATTTCTTGATCTTGAGAGCTTAAAATACCGAAATTCCCTTGATGGGGATACCTTCCGTAAGCAATAAGTTCACGTACTGAAATGTTAGAAGGTGCAATCTGAGACTGCGGAAGTAATGCCATTTTTTTCGCCAAATCTTTTGTTTTATATGAGGTTAAAGCTTGTCCATCTAATAAAATTTGACCTTTGGAATAAGGCAATATTTTTGTTAGAGCCTTTAATAAAGTTGATTTCCCACAACCATTCGGTCCAATAATTGTTGAAATACTATTATCTGGAATATGTAATAATAGGTCTCTAAGAATAATATTTTTATCATATTTTACTTCGATGTCGTGTGCAGAAATTCGAAACAATTTGTTAGTCTCCTTTTACTGAGAATGATTATCGTTATCGAATTGTATTCTATTTGCATTTTAAAGTCAATATAGCATTAAAAAATAAATTATTTAAATATAAGTTAAATTAAACATCGTTTATTCATTTTCATCCACTTATAAAAGCGTTTAAATATAGCTAAGAAAGGTACATTCAGTTTATTCTGCTCTGAACTCTATTCTATTCTTTTCCTTCTAGAACCCCAAAAAACACCATTCATAAGTGGAATGGTGTTCAAGAAATAGTTGTTTAAGTGGGAAGATGTTTATGAAGAGTTCAGTGAATTAACTAAATCAGAGCAAATGGCGTTATTTAATGCGATGAGACAAGACCTGTTTCCAGACGAACCCGATAAAATTACTAAACTTCTTAAAAGCATTCGTGAAGCCCGATTTGCTTCTGGTTTGGGATGTGTACATTGCGGAAGCACTTCTGTAAAACGAAATGGTAAATATCGTTCAAGACAAAGCTATCTTTGTAATGATTGTGAAAAGTCTTTCAATGATATGACAAATACACCATTTTCAGGTTCCCGCTACCCTAAGAAGTGGGTAAAATACATTGAATTAATGGTAGAAGGCTATACACTGCCAAAAATCGCTGAACGCTTTAGAATACACATTTCCACTGCGTTTTATTGGAGACTTAAAATCTTAAACGCATTAGAAAGTCTTGGCTTTAATCAACTGCAAGGAATAGTCAAAAGTGATGAAACCTTCTTTCGTGAGTCTATGAAAGGGCGAGAAATCACCCATAGAAAGGCCAAGAAGCGTGGAGAAAAAGACAAAAAGAGAGGGATTTCTAACCTTAAAATTGCTGTTGTAGTTGCACAAGACCGTAATGGTAGTGTGATTGCACGAAAAGCAGGAACGGGTCGTGTAAGAGCCGAAGAAATTGACACTGTGATAGGTGAGTATATTCACCCGTCTGCTTTGTTATGCACTGATACGGCAACGAATTATAAAAAGTTCGCTAAGATAAAAGGATTACAACACGAAACAGTCAATAAGCGACAAAAACAGCGTGTAAAGAAGGGAATTTACCACATTCAACACGTTAATAACTTTCATAATCGCTTGAAAAAGTGGATGGAGCATTTTCAAGGAGTTGCGACAAAATATTTGGACAACTACCTATACTGATTCCGTTTGCTTGATTTGGGGAAAAATATGGCATTTGAGAATCGAGTCGAACAAATGCTTATTTCAGCTTGTCAAAAATCAAATATCACTACTGTTGAAATGCTTAGAAAAATACGCTTCTGAAGATGAAATTCAAATTATCTTTCAACAAGACGGTGTTTTTAAAATTAGTAATGATACTACGCTTACAGACATTTCCAGAATACGGAAACCTTTTTATGTTGGAGAAAGTTCTCGTGACAAGAACTTTTCAGGTACTGGGCTTGGACTTGCTACTGTTAAAAGCCTTGCTGAACAATTAGGGTATAAAACTCAAGCAACGCTATCTAACGGTAAAATCATTTTTAAAATTGGATTTTGTAAATCATGATTCATGGATGTGCATTAATTAAAATTTTTCGAGCCTTAAAATTAATTGATAACAGTTGTTGAACTAATAAATATAACAATATACATTAACAATGTTGCATTTTTTAGTCTAAAAACAAATCATCGCAATATTGTTTTTTATTAAGTAGTTGTATCTTTAAATACATGTATTTAAAGAAATAAGCCTAATAAACTTTGAATAAATTAATAAAAAGTCTTGATAAATCCTTGATTATAAGAAAATGCACTCTCTCCTATCGTTATCACGCCTGATGGTATTTCTACACTTGTTAATTGATTTTGAGCAAATGCACTCTCTCCTATCGTTATCACACTTGACGGTATTGATACACCTGCGAGTCGTTTATTAGCAAATGCTCTGTATCCTATTTCTATAACTGGTTTACCATTGAATTCACTAGGAATTACGATATCTGATTTATCGCCTTGATAACCTATAATGGCAACACCATTGCCTACATCATTCGTTAAGTATTCATCTTGATTATCCTCTATAGTATCTCCCTCATTATTTTTCTCAAAGTTGGTACTATCCTCACTACTGTCCGCCTCATCATTATTCTGCGCAACAATATTCTCACTAATATGACTTAGATAGACAAATAAATCATTTATCCAAGAACGATTAAAAGGCTTAAACCACTGGGATACAGGGCTTAAGCCTTAAAGCATTTTTTAGTCTTTTCATTTTCTACTTGGTAGGGAACAGATCACAATTGAACTAAATGGATACCGTCTCTTCTTAAAGATTTTTGTAAAAAAAGTGAAGCCCTTTACACATAAAATATGTGGGGCTTCACTCTAGCAATATTAAAGCTGGTATACTAACGACTCCTATTAAAGAAACACTTTTTCTCTTAATTTATTATTTTTTATCATGTTGATCTTCTTGTATTTTACTTTTTGTATTATCAATAATCGTTAACAAAATCGGTATGAAAATCAAAATAATAATCCCAATAGCTTGTACGATTAAAACCCAAGTTTGTTGCGAAATTCTATCTAATAATAAAAACAAAATGACTATGATTAAATACAAAATAACACGTTTGTTTTTAATTAATTTATTAGTTATCCACCCTATCTCAATTAAAGTGCTATAAACAAAATAACAGCTTACGCCATGCTATTGCTCATTCCAAATGCTTTACAACCTTCATAAACAGCATTCTCTATTGTTTCAGTAAAGTGATCAATTGTTTGATTATTACCATTTCAATTTTGGATATAGTTCATTAATTTTCATACCGTCTATCGTGGCCTTTTCAAAGAGTTCTTCATATCCATTAAATTCTTGGGCGTAGTGGTCTCTAGTTCTTGACAGAAACGATTTATCACCATTATGTCATTTTTATAATCAAAATTAAATTCTTCCCCTATTGCGATGAGGCTTTTAAACTCTTCGAATTCTTCTTTTGTCATTTTAGCATCCTCTATTCTCTATAGATTTTAATAGTTTTTAACTTTTTGGCCGTTTACCCAATCATGTATGTGGCACTTTGGGATTAGCCGATCGCATCATTAATCTAAATCCGGAGCCTACCAAAACCCGATAAACCCCTTTACTTAATTAAAATTTTATTAATGTCCATATTTTAAAGCGTAGCATGCTTTTCAAAATCACCAAAATCAACTTTTGTTCACTTTCCTACATATTTTAATATCTATTCTTAAAAACTTAAATTCTCCCTATTTTAAAGAGTTTTCGACTTTAGTGAAACGCCATCGCTATCTAGTATTTACTTAGTTATGATGAATCTAATGATAATTTTTTAATTATTCTAACATTAATATCGAGTTTTAGGATTATACTGATAGTATGTAAGTTTTTTCACTATTAGGAAGGGGGAAGATTATGCAGAAAACACGTATTTTCAGTTTTTTACTTGTGCTGATGCTTCTTGTCTTAGCTGCTTGTAGTGGTGACAAAGCTTCTACAAAAGATGCAAAAGATAGCGACAAAACGTCCAGTTCTGAAATGACTGATGTAGCAGCTAAGCCATCTGGAAAGCTTGTTATCTATACAGGGCGCGATGAAGAAATGGTGCAAAAGGTAATCGATCAGTTTAATGAAAAGTACCCGGACATTGAAGTGGAATTTTTAACGATGGGCGCACAGCAAATTTTAGAACGCCTACGTGGTGAAAAAGCAAATCCTCAGGCTGATTTTTGGTGGGGCGGTACGCAATCTGCACTAACTGTAGGCGCCAATGAAGATTTGCTTCAAGCTTGGAAGCCTAGCTTTAACGACTCCATTGATGCGGCTTATAAAGATCCAGATGGTCGTTGGTTTGGCGAAATGTTACTACCAGAGGTCATTATGATTAACAAGGATGTATTAACAAAAGAAACGGGTCCACAAGATTGGGATGATTTATTAGATCCAAAATGGAAGGATAAAATATTAATTCGTGGTGTGTTAGCATCTGGAACGATGCGTACTATCTATTCATCTATGATTTTACGTCAAGGAGCAGATTCACCTGAGAAGGGCTACGATTGGTTATTAAAATTAGATGCCAACACGAAGGAATATACACAAGATCCAAATGCACTTTATTTAAAGATGACACGACAAGAAGGCAGTGTTTCTTTATGGAATTTGCAAGATATTTTATTAAAGAAATATACGACTGATTATCCGTTTGATTATATTTATCCGAAAAGTGGTGCACCGATTTTAGTTGATGGTGTTGCAGTTATCAACAATGCTAAAAACTTAGAAAATGCAAAGCTCTTCGTCGAATTCTTATTTGAAAAAGGTATGGTGACTCAACTAGCAAACGATTACTATCAAATTCCTACTCGCTCAGATATCGATAAAGCGGCAATGCCGGAGTGGTATAAAGACTTAGATTTAAAAACGTTTGATATAGATTGGCAGCTCATGACTGAGAAAGAAGCTGAATGGATGGAGCATTGGGATAACAATATTAAAGGGCGAGGAAAAAAGTGACCGATTAATAAGTAATTCATAAAAAATCTACGAATATTGTTCATGTTTTTAAGCCTCGAGTATATTTTGCTCGAGGCTTCATGCAACTAATTTTCTAAAGAGAAAGGAGCATTTTACTTGAAAAGTGTCAAAATAGAAAATGTCTCTAAGAAATTCGGTCAAATTCATGGCGTAAAAGATTTAGATCTTCATATTAAAGCTGGTGAATTTTTCACGTTCCTCGGTCCAAGTGGTTGTGGAAAAACGACAACGCTAAGGATGATAGCCGGATTTTATTACCCAAGCGAAGGGAAAATTCTTTTTGATGATTCTGATGTGACAAGGCTTCAACCTAATAAACGAAACATCGGTATGGTGTTTCAAAATTATGCCCTCTTTCCACATATGACGGTAGACGAAAATATCTCCTTTGGATTACAAGTACGAAAATTTTCGAAGGCGGAGATCAAGCAAAAGGTTGACCGTATTAGAGGGCTTGTACATTTATCGCAATATGGGAATCGGAAAATTAATGAATTATCTGGTGGGCAGCAGCAACGGGTTGCATTGGCAAGAGCACTTGTGATTGAGCCTGACATTTTATTACTCGACGAGCCATTGTCGAATTTAGATGCTAAATTACGCGAAGAAACGCGCGTTGAAATAAAACGTATTCAATCTGAGCTCGGTGTTACAACCATTTATGTTACGCATGATCAAATGGAAGCTATGTCCATGTCCGATCGGATAATGGTCATGGAAAATGGGAACGTCAGACAAATCGGTACTCCGCAAGAGATTTATAATCGACCTTCAAACCGCTTCGTAGCAGATTTTATTGGTGAGACAAACTTAATTGAGGCGACCATCGATGCTGTTAACGGTAACGATATACACGTAAAAACAGCGAATGGACTTGTTCTCACTGGGCGAAAGCAACAAAGCTCCTCCACTTTAACGCATATGATTGGAGACAAAGTGTTTATTTCTATTCGCCCTGAATCCATTAATCAAGGTACTGGTGAAAACACATTAACAGGTAAAATCACTTTTGTTGAATTTACAGGAATTAGTGTGAACTACATTGTGGAATGTCTAGATTTTTCACTAAAAGTAATGATTATTAATATGAACGGTCAATTTAAAAAAATCGGTGAAGAAATCACTTTAAATATAGCCCAAGATTCACTGTATTTTTTAGGGGAATAGGAGGGTACTAACATGGAAAAAACACACCTCAAACCTTCTGAAGGAAATGCCTGGACACGACTAACTAGCTCAAATTGGTTTGTCTATATTTTAGTTACACCTTTATTTTTAGTGTTGTTTGCCTATGTAGTATACCCGTTCTATCAAACTTTTAAAGAAAGCTTTTCTGGTGCTGACGCGCTATCTAATTATAAAAACTTTTTTAATATAGCTAGCCCAGCAAATTTAGAGGCATTGTGGACTAGTATATATATATCCGTTATCAGCGTTATTTGCTGTGCAATCGTCGGTGTAACTATGGCATTTCTACTGGAACGCTATGATTTCCCCGGCAGACGGATACTCTCTGTTTTAGTATTGATACCCATGGCTCTTCCGCCGTTAGTAGGTGTGCTGTCCTTTACATTTTTATATGGAGAGAGTGGTATTTTCCCACGTGCGTTTCAGCACCTATTCGGTTTAGAGCAAGTACCTTTTTCATTAAAAGGCATATGGGGGGTTATCGTAGTACATACATTCACGATGTACACTTACTTCTACTTAACCGCCTCAGCAGCTATAAAAGGTCTTGATCCCGCTTTAGAAGAAGCCGCAACTAGCTTAGGTGCCGGGCGTATTCGGGTATGGACAAAGGTTATTTTGCCCATGTTGACACCCTCGATTGTTGCCTCATCCTTACTCGTATTTATGATATCTATGGCATCCTACACTGCACCTTTAATGTTCGGTGTCGAACGCACGATGACAATGCAAATCTATTTATCACGTACGAATGGAAATTTAGATATGGCAGCGACACAATCTATGATTTTATCCTTTGTGTCCATTACCTTTTTAATTGTTATGCGCTGGTATCAAAACCGCCGAAATTATCAAAATCTCAGTAAAGGTATTAGTGTTCATCGATCCGAAGTGTCTTCAAAAAGCATGAAAATAATGGCGACTATTGCATCTTTCACAGGTACATTAATTTTAATTTTGCCGATTTTAGTGCTTATATTAATTTCATTTTCCGTTGATGGTGCATGGAAAACACAAGTTCTTCCAACAGACTATACATTGGATCATTATCAAGCACTTTTTACAGATGAACGGACGTGGCGACCGATTTGGAATTCCATTCGAATGGGGCTCATTGCAACACTCGGCAATATCATTTTCGGTGTTGCGGCAGCCTATGCTATGGTACGGTTAAACTTTAAAGGTAAAACATTACTCGATATTTTAATCATGGTTCCATGGGCATTGCCAGGGACAGTTGTAGCTGTCAATTTGATCGCAGCTTTTAGTACGGAAAATATATTCGCCTTTAATCAGGTTCTTATCGGGACGTTCTGGATTTTGCCGTTAGCTTATTTTATTAGACATTTACCTCTTGTTTTCCGATCGACATCAGCATCACTTGTGCAATTAGATCAATCTATCGAAGAAGCATCACGAAGTTTAGGTGCAACATGGTGGTATTCATTTAGACGTATTGTCCTACCACTTACATTTACGGGCATTTTGGCAGGTACGTTACTAGCACTTGTTCAAAGCTTTGGCGAATTCGTAGCGTCTATCCTTATTTACAGTACGTCGACAATCCCATTATCAGTGGCAATATTCCAAAAATTGTATTCTTTCAAATTTGGAACTGCTTGTGCATATGGCGTCTTACAAATTTGTTTAATTTTAATTGTACTTATTATTTCCGAGAAGTTATCTAAAGGCAGTGCTGGTTCGGCCATATAACTGCCAATCTACTAGGAGGCAATTAATATGTTTGAAGATTTCCGCAACAAAACCCAGCAAGAAGATGGGATGAACTTCCCGTCTAATATTTATCGTAAAATTGTCTTACAGCCGGCTTACGATGAAGCCAAGAAAAACTTTTTAACAATTATGCTACAAATCAATATTGCACACTTGAAAATGTTGGAAGAACAGGGTCTAGTAAAAAAAGAAGAAGCTAAAGAAATTGGTACTGCTTTAAAAAAACTAGACTTGAACTATTATCGTATAGAGGATTACAGCCCGCGATATGAGGATTTGTTTTTCCGCATCGAAAATAAATTAATAGAGCTTGCTGGCGATGTTGCTGGGAATCTTCACATTGGTAGAAGTCGTAATGATATGGGTATTGCCATTTATCGCATGACTTTAAGAAAAAAATTGTTGTTGCTTATGCAAGAATTACTGACATTACGAGATGATTTAATCGCAGCTGCTGAGGAGCACGTCGATACGATTATGATTGGCTATACACATACGCAGCAAGCACAGCCTACGACCTTTGCGCATTATTTGAAAGCTGTTATCGATCAACTTGAACGAGATTTTGAACGTTTACAGCATGTCTACAAAACGGTGAATCGCAGTAGTATGGGAGCTGCGGCATTAACGACAACAGGCTTCAATATTAATCGAGAGCGCATGCGTGAGTTATTGGCATTCGATGATATTATTGAAAATGCGTGGGATGCTGTTGCTGGTGCAGATTATATTGCAGAAGCAGCGAGTATTGTTCAGCTTGCGGCACTTAATCTCGGCCGCACATCCCAAGATTTTTTATTATGGGCTACACAGGAATTCAATGCATTTACGCTAGCAAGCCCGTACGTGCAAGTTAGCTCTATCATGCCACAAAAGCGCAACCCTGTTTCGATCGAGCATACGCGTTCATTGCTCTCAGCGGTTGTTGGTGATGCTAGTACAGTATTACAAATGGTACATAATACACCTTTTGGAGATATCGTAGACACAGAGGATGATATGCAACCATATTTATGGCGCGCCATTGACCGTTTAATAGGTATTTATAAACTATTTGGTTCACTTGTTGTCACGATGGATGTAAACAAGAAAAAACTAAGAAGTCGAGCAGAAAATAGTTTTGCCAATGTGACAGAGCTTGCCGATACGCTAGTGCGCTCGGAAGGTATTTCATTCCGCCAAGCACATAGTATAGTTAGTAAATGTATTAAAGTATTGCTCTCTCATGGTGAGGAGTCTCTAGCAAGTCTTACATGGGGTCTTACCAATACACAATCTAAATTAATTACTGGTAAACCATTAAAAATTTCCGAGGAAGATTTTTATAACACATTAAAACCAGAGACTTTCGTTGCTGTACGTACATTACCTGGTGGTCCGGCACCCGTAACGATGAAAGCATCACTTGAACGCTCCAAGGAAAATACTCATAACCTTTATGAGTGGATTCGTTTGAAGGAGTCTATGATTATTGAAGCAGAAAAACAATTAACAGTGTATATAGAGGAATGGAATCAATGATGGTATGGCTACTTATTATTGACGGTGGTGCTACAAAAACGGCATGTGCGCTCGTACATGCCGAGTCTGGTGAAATAAAATATACAACATCAACAAGTGGCTCGAATTATCAAGCAATCGGTGCTAAGTCTGCTACAGAAATATTGCAAGCATTATTAGCAAATGTGAAGGATTTTTTGCAACAGCAAGATGACGCAAATATTGCTGTTGCTACCTTTGCAATGGCTGGGATTGATTCTCCCAAAGATCATGAAACTGTATCGGCAATCGTTCATAGTGCCATATCTGCAATACAGTTAAAAATAGATACGCTTATTATAGAAAATGATGCACAAGCCACTTTACTTGGTGTTACTGCTGGACAGGCAGGCGCATTACTCATTGCTGGAACAGGGGCCATTGCGTACGCATTTGATGGTACACAAATAGTACGTGCAGGTGGTTGGGGGCATCGCGCAGGAGATGAAGGCAGTGGCTATTGGTTAGGGCAAGAAGTCATACGTGCCATTTTCCATATGGAAGACGGACGCGGTGAGCCGACCATATTAAAAAATGCTGTCTATGATTACTTAAGGATCCAAGATGTTACAGAGTTAGCTACATGGCTGTTCCATCCATCCTACACGAATGCGCAGCTTGCAAAAATGGGCGCATTTTTAGCAGCTGCCGTGGCCAAAAAGGATTCATGTGCCATTCAAATATCAATGCGTGCTGCCCATGAATTAGTGCTCCTTGCTTGCGCCGTGTTGAAAAAAGTTGACTATCAAGGCGAAGCATTTAGCCTTTATTGTAATGGTGGTGCTATTAAGCATAATCCATTAATTTTTAAAATTTTTTCACAGGAAATGAAATCGGTGTATCCACAAATTGAAGTTTCTCTATGTCAGCATCAACCAATCTATTATCTTATGGAACGAACAAAAAGGGCCTATGACAGTTTGTAATGTCATAGGCCCTTCATGTTGTTGAAAAACTATTATATTCAATGAAATCAGGGTATCCATTTCTCTTCTGCAAAACGAGTGGTTGATTTCCGTTCCGACTGGGCGCTTTGTTGCTGTCGCTTCGCTTTCGCACAGAGCAAAGCTTCCTGGGGGCGTCCAGTCTCCACTCCAATCAACCACTACACAAAGCATGCATCTTCTGGCATGTCACTCTAATTTATTGTGATAAAACGAAACTGCAATAACAACAGATTACAATTGCGCCATAACGTTAAAGTGCCATTTTTTTAAGCTCATTTGTAGTGAAATATAAATAGCTGTCCTGCACAAATAAATCCTTCGTTTCTTCCCTATTTAATATTTTCTCTCCGCTTCCATCTGGGCGAATCTTTGTTAAATACGCTCCGTGTGAATAATTACTAAAATATAGCCAACCATCTGCATAAACGACGTATTGTGCACGTGAATTGGAGATGCGGTGCGATTTACCTGTTTTTAAATCAAGCACGTACATTTTATTATCGTCAGATACATTACTATAAAATATTTGTTGCCCTACCTGTGCAGCGAAATCTACATTGTGAAAGTAGTTATACATCGTACTAGTTGCTTTCGGATAGTCTTTAGCAATCCACGTATGATCTTTTGCCATTGTTCGATCATCCACTAAAAAATATTGATAGCGTACCGCCCCTTTACGATCAGGCACTGGATCATTCCATGTAGTATCAAGGTGATACCATTGACCGTCCAGCTTTACTAAATTCCAAGCATGTCCTTCCTGTCCGACATAGCCTACTATATATTTTGTTTCTATACCTAGCTTTTGTAACATCGAATGAGCCAGCAATGCATAGCCCTGACATACGCCACCATGTTCCGCAAGCACTGTATAAGCGCTATGTGGACTTGAATTCGTTTGATCCGTATAGGCGGTATTGGCAACGATATAATCGTTGACAGCCCTAACCTTCTCTACATCACTTAATGCTTTTTTATTGATAGAGGCTACAATCTCTTGCACATTCATTTCAACAAATGCTGCCTGCTCTGGTGTCATTAAATAACTTTGCTCTCCAAAGATTGTGGCCGTTCTTCCTCCATATTCAAAACGAATTGAGTGTTTACTAATATGCCCATATACATAATCATCTCGTTTTATAGCATTTTCATAGGCTTCTTCCACTAGCTGTTCAATTCGTTGTGTATTGCCTTTATATTGAATCTCAAACTTAGGTGAAAAACTACTGTAGTACGCATACATCGCATCAGCCATTTCCTTTGCATTTGTTACAACTAACTTTGCTTCAGGTTTTTTGGCTGCAGGAGCTGTAACGGCTACTCCTTCTTCAGGCTTTTCTTCTATAGGTGTGGCCGTTTCAATGGAGGTATTCTCTGAAAGTTTAGCAGTAACGTCTATAATTTTTTCCTTTGTTGAAAGAAGTATCGTTTCTATTTCATCATTATTTGACCAAGTTATCACTTGTTGCACAACTGCTTTACCAGCCGTATAAATGGGGTCAATAAAAATAATAATAATTACGATAATGGCTAATTTTTTCCACAAAATCCTCACCTCCAACCGTTTTCCTATTTCATTATATACAAAAAAAGCACAAAGAACTCACTTGGAAGTCCTTTTGTGCTTTCATTTTATAAATAGATAAGAATATTTAAAGCTTACTTTATTTTAAGCTTCTGTTCTTTTCCATTAACAGTATAAACTAAATAGTTATCATTAATTCTTAAATCAGAAACTACTTGCTTCGCGAGCACCTCAGTTTTTAATGTTTTAAGATTTAATTTTGTTAAGTAACCACTGTTACTGTAATCACTGAAATATAAAAAGTTATCCGCTCCTGTAATATATAAGGCACGTTTATCAATGACTTTTGTTTTTGTACCACTTGCTAAATCAAGCTTGTACAATTTATCTTTATCTGCTGTATTACTAAAATACAGTGTATTATTAACCTGATATGCAAAATGAACATTTTGCATATAGCTATATTTTGTACTTGTAGCAGCAGGATAATTTGATGCTATCCATTTATGATCTTTCTTTAGCTGTGCATCCGTTACTAAGAAATAATCGTATGAAGAAGCGCCGAAACGATTTGGTAATGGATCATTCCATGTTGTATCTAAATGATACCATTTACCATCAACCTTCACTAGGTTCCATGCATGTGCCTCGTTACTATTAACAGTACCAACAACATATTTTACATCAAATCCAGCTTGTTCTAACATTTTATAAGCTGTTAACGCGTAGCCCTGACATACAGCTTGCCCTTCCATTAACAATGCATAAGTACTATGGGGACTAGCCTTTGTTTTAGTACCATATGTAGTATTTGACACAATATATTCATTAATCGCTTTTACTTTTTCGAATTCTGTCATTGAAGTCTTAATAATCGTTTTTAATATTTGATCAATCTTTTTTTGTACGGTTGCTTCTTGTGTTTGGTTTGTCAAATATTTCACTTTAAACGTTACATTTCCTGTTGAGTCTGCAGAAATAGCGGTACTTTCCATATGACCACTCGCATAGACTGCTTGCTCCTGTGCTTTTTCAAAGGACTCCATAAAGTTCTTTTTAAAATCAGTCATTGGTCCACTATATGTAATTTTAATTTCGGGAGCGAAATTATTTAATTGCTTTACGATTTCTGTTGTGAATTGATCCCAAGTTGTTACTTTCATATTAGCTACTACATTATAAGCATTCACTGGGGAAGTATTTACTGAACGAGCGTCTGCATTTTGAGCATAGGCTGCTGTTGGGCTTAACATCAATAATGCTGCTCCACTTATTAACCACTTTTTCACAATAAATCACCTTCCCATTTGTTATATTCTTGTAATTAGAATAACAGAGGAAGGAACTATAAATCTATCGGACAAGTTCACTATCCGTGACTTTCAACTGTCTACACAATAAATAATATATAGGTATAAATTCCCTGAAAAATAATAGAAGTATCGAATTAAACTATATTTTTGTAAAAAAATAAAAACTCACCTGTTTTTCAGTGAGTTTTCTATATATTAATGGCCTTTTCTATCGAGCAGGCTTCTCTTTATTTTATCGACTTTTTACTACTAAGTTGACTGCCTCTTGAATAACTTCATTCATTTTTTCGCCATCACCTTCAGCATTTTGTACACATTCTAAAAGATTCGTACTAACAATGACACCAACTGTTCGATCTACTGCTGAACGTACTGCCGATAATTGAGTAATGACTGCCTTACAGTCCTTTTCTTCTTCCATCATTTTTAAAATTCCACGTAGCTGGCCTTCCATCCGTTTTACACGATTTTTCACTTGATCTGAATATTCCATCATCATTGCTCCTTCTTTCTATACTCGCTACGTTCTTGAGTAATTATTAATCTTTATCCTAGCACATTATTTCAAAATTAAACCTATAGTTATTTTTTCCTTGGGTTTAAATAATTCATAAGCATTTTAGTAATAATTGACCCTGCATTTGTTATTTCATCATACTGGATCACTGTATTTTTCTTTATTCGTAACTGACCTATCTCTACTTCAAAAATTGGGCACTTTCTTTCAAGTGCAGCGACTAACATATTTGTGTCGTAGTCATATCGTTCACCTTTTACTTTTATCAGCCATGGTAGCTCCTTTATAGAAATAAACCGTAAACCTGTTTGTGTATCCATTAGTTTTCTATGATAAAGGATCTCAAAAAACAAACTTGTTGTACGATTACCCCAATATGATAAAAACGTGCTGTCCGAAGAATGGAAGTTACGTACTCCTAACACAATTCCTTCAGAAAATACCTTTGTCATCGTTAAAACTAACTTTACATCTTGTAACGTATGTTGGTCATGAGCACCTACTGTAATGACACCTTGAAACACACCCCTTTGCGCCCTTACATAGGCAAAGGCTGTTTTTAGTGCGCCTCCCTTACCAATATTGTGGTCATGCTCTAGCACTCGACAGCAGTCAATCTTTTTCAACTCTTCAAATACACTTGTATATTTTTGATCGCTGCCATCATTGACAATAATAATTTGGCTAATGGTGGTGGCTAATAATTGATGGACATAGGTTATAAGTGATTGTTGTGGATTATAGGCTGGTATAATTGCTGCAATATTTTTCATCATTTCTATCCCCCGGATAACATGAAACTTTGGCAGATGTATTTTTTAGTAATGGCTACTTCGAATATCAACGAATCTCCTTATAACAAATAGTATCATTTATCGAGGACAATTCAACAATAACGGTATTTCCCCGATATATGAAAAAAGAGGACATCATCGTAGCGGTTGATTTCCGTTCCGACTGGGCGCGTCCGATGAGCATAAAAAGAAGAATTTTATGAAAGAGGTGAGTTCTATCGTCATACAATATGAGATTCTCCAAGATCAATGTACGAAATTAAAAGCTTTATGCTTGGTTAAATTGGCTAAAAATTTACAGGATGCTAGCTCGCTCACCATTTCAAAGCCAGCTATATCTCTTCAAAAATCACTCCTAGTACTGGAGGAAATTTTATCTGAGCTTTATAAGCTGGAAATGCATACCGAACCGAAGCTAAAAAACATGCGAACGTTACTCAATAATCGTAACTTTGTCGCAAAAATTCATCCACGTCGTATTTATTTATTAATGAATCTTGTTAGCAAAATGACTTCTAGTAATAGTAGTGAAGTTGTCGAAGCAAAGGCTGCAAAAATTGTTCTTGATTATTTAAGTGATATTGTAGAATGGTTTATCGAACGCTATGACCGTAGCTTAAAGGCAAAAATGATTCGCATAGCACCAGGCTTTGAAGATATAACTTCAGCTTTTGATGTAAATTTGCTGCTTCAAGATGACCAATCAACCGAGGCTTATAAAAGTGCGGCAAACTGGTTTGAGCTTGCCGCAAAACAAGGGGATGCAAGTGCTCAATATAATTTAGGCGCTCTTTATAATCAAGGCCGTGGTGTTAAGAAAGATTATGCTGTTGCAAAAATGTGGTATGAACACGCCGCTGCACAAAATGATGCAAACGCGCTGTATAGCTTAGGCGTGCTCTATCATTTAGGCCACAGTGTTGTACAAAATTATGAAGAAGCCGCTCAATATTATAAAGCTGCTGCGGATTTAGAAAACGCAGATGCACAGTACAATCTGGGGGTTCTATACAATCAAGGACTTGGGATGCCACTAAACTTTGCCGAGGCAGCAAAATGGTACATGCTAGCAGCCAATCAAGGAAATACAAGTGCTCAAAATAACCTTGGATTCCTTTATCACAATGGAACTGGTGTCGAGCAAAGCTATGAGGAAGCTATAGCCTATTTTGAAATGGCTGCATTAGCTGGTGATGCAAGCGCTCAGTATAATCTTGGCTATATGTACCTTAAAGGTCGTGGCATCTCGCAAAACCTTGAAGAAGCTGTGCAATGGTTCCATTTAGCTGCACTTCAAGACCATACAAATGCGGAATTTCAATTGGCAATGCTATACAACACTGGTCAAGGTATTCCTCAGGATCATATAGAGGCTATAAAATGGTTTAAACTCGCAGCACATAAAGGACACTTAAATGCTCAATACTGTCTCGGTGTGCTCTATGTCAAAGAAAACGATATAACTTTAGCAGAAAAATGGTTACATTTAGCCGCTAACAATGGACATATAAGTGCAGGATTTGAGCTTGGACGTATTTATGTATACCAACTTCAGCAACCAGAGAAAGCTCTCCCTCACTTTAAAGCAGCTGCTGAAAAGGGTTATGCTGATGCTCAGTATGAGCTCGGAATATTATATGAAGCTGAATTGAATTATGTTGAAGCAATAAAATGGTGGAGAGCTGCTACTGATCAGTCCCATATTCAGGCTGAATATCAATTAGGATTATTATATGAGCACGGATTGGGGATCGAGCAGGACTTAGAAGAAGCACGACGCTGCTATCGACTAGCAGCCATCCAAGGACATTCAGGTGCTCAATATCAGCTCGGTAATTTATTTGATAAGGGAAAAGGTGTCGAACAGGATTATACCGAGGCCGCAAAATGGATTGAACAAGCTGCCGCTAAAGGACATGCCAAAGCACAATATCAATTGGCTCAAATGCACAGTCATGGACAAGGGGTACCGAAAGATTTTACGAAAGCAGCCCAACTGTATCGATTGGCTGCCAATCAAGGGCATCAAAAAGCACAATTCCAGCTTGGTATGCTTTATAAAAAAGGGCATGGTGTTGCACAAGATTATACCGAGGCAACAAAATGGCTTAAGAAGTCTCTTGAAAATATGAAATAAAGGGATTATAAGCATAACGTGGAGTTAGGCAATTTCTTTGAGGCGTCCAATGAGCCGCTTAGGGCAACAGATGTTTTTTGCGCGAAAGCGTAGTGCTAACGAAGCGTCAGCAGCAGGATGTTGGTCACGAAGGCGTTATCACAGGACGTGATGGTTTTAGCCTTCGTTCCCCTATGGGCTCGCTCCAATCAACCTATCCACATGACATACGTTTTAACAGAATGTCATCCAACTTTTAGTTTTATCGGAACATTTTCAGGAATTATCGCCCAACTTTTTAGTTTTATCGATAAACTTTCATGTTTTATCGCCCAACTTTTGAATTTTATCGCCCAACTTCTGAATTTTATCGACATTCACCTTCCAAAGAGTAAAAAAAGATTCACACACAAAACTGTTCTTCATAAAAAAATACCGTGTCACCTTTTATTAAAGACAGTGACACGGTATGTTGATTAGTTTTTCATTTCTTCTTTTTGGTTTACCATAAATGTTACAACGATGAATAAAGCAAAACTAATTAATAATGTTGTCCCACCTATGATAAAGAAAACCGTTGTAAATGTTCTGCTAAAACTAAATGGATTTAAATTGTAGAACCACATGCCTAGTGTTAAGCCAAAAACACCGAGAATAGCTGTCCAACCATGTGCTGTCACTAATTTTTGCGATTTCACTTTAAAGGCACGGTAGAAAATACCCCATGCAAACATACTTAACCAACCTACGAGCAAAATATGTGCATGTATCGGTCTATATTCATAACTACCTGAGCCTGACATATGTGAGCCTAGATATGTACCAAATAAGGCAAAAATCGCAGCAAGACGAATAAGGCGTATACTCCATTTTTGTTCCAAACGATAACCCCCTAAGCTTTTTCAACTTAGTTAGCAGTTTATCTCGCGAACATGAACTTTACATGAACTCCTCATTACAGTTTTGGTAAGTGGACACGCACCTTTGTACCAGAATTCATAACACTGTCCATATAAACCGTTCCTCCATGTAGCTCAGAAATTTGCTTCACGATGGCTAGTCCAAGCCCAGTACCTTGCTTTGTTCTGGACGCATCAACTCGATAAAAGCGATCAAATACCATTTGTAATTGTTCAGCAGTCAGTCCTATGCCACTATCCTCAATGAGCACCTCAACTGAGGTCGAGGATTCTAGCAAGTGAATATGAATCTCTCCACCTTCGACATTATATTTAATGGCATTCGTCAATAAATTATCCCAAACATTTTGTAATAGCCCAGCATCACCATCATATGTTACTGGTTCAAGTTGATACGATAATTGTACATTTGCTTCTTCAAGTTGCCAGCGGTATTTTCTTACGGTTTCCTTTAATTGCTCATCTAAACGATAAGATTCACGCTTTAACAACCTTGTAGATTGATCGAGTGACGTTAGTAAAAGTAATTGCTTAGTTAATGTCGACATACGCTTAGTTTCTAGCTCAATAATCGTTGTATATTCCTGCCTTTCCTTGTCAGTCAGCAAGGGATTCTTTAGTAAATCTACATAGCCTTGAATATTCAACAATGGCGACTGAAAATCATGGGATACATTACTTATAAACTCTTTACGTATTCGATCATTTTCCTGTAATTTTTCTGTCATGACATTAAAGCTAACCGCTAATTGTCCAATCTCATCTGCTCGATCTATATCCAGTAGCGCATCGAATTTTTCATGTGCAAGCTGATGTGTTGCCTCTGTTAGCTGTGTAATAGGGCGAATTAGTGCCTTAGCAAAAAGTAGCATTGCCAATAGACTAAGTACTGTCATCACAAGAATTAGTCCGCCAAGTATCGTATGCACCTCAGAAAACAACAAGCGAATATCAGGTCTAATGAACAGTGCATACTGCTTATTTTCATAAGTGAATGGCACGCCTATCGTATTAATTAACTCATTCGCAAAAAAGCCTGTCACAAAAGTCTCTTTTGGAAAATCACGCATACCATGATAAATTTCCCCGTTTAAAACATGTTTGACTGTATTAGACGGTAGTGTTTTATCACGATACTCACCGCCGAAGAAATGTCCTTCGTCATCAGTTGTTGCATAAATTTGATAACCTATTTCACCAAGAGTCTTTAAATAATTATCTAAATTGTTAGGCTTTGAAGACTCAATGTATTTTGCAATATCCTGCGCAATTTTCACATTTTTAGCATCGTTTTTTTCCTTCACAACTTGATGATAATAAGTATTTGTCGCTAAAAAGCCGATACACAAGCTGCCGATCATAACGAGCATCGTCGTGACAACAAATCTACTATATAACGTTTTTATCATGCAATAACCTCAAGCTTATAGCCAACGCCACGCACTGTTGTAATCTCAACACCTGATTCATAACGATGAAGACGCTCACGAATTCGCTTCACATGCGTATTTAAAGTCTGCTCATCTCCATCGTAATCATAGCCCCACACTTGCTCCATAATAAAACTACGTGTAAACACCTGATTCGGGCGGGATGCTAGTAATGCCAATAGTTCAAATTCCTTTAAAGGCAGAACAAGTGTATCTTCCCCAATGACAACCTCAAAGCTTCGACGATCAATAACGAGCCTACCCACCTTGATGGTTACCTGATTTTTCTTATCGAGTCTACGCAATATCGCCGCTATGCGAAACAGCAATTCTTTAGGTTCAAAAGGCTTCACAACATAGTCGTCTGAGCCTGCCAAAAACCCTCGTTCCTTGTCCTCAAGCTCGCCTTTTGCTGTTAATAACAATACAGGAATATCGTAATCCTGGCTCAATGTCTTGGTTAGTGTAAAGCCATCCATTCCCGGCATCATAACATCTACAACAGCCAAATCAGGCAAGTTTCCTTCAAGTAATTTAAGGGCCTGTTGTCCGTTTTCCGCCTGTATCACCTGATAGCCCTCTCTTGTCAGATAAATATTCACTAGCTGTAAAATATGTACATCATCATCTACAACGAGAATTCTCATTCAAGTCTACCTCCATCTAACTTGTTTCTGGTACATTATTTCAACAAAAAATCCGCTCCATTCCGCGGACGTTCTGCAAGCCTCGCGTGCTCGCTGTCCCGCAGGAGTGTAGCGAATTTTTTTCATAACAACTTTCATTTATACTATAACGAAAAGAAAGAAATCAACAGCAATATAAGTAACGGCAAACCAATTACGATATAGCCTCGTGGATTTGCAAAATTCATCGTCCAACCGATCCCAAAGCGTTTCTCTACAAAAACAGAAGGATCTTGCCGATTCATATAAATTAATCCACCCTTCCAATAGCGATCCTCATCCACATCCATTACCTCTGAAGCAACATTATCTCCATAATTCACCCTCAGCTTTCGTTTTTTCCATGCGTAAACAAGGACTGAGCCAAGAACAAGCAATAAGAATAAAATAAATACCGGTAGTAGACTTTTTCCTGTGGTCATTGAAGGATAGATATTACTTAGCTGTAATACTGTAAATAATATTGTAAAGGCATAGCTTAATAACATAATGCTCCAGCTCATATACTTTCGACTTTTTAGCTGATCTTCCAAAGATTCTTCCTTACGATTAACAGCCAACTTGATTGCTGAACGCTTTATAGAATCTACAATTCCCCACATCATACATTGCATCATCAGCATAACAAGCGGCAGTGAAACCGCAGTAAAATATGTTTTGCTTCTCCAAGAATCTGCTTCACCGCTAGGTCCCCAGTGTACAGCAATGTGATCTGGTATTTGGTCATAATGGCGGACTGTAAAGATAATTAGAAACACCGTAACACCAAAAGGGATTACATAAAATGGCCACGGAAGCATTTCATCACGACTACGAGCCGTTAAGTCAACTGCACGCACTTGTTTTATATTTAAGCCCCATTGTTCTTCCCTTTTAAGTTTTAAAACTTTTTGATGATTTATCCAATATAATGTCATACTGACTGCAAGCATTGTAAATAAACATCCTAGCAGTAAAATACTTTGCATGAACTCAGATTGTGCAAAGTAATAATAGCTAACAATCATCATCAGTAATAACATGACACCAGATATTCCGACGATTTGAGCATAATGCTTTTTCATATTTCGTAATGCGGGATGTTTTACATTTTGTTCAGGTACAGTAACACCAAAAATGATTGTCTCACGTACTATATATGGAACAAATACTTGTAGAGCTAATGTTAAGAGGTAGACGGTTAAAAAAACGAAAAGTAGCATTTGCTACACCCCTTCTGCAGGTATTTGCAAATCAGAAAATACCTTTTTTATCATGTGCTCGATCTGCTCGACTGTTGCGCCGAGCACCATTCCTTCTACCACAACAGGCTTTAAGTTTTTTTCAATTTGTTGTAATTGTTCAGGAGTTAACGCTCGCTCCTCTGCTGAACGAATAATAGCACCTGATTTCGCTCTAATTATAATGATTCCCTTTTCCTCCAGCTCATGGTAGCTTTTATTAACCGTGTGCATATTTACACCCAGATCAGCTGCTAAATTACGTACAGATGGCAGAGTATCTCCTGGCTTCATATCCCCCCTTGCAATCCCCTCTATAATTTGCCGGGTTACCTGTTCATAAATTGGTACATCAGATTGTGGCTCTATTTGCATAAACATTAATATCATCTCCATAATTGTTATATAGATAATATAACAAATAATCATTTTTTGTGCATAAAGAAAGGGAAATTGCAATTATAAAGAGTTCTTAACAGTTTCTATAAACTTTTGCACAAGTACACTGTGCTTTTCATTCTTTCTAGTGCAAATTGCAATTTTATGATTAATATGAACATCCTTTACATAAACCCTCGCCAATTGCCTACTATCAACATACTCTCGAACTGCTAGTGACGAAATAAAATTTGCACCATAGCCGGTCATAACTGAACGGATCGTTTCATTTATTCCATTAAATTGTAGTGCGATTTTAGGTGGCTTGACTTGATACGTTTGACATAAAGAAAAAAGATGCTCTCTCATTGAACTTCCTTCCTCACGCATAATAAAAGGCTCCTTCATCATGTCAGCAAGTGAAATAGACTGATTTGCATAAGGATGATCAGGTGCGACTACAAACCATAATTCATCCTCAAAAAGCTCCTCCCACGTTACTTCTTCCGGTCTTTCTAAAATACCACCACCATAAATAGCAATATCAGCTTTATACTGTATTAACTGCTCAAAGGCATCTTTAGTGTTTGTAGTCGTAATGACTAAATTTATGTCTTCATTTGCCCCTTTAAAGGTAGCTGCCCACTTAGGAATTAGAAAGTTAGCTGGTAAGTATGTAGCAACTATATGTATTGTTCCTGCTTTAGCAAGACGATAATCTTCAATGAATGAATTAATATGCCCTTCAAGCGTAACAAGATTTTTCGCTTTTTCTGCTAAAGCTTCCCCAAATTCAGTTAATACTACACCCCGACCTTGTTGTTTAAATAATTGAACGCCAATCTCATGCTCAAATTTTTTTATTTGGCTTGAAACTGCTGGCTGACTAATACGAAGTAATTCTGCCGCTCTCGTGACACTACCTGTTGTAGCAACTTGATAAAATAATTTTAATCCATGAATATTCACGATTCCACCTCATATCCATAACTAAAAGTTATGAATTAATAATATTAATATATTTTTATTATGATTCATTTTATCATACACTTTACATGCAAGCTTGCAAAAAAATGCGAAACGAGGACTGTTTGATGACCAATTTTAATGTTTGGAATAATGTAGATGCGTACTTTAAGGAAAAACTAATACCGGCAGACACAGAACTTGAAGCAGTATTACAAGCTAATAAAGCTGCGGGCATTCCGGAGATTGATGTATCACCTACTCAAGGCAAACTATTATATTTACTAGCTAAAATAAAAGGCGCAAAAAACATTTTAGAAATAGGAACACTCGGTGGCTATAGTAGTATTTGGATGGCACGTGCCCTCCCTAACGAGGGTAAAGTTTACACACTTGAAATTGATCACGAGTATGCCTCAGTAGCTAAAGAAAATATTAAAAGAGCTAGCTGTGAACATAAAGTTGAAATTATAGTTGGAAAGGCATTAGATACATTGCCTATTTTGAAAAAAGCAGGACCATTGTTCGATTTAATTTTTATTGATGCAGATAAGCCTAATAATCCACACTATTTGAAGTGGGCATTAGAATTGGCTAAATCAGGAGCAATAATCATCGCTGATAATGTAGTGCGTGATGGTGCTGTAATTGATGAAAAAAATGAAGATGAAAGGGTACAAGGTGTGCGACAGTTTATGGATTTATTGCAAGAAGAATCTCGAATTGAATCTACAGCTATCCAAACAGTTGGCAATAAAGGCTATGATGGTTTTGTACTCGCCGTAGTTAAATAATTAAAAAAGGAGATGTCTCATGATTAATTCGAGACACCTCCTTTCAACAACAGCTATTTCGTAACTATTGCTAATTTTTCTTTCAAACATGCAACAGCTTGTTCGATATCAACTGTACATCCTATTTCATTTAATGTTTCCCCTATTAATCGGTACAGGAACCTATAGTATTTCGTTATTTCGCATGTTTGCTCCCCCTTACAATGTTTTTGGAAAATAAAAAAATGCCTTACAAGCCCCCATCTATGCTCGTAAGACATCCTTCACCCCTTTTAAATCTCTTTTATTAATAGACCCCTTTTTTGTAACCGTGTTCAATTTTCTGTAAGGAACGAGGGAACAGACCCCGCTCATTACTTTAGTGAAATAAGGTGGACTTCCTTCGAGTTTAGTCCACAACAATTTAGGAAAGTTTGGATATGTTCGTTTAGTAGATTCGTATCTTAAATCATTTCTTTCAGCAATTGCTGAAAGAAAGTTAAGCTAATTTTTCGTAACCTGGAAGCGTCAAGAATTCCACAAATTCATCTTGTTCAATTAAAGATTTAAACAGCTCAGCAGCTTCTTCATAGCGGCCACCGTTATAAGCTTGTTCCCCAACAGCCTCTTTAATTTTCACAAGCTCTTCCTCCAAGATATCTAGTACAAAGGCCAATGTAATGCCACGACCATCATCCAAGATTCCTTTTGGATGACGAATCCATTGCCATACTTGTGTGCGAGAGATTTCTGCAGTTGCAGCATCCTCCATTAAGTTGTTAATCGGTGCAGCTCCGTTGCCTCGTAGCCAAGAAGCGATGTACTGAACCCCTACACTACAGTTAATACGAAGACCTTCTAGTGTAATTGTACCTTCTGGAACAGCTACTAAATCTTCTGCTGTAACATTTACATCCTCGCGTTTTTTATGGATTTGGTTTGGCGTCGTCATAATCGCATCAAACTGTTCCATTGCCGTTGCAACCATACCTGGGTGCGCTACCCAAGTTCCATCATGGCCATCTGTTGCTTCACGACGTTTATCTTCTGCAACCTTTGCAAACGCTACAGCATTCGCGTCGTCATCCCCTTTAACCGGGATTTGCGCTGCCATACCGCCCATCGCAGGAGCATTACGTTTATGACATGTTTGAATACATAAAGACGTATATGCCTTCATGAAAGGTACAGTCATTGTTACTTGCCCACGGTCCGGTAAAATTACATCAGGTTGATTGCGTAGACGTTTGATATAGCTGAAAATGTAATCCCAGCGTCCACAATTCAGACCAGCTGAATGTTCACGTAGTTCATATAAAATTTCATCCATTTCAAATGCTGCTAAAATTGTTTCGATTAATACAGTAGCCTTAATTGTCCCTTGTGGAATTCCGATATAATCTTGTGCAAACACAAAGACATCATTCCATAAGCGTGCCTCCAAATGGCTTTCAAGCTTCGGTAGGTAGAAATAAGGACCCGTACCTTTTGCCAATGCATTTTTAGCATTATGGAATAAATACAGACCAAAATCAAAGAAACTACCAGAGATCGGTTCGCCATCCACTAGAACATGCTTTTCAAGTAAATGTAGACCACGTGGACGAACTAATAACACAGCTGTATTTTCGTTTAACTTATACGTTTTACCATTAGATGCTTGTGTAAACTCAATTGTCTTATTAATAGCATCACGCATATTAATTTGACCGCCAATCATGTTTTCCCATGTCGGAGCAGATGCATCCTCAAAGCAAGCCATAAACATTTTTGCGCCAGAGTTTAATGCATTAATAACCATTTTACGGTCAACAGGTCCTGTAATTTCTACACGACGGTCATGCAAATCTGCTGGAAGTGGTGCAATTGTCCAATCTCCCTCACGGATTTGCTTTGTTTCTGGTAAGAAGTCGAGTTTCTCACCTGCATCAAGATGCTTTTGGCGTTCTTGACGAGCCTTTAATAGCTCTTTTCGACGAGCATCGAATTTTTCGTGCAGGGCAAGAACAAACTCAAGGGCTTCTAATGTTAAAATTTCTTTTGTTTGCTCGTTTTGTTCCCCAACAATTTTAAGCTTACCTGTTGTTGCTTGTTCCATCAGTTGTTTCCCCCACCTTTGCGATTTTAAGTAGTCATCCCCCGCTTTAGGAGGAGCGGAGGAGACTAATCTATGATTATGAATTTAGAAATACACGTACTTTATGAAACTTATACGAATTGTTCTGTTTCTGTAGAACCAGCCATAGCTGTTGTAGAAGAAGTACCACCAGAGATAACTTGAGATACATCATCAAAGTAACCAGTACCTACTTCACGTTGATGGCGTGTAGCTGTGTAGCCTTTTGATTCTGATGCAAACTCAGCTTGTTGTAGTTTAGAGTATGCAGCCATACCATTATCTTTATAATCATGCGCAAGCTCAAACATAGAGTGGTTTAATGCATGGAAACCAGCTAATGTTACGAATTGGAATTTATAACCTAATTTACCTAGCTCACGTTGATATTCTGCGATTTCTTCTTCTGATAAATTTGCTTTCCAGTTGAAAGAAGGCGAGCAGTTGTATGCTAGCAATTTACCAGGGAATTTAGCATGAATAGCTGCCGCAAATTCACGAGCTTCCTCAAGAGATGGTTTAGAAGTTTCGCACCAGATCAAATCGGCATATGGCGCGTAAGCTAAACCACGAGCAATCGCTTGTTTGATACCTGGTTTTGTACGGAAGAAGCCCTCTGGAGTACGTTCACCAGTAATAAACTCAGCATCACGCGGATCGATATCAGATGTTACCATATCAGCAGCATCAGCATCTGTACGAGCGATTAAAATTGTATCAACACCCATTACGTCTGTTGCAAGACGAGCAGCAATTAAGTTACGAACAGCATTTTGTGTTGGAAGTAACACTTTACCACCTAAGTGACCACACTTTTTCTCAGAAGCTAATTGGTCTTCTAAGTGAACACCAGCAGCTCCAGCTTCAATCATTCCTTTTACAAGCTCAAATACGTTTAGAGGGCCACCGAAGCCAGCCTCAGCATCTGCTACGATCGGAGCGAACCAATCAAATTGATCTACACGTCCTTCAGCATGATCGATTTGATCAGCACGTTGTAAAGCTTGGTTAATGCGTTTAACTACTGCTGGTACAGAGTTTGCTGGATATAAGGATTGGTCAGGGTACATTTGACCAGAAAGGTTAGCATCAGCAGCAACTTGCCAGCCAGATAAGTAGATTGCTTTTAATCCTGCTTTTACTTGTTGTACAGCTTGATTACCAGTTAATGCACCTAATGCATTAATGAACGGTTCTTCGTGTAAAGATTTCCAAAGTCGATCCGCACCTTTAGTCGCTAAAGTTTGTTCAAGTACAACAGAGCCCTGTAACTTAACAACCTCTTCAGCTGAATATGCGCGTTCAATACCTGCCCAACGAGGGTTCTCTTCCCATTGTTTTTCTAATGCTTGGATTTTTTCTTGACGTGTTGACATATTGAAATTCCACCTTCCCCTTTGTATACAATATACTCTGTTAAAAAACTTTTAACCGACTGTTCCATAACAGGTTTATTTGTTGTAAATTAATATATAACAGAACATCTGAATTTTCATTATTTTTAGATAAAATACCAAATTTTAATGATGAAACCGCTTTTTTAGGCGACTAAATTTGGTAAACTGTTTACAAACAAGGGGGATATTCACAATGAATAATGAGTTTAATTCTTTGCCAAAAGATATTTCACAACAGTTTATTTCAATGTTAAAAGACTGGGTTCCAGCCAATTCATCCATTGCAATTGCTGCTGAAAACTCCTATATCTATTTTCATTCTGGACATCAAAACATTAACTTGGAAATAGGCCAACAAGTACAGTCTGGTAGCATTGCCGAACAAGTACTACACACGAGGAAACGAACAGATGCCGTTTTAGATAATTCCTTATTTGAAACGCCGTATTATGGGATAGGTTATCCTATAAACCTTTTAGACGTGCCTGCAGCACTTGTTGTAGTATTACCTTCAACCTTTACCGAAAAGAAATTGGAGCCCTTTCAATTTTTAACTGGAAAGCAAGAAGAGGAATGGAATCCTGTTGCAATTGAAAAAATCTCTCATATTGAAAGCCTGCAGAAAAAAACGTGGTTTTATGTGGAGGGGGAACAATTTAAAACAAGTATTACTCTTAAAGAACTTCAAATGCGTCTACCGTCATCTTTTATTCGCATTCACAGATCTTATATTGTTAATATTCATTTCATAAAAAAAATGGCTCGTGATCTTACTTCCAATTTTATTATCACTCTAAAGGATGGAAGTGAACTACCCGTTAGCCAATCTTATTTAAATAATCTAAGAAACGCCCTTGAATTTTAGATTTCACCTTAGCGTAATTGATGTCATTTGTTGCTGTCGCTTCGCTTTCGCACAGAAAACATTTTGCTAACTAAGATAAAAGGCTGTCCTATACATTAGTTGTATAAGACAGCCTGAAAAATAAAAAAGCCTGAGAAAAAATTCTCAGACTTTAGATTGCCTAGCGACGTCCTACTCTCACAGGGGGAAGCCCCCAACTACCATCGGCGCTAAAGAGCTTAACTTCCGTGTTCGGTATGGGAACGGGTGTGA